>DASUCS010000163.1:0-31134 GCA_036275935.1 Acidimicrobiales bacterium
GACGAGCACACGCCGATCTGCGACTTGCCCCAGTCGTCGTCGGTCATGCCGATCGCCCGCAACATCGCTCGTGCGGGGGCGCGTTCGTCGCCGTCGGTGACCTCGTAGCTGCGGGGCTTCATCGGATCAGGCATGGATGGAGGCTATTGCGTCGGGTCCTGAAGGCATCTCGCGCATTCGGGGAATCGGCGACGGCAGGAGCCACAGAAAGGCGAGTCCCTGGCCGACGGCGGCGACCCACAGGGTGTTGCGGATACCGATCCACGATCCGAGTGCGCCGCCCAGGAAGCCGCCGAGTGGAAGGGTTCCCCACACGAGGAACCGCACGCTCGCGTTCATCCGGCCCTGCAAGCGGCGCGGGCACAAGGCCTGGCGCACGCTGACCTGGTTGATGTTGTAGGCGACGCCGGTCCCGCCGATGATGGCGAACCCGAGCGCGATCTCGGCCGCAGCGAGCGACCCGGTCGCTGCGGCGATGAGGAACGGGCCGACGCTGCCGCCGACGATCGACCAGAGGATCGCGGGACCGACGCCGAACCGACGCGCCAACCAAGGTGCGACGACCGCGCCGAGGACCGCTCCGAGCCCGCTGATGGCGAAGACCAGGCCGATGGTCCCGCCGCTGAAGCCGAGCACCCGAGTCATCAGGAGCAGGATCACCGCGGTCAGCACGCCCGAGAACAGATTCGAGGTCGCGGTGCAGAACGCGACGGCGCGGATGCGGGTCTCGTGCCACACGAACACGAGTCCTTCACGGATGTCGGAGACGAGGCTCCGGCGATCGGGAGCGCGCTCCGGTTCCTCGGACGGCGTCCGGATGAAGATCAAGCAGACGAACGAGACGGCGTAGCTCAACGCGTCGGCGAGCACCGCAGTGACGGCCCCGACCCAGCTGATCAGCGCGCCCGCGATGCCGGGGCCGATGACGTGGGCGACCGACTCGCTTCCCGCGAGCTTCGCGTTGCCCTCGACGAGCTGCTCGTTGGTGACGAGCTCGGGGAGGTACGACTGATAGGCGACGTCGAAGAACACGGTGAGCACACCGGCCCCGAACGCGACGACGAAGAGCTGCGCGAGGGTGAGCGTCCCGACCGAGTGCACGACGGGGATCGAGCCGAGCGCAACCAGCCTGCCGATGTCGGCGACGATCAGCACGCGCCGCCGACGCATGCGGTCGACCCACGCACCCGCCGGCAGGCCGACCAACAGGAACGGCAACGTCTCGACCGCGGTCAACGCGCCGACTTGGAACGTCGTCGCGTGCAGCACCTCGATCGCGATGAGCGGGATGGCGAGAACGCTCACCTCGGTGCCGATGCGGCTGACCGTCTGTCCCGCCCACAGGAACCCGAAGTCGCGATGGTGGATCAGTGACCGCCGTGCCACCGATGGACCTTACCGGCGGCAATTCCTGTGCATAGCGACACAGAAATGTGTCGCTATGCACAGGATTTCGAGTGAGTTGGTCAGAAGTCGGTGTTGCAGAACGGGAGCGGCGTGGACGCGAACATCGCGTCGGCACGGCGCAGCGCGTCGGGCGAACCTGACACGCGGTTCGCGGCGGCGAGCGTCGTCCAGCGGACCGTACCCATGTAGGCACTGCCGAGCGCTTCGACCGGAACCGTGATGTCTGCACTCGCCGACGTCTCGCGCTCGCACGTCGCGCCGTCCGGGCCCCCCGCCACGCGGAACCGGCCCGCCGCCGCACCATCGGGCCGGAACGGGTCCACGAGCTCGAGCACCAACGAATCCTCGGTCGAGTACGTGCGCGCCGACAGGGCCGCCTCGGCATCCATGACCCGCAACCAGAGATGGTCGTGGACGAGCGTGTACTGGTACGCGCGCTGGTCGGCGAGCCGCCACGGCAACTGCGAGTCGAGTGAATCGACGCGTGCCTCGACGGTGTCCGTCAGATCCACGCCGAACACGAATTCCCACAGCGAGAGCTCGACCTCGGGATCGATGGCGACCAGCTCTTCGACGACGACCGTTCGGTAGTCGTCGTCGTCACCCTTGATGCGGTAGCCGACGTAGCCGTCCGGACGCCCCGTGTCGTCCTCGTGGACCGCGAAGAACCAGGTCGACGCGCCGTGGCGCTCGTACTCGCGATCGCGGAGGATGACCTCCCACCGGCCATCCGTGCGGTTCACCGCCCCCGGACGCTGCCGGCGCCACTCGTCGAAGATCGGCGCGAGGACCTTGAGCCGCTCGTCCTCCCAGACCATGCGCATCCGGCCCCCCGCGGACGATCCCGTCCGCAGGCGCGCCCTCGACTTGCGGATCCTGGCCGACGCGTACTGCGACGCGACGCCGTAGCCGAACTGGTTGTAGATCACCGCCTCGGACGCACCCAGGCCGGCGAGCGCTTCGCCACGCGACGCGACGTCGTCGAGTTGGTGTCGCATCATCTGTGTGAGGATCCCTCGACGCCGGTGGCTCGGCAGGCACGACACCCACGTCACGCCCGCCATCGGCACGATCGCGTTGCCGGGCAAGGTCAGGTCGAAGGAGTACACCCCCGCGCTGGCGACGAGGTCGGCGCCGTCGGCGACGCCGAGCATGCGGTCGTACTCGACCACGGCCTGCTCGTCCTCCAGCCGCTCGGGCTTGAAGGTGTCACCGAATGCGACATGCGCGACACGCGCCAGTTGCTCGAGGTTGTCCGGGTTGATGTCGACGATCTCGTACGCCACGAGTCGCCGGTCTAGCCCTTGGACGCGGCCCTGCGCTCCTGAAATATGGCATTGACGGCCTTGCCGTCCGCTTGCCCCTTCGTCGCCTTCATGACCTGTCCCGTCAGCGCGGAGACGGCCTTGTCGTTTCCGGCCACGTACTTGGCCCACACGTCGGCGTTGGCAGCGATGACGTCGTCGATCGCCGACTCGAGCGCAGACGTGTCCATCGCCTCGAAGCCCTTGGCCTTGGCGATCGATTCGGGGTCGCCGCCGTTCTCCACCAGTTCGGCGAGCACGGTCTTCGCCTGCGTCGCCGTCAACGCGCCGTCGACCTCCATGCGCGTGAGCTTGGCCAGTGCGCCCGGCTCGACGGCCGCGGCGCCCTCGACGGCGAGGTTGTGCTCGACGTGTGTCAGCACCCGCGCGGGATCGCCTTTCTCGTCGATCGCGGCGCGTGCCAGATCGTCCAACCCGCGGGACACCGCGACGGCGACGCCCATCGTGGTCGGCTCGACGCCCGCGGCCTCCGCCAGCCGCGCGCGGCGGTCACTCGGCAAGGGTGGCATCGACGCGGCGATGCGTTCGAGGAAGTCCGGCTCCGGATCGAGCGGCACGAGATCCGGCTCCGGGAAGTACCGGTAGTCCTCGGCTTCTTCTTTGCTGCGTCCCTCGCGGGTGCGTCCGGCGTCTTCGTCCCAGTGTCGTGTCTGCTGGTGTACGCGATCGCCGGCGGTGATGAGGTCGACCTGGCGCGCCGCTTCGTACTCGATCGCTCGTCCGAGCGAACGCACCGAGTTCAGGTTCTTGATCTCACAACGTTTGCCGAGCTCGGCGTCACCGTCGCGCCGCACCGACACGTTGGCGTCGACGCGCATCGAGCCCTCTTCCATCTTCGCGTCGGACACGCCGGTCGCCAGCAAGATCGCGCGCAGCTCGTTGACGTACTCCTTCGCGTCGTCAGCGGATCGCAGATCAGGGCGGCTCACGATCTCGACGAGCGGGATGCCGGCGCGGTTGTAGTCGACGAGCGAGTACTCCGCGGCGTGGATGCGACCGCTGACGCCGATGTGGGTGTTCTTGCCGGTGTCCTCCTCGATGTGCGCGCGCTCGATGCCGACGCGCTTGCCACTCGGAAGATCGAGGTACCCGTCGACGTTCGTCGGCAGGTCGTACTGCGAGACCTGATAGTCCTTCGGCATGTCGGGATAGAAGTAGTTCTTCCGCGCGAAGACGCTCGGCTTCACGGTGCAGTGCAGCGCCTGCCCGAGGCGGATGGCGAGCTCGACCGCCTTCTCGTTCAACACGGGCAGCGATCCCGGCAGCCCGAGGCACACCGGGCAGACGTTGGTGTTCGGCTCGTCACCGAAGAGGTTCGGGCAACCGCAGAACAACTTCGTCTGCGTCGCGAGCTCGCAGTGCACCTCGAGCCCGATGACGATCTCCCACCCTTCGAGCGCGTTGGTCACGACGATGCCTCCTCGCGCAGCTGCTTGCGCAACAGGAACTTCTGGATCTTGCCCGACGGCGTACGCGGGAAGTCGTCGATCACACGTACCTCCTCCGGCCACTTCTGACGGGCGAGGCCCGCGTTCGCCATCGCCTCACGCAACTCTTCCAACGACGGCGCGGTGCCGCGCACGAACGCGCAGGCGTGCTCACCGAGACGGTTGTCCGGTGCCGCGACGACCGCACACTCCAACACGCCGTCGATCCTGGCAAGCACTCCTTCGACTTCGGCGGCACTGATGTTCTCGCCACCGCGGATGATGACGTCGCTCTTGCGGTCGGTGATCGACAAGTAACCGTCAGCGTCGAGCACTCCGATGTCGCCGGTGCGGTACCAGCCATCGTCGTCGAACACCGACGCGGTCAGCGCCGGGTCCGTGTAGCCGGCGAAGCAATCAGGGCCGCGGCTCTCGATCTCGCCGTCGTCCGCCAAACGGATCTCGCACCCGAGCAACGGCGCTCCGTCCGTACCGGCGCGCTTCTCCAGCGGATCGTCGTGCACGCAGCCGGTGATCGAGGGGTGCTCGGTCGAGCCGTACATGCGCACGATCGAAATACCGAGCTTCGTCGCCCGATCGGCGACTGCCGCCGGAACCGCAGCACCGCCGAGCCCGATGTAGCGCATCAGGGGCAGGTGCACCTCCGGGTCGAAGCTCGGATGGTCGAGGAGCGACGTCAGGAAGTACGTCGCGCCGGTCCCCGACATCAGCCCTTCCGTCGCCATCTGCTCGAGCACGGCGCCCGGGTCCCAGACGTCCGTCAGGTGGATCGCTCCCCCGCGAAGCACCGGGATCAATAGCGCGGCGAGCATGCCGATGCCGTGGCCGACAGGCGCACCGACGATCCCCGGCGGCGCCTTCGACGGCTGTGCCGCGCCGAGCTGGCGCACTTCGAAGCCGATCGTGCGGTGCGTGTGGATCACGCCCTTCGGGTTGGCGGTCGTGCCCGAGGTGTACGCGACGAGCGCGGGACTGGACGCGTCGACTGTCGCCGGCTCGTCGAGGGGCGGATCGCCGAACCACGCATCGAGCGGCTCGAAGCCCGCCGGATCGTCGCCGACGACCGCGACGAGCTCCGGCAGGGGTGCGCCCGACGCGAGCAACGTCCGCGTCCCGCTCAACGCGCCGAACTGGTCGAACGTGACGAACGCCTTGGGCGGCGTCGTCGTGAGGATGTAGCCGACTTCCTTCGGACCGTAGAAGTGCACGATCGGCATGACGACCGCGCCGAGGAACGAGGCCGCGTAGAAGACGTAGCCCGCCTCGACCCAGTTGGGCAGCTGGAACCCGACGACGTCGCCGGCTCGGACGCCGCGGTCGCGCAGACCGCGCGCCAACGTGAGCGCCTGTACGCGCATGTCTTCGAACGTCGACGCCGACGGACGTATCGCCGAGCGCACGTCGAAGGGCTGTTCGCCGTGCTCGCGAAGGCCGGCGTGCAACAGGTGACCCAGTGACTCGTCCGTCCACCATCCGTTGTCGATCCATGTCCGCTCGAGGGCAGGATCGACGGACCGGAGCTGCCAGGTCATCAGGCCGCCGCGGCTTCGAGTGCCGCGGCCACCCGCAGCATCATCGACTCTTGCAGCGGTGGCGCCAGCACCTGCACCCCGACCGGTAGACCGTCGTCGCCGGCACCGAACGGCACCGACATCGCCGGATGGCCGCTGAGGTTGGACGGGATCGTGAAGACGTCGTTCAGGTACATGGCCAGAGGGTCAGCCTTGGCACCGAAGGCGAACGCGGTGGACGGCGCGGTCGGGCCGAGCAGCACGTCGAAGCGCTCGTAGGCGCGATCGAAGTCGCGCAGGATCAACGTGCGAACGCGCTGCGCCTTGCCGTAGTAGGCGTCGTAGTAGCCGGCGGACAACGCATACGTGCCGAGCATGATGCGGCGCTTCACCTCGGCACCGAAGCCCGCCGTGCGGCTCTTCGTGTTCATCTCCGCCGTCGTGGCCGCGTCGACCCGCAGTCCGTAGCGCACGCCGTCGTAGCGCGCGAGGTTGCTCGACGCTTCTGCGGGTGCGATGAGGTAGTACGCCGAGAGCCCGTAGATCGTCGACGGGGCCGAAGCTTCCTCGACCTTGGCACCGGCCTGCTCGAGCGCGGCGGCCGCCTCGCGGGTGCGACGTTCGACGTCCGGCGACAATCCTTCGGCTTCGAAGAACTCGCGGATGAGTCCGACGCGCACGCCCTCGACGCCTTCGCGCAGGTGCTCGCGGTACGACGGCACCGGCTCGGGAATCGAAGTCGTGTCCATCGGGTCGTGACCGGAGATCACTTCGAGACTCAGGGCCGCGTCTTCGACGGTGGACGTGAACGGTCCGATCTGGTCGAGGCTCGACGCGAACGCGACGAGGCCGTAGCGCGACACCCGCCCGTACGTGGGCTTCACGCCGACCACCCCGCAGAACGCCGCGGGCTGACGGATCGAGCCACCGGTGTCCGACCCGAACGAAAGTGCGCTGAAACCGGCGGCAACGGCGGCCGCACTGCCGCCGCTCGATCCGCCCGGCACGCGACCCGTGTCGTGCGGGTTGCACGTCGGCCCGAACGCCGAGTTCTCGGTGGACGAACCCATCGCGAACTCGTCGAGGTTCGTCTTGCCGACGATCACCGCACCGGCGGCGCGCAACCGCTCGACCACGGTTGCGTCGTACGGCGGGCACCAACCTTCGAGGATGCGCGAGGAGCACGTCGTCGGCACCCCGCGCGTCGCGAAGTTGTCCTTGAGCGCGACGGGAACGCCCGCGAGGGGGCCGGGGTCGTCTCCGGATGCAACGCGCCGATCGATCGCAGCCGCGTCGGCCCGGGCTTGGTCCTCCATCACGAGGTTGAACGCGTGAATCTCGGCTTCCCGGTCGCGCACCCGGGCGAGATGCTCGTCGAGCACCTCCACCGCGCTGCGCTGCTTCGAGCGGACCGCGGCCGCGATCTCCGCGGCGCTCACGGTTCCTCGCCGAGTATCGGCGGCACCTTGAAACGTCCGTCCTCCGCCGACGGCGCCTGCGCGAGGACCTCCTCGCGATCGACGCTCGGTCGCACCTCATCGGGCCGGGTGACGTTGCGGAGTGGATACGGGTGCATCGTCGGCGGGACGTCGGCGACGTCGAGCGCCTCGACATCCGCCGCGTGATCGAGCACCGCGGCGAGCTGTGAGGTGAACAGCTCGAGCTCCTCGTCCGTCAGCTCGAGCCGTGCGAGTCGGGCGACGTGCGCGACGTCGTCACGAGAGATCGAAGGCATGGGTGGGTCAGCCTAGGCAGTCACCCGACGGGCGAAGTCGACGATTGCGGCTTCGATGACGTCTTTCTCGTAGTCCAACGTGGCGACGTGGTAGCTGCGATCGAGCCAGATGCGCTCGACCGGCCCGGCCACCTTTCCGGCCAGCACGTCGCTGTTCTCGGGCGGCACGACGTGGTCTTGCCGGCTCGTGATGATGAGCGACGGACACGTGATGTTGCCGAGGTCGGGCAGGATCGCCTGCTCGACCTCGAGCAGCGACAGCAACGGCTTCAGCGGGGTCTGCTGGTAGGCGCTCTCGGTGCTCTCGGGATCGGCGATGTCCGAGCCGATCCCGTCCATGTACTCCTCGCCGGCGTCGAGCAGGGCTTGCACGCCGGCGCGCATCTCTTCGGGGACGCTGATCGCCGCGTTGACGAACGCGAGGCCCGCAACCTCGGGGTGGCGCGTGCCGAGCCAGCCGGTCAGCGAGCCGCCCATCGACAGGCCCGTCACGACGACCTTGCCCGGCACCCGCGCTTCGAGCTTCTCGAGGGCTTCCTCCGCGGCTGCCGACCAGTCGCTCCACGACGTCGTGTTCATGTCCTCGACGGTGGTGCCGTGGCCCGGCAGCAACGGCAACTCGACCGCGAAGCCCGCCGCGGCGAGCGCGTGCGCGACCCCGCGCATCGAGTTGCAGTTGCCGGTGAAGCCGTGGAGGACGAGCGCTCCGTGCGGACCTCCGTCGATGCTCTCGGGCTCGGCTCCAGGAATGATCGCTGCGGTCACGGCCGCAGCGTAGATGTCTTCGGTCAGCCCACGTTGGCGCAGATGACGTACGCCGTTCCGGCAAACGTGTGGTTCGCGCCGTCGAGCGACGACCACACGACGTGCCAGCCGCCACCCGCGTCGGGGTAGCTCGCCGACAGCACGAAGTTCGTTTGCTGGTTGCCGCCCCCGCCGAGAGCCTTCTGGCCGACGGTCGGACACGAGATGTCGAAGGTGAACTCGCTCACCGATTGCGACGTCGCCTGCTTCTGCGTCAGCACGTACCCCGACACGCCTGGCGGGCCTTGCGCGCCCTGCAACTCAGCCGCGGTCTTGCCGCCGACCTTGGCCGCGTTCACGCTCGGCGCCGTTGCCGGATCGTTCCCGGAGGCGCGATACAGGAACGTCGCCATCTGGGCGCGTGTGACGGGGTTGTCGGGGCAGTAGTTGCCCTGGTTGTCACAACCGTGCGTGATGTTCGCCGAGTCGACGTATGCGATGCCGTCCTTGTGCGGCGAATCAGACGGCACATCGTTGAAGGCGTAGGCAGCCGCGGGCGCGACGACCACTGCGGTGATCACGATGGGAAGGGCGCGTCGGAACCAACGTCGAGCCATGGTGTTCGCCTTTCGTTCTGCGCAGCGCCGACCGCCGCGCTCGCCCGCAAGCTACTTATACGGGTCGTCGCGAGACGGCTCGGCCCACCACTCGTCCGACGCGGGCGTCCAGTCCGGGTCGGGCACGATGCAGTCGACCGGGCACACCGGCGGCAGGCACTTCTCACAACCGGAGCAGAGCTCGGGGATGATGATCACGTCGATGCCGTGGTTGAAGATCGCACCGAACTGCGTCGGGCAGTGGCGGATGCAAGTGTCGCAATTGATGCAAATCGACATGTCGATCATGAACGGCGGGTTCTGCCACTTCGGGTTGCGCTCGTGGCTCGCCAAGCGTTCCGCTCTGTTCCCGGCCGGCATAGTGCGACGATCTTAAAGGGCGACGCCGCAACCGCATTGACCCGCTGGTCAGGCAGGTGATCCACTCGCGTCGTGGAGGACGAGCGTCGTCTGACGGCGCAGGGTGCCGAGCGCAAGCAGCAGCTGCTCGACTGCGCCGCGCAGCTCTTCGCCGAGCGCGGCTACGCCGACACGCGCGTCATCGACATCGTTCGTGCCGCGGGCGTCGCCAAGGGCCTCTTCTACTGGTACTTCGAGAACAAGGAGCAGCTGTTCCGCGAGCTCGCCGAGGACATCCGGCTGCGGCTGCGCCGGTCGCAGGGCGAGTCGATCGACCCGGATGCCGACGCCCTCACTCGAATCCGTCAGGGGTGTGAATCGTCGGTTCGGTTCATGGCGATCAACGCCCCGTTCTTCTCGTTGCTCGAGGTGGAGAACCTCGACCGGCGCTTCGTCGACGTCTTGCGCACCGGTACCGAGGTGCACGTGAACGATGTCGCCACACTCATCCGAGAGGGCATCGCCGCCGGACTCATCCGCGACGACGATCCCCTCTTGTTGGCCCGCGGGGTCGTCGGGATCGTCGGCCTGTACAGCCACTTCCATCGCACGGGACGAAGCGACGTGCCGATCGACGAGCTCGCCCAATTCGTCGGCCGGTGGGTCGTGCGCTCCCTCGCCGCGGATGACGAGATCGCCCGCTCCATCGAGCGCGACGGAAGTCGCAGTGGGCCTGCGGAGACTGCGATCGAGCCCGCCGCCCGCGGCTAGCGTGCCCCTGTCACCGACACGAAGGGGAGAGTGCGTTGCCGTACAAGTTTCTGACTGACGAATGGATTGCCGAGGCCAAGAAGGTTCGCGAGGAGTTCTCGGGCAAGGGCAATCCTCCGGCGCACGCAGTGCGGATGAACCAGGTGATCACCGATGTGCCCTTCGGCGACGGCACGGTGAACGCCCACATGGACACCTCCGGTGGCGACATCGACCTCGACCTCGGTCATCTCGACAACCCGGACCTCACGGTCACGCTCGACTACGACACCGCCAAGGCGATCATCGTCGACCAGAACCCGCAGGCCGGGATGCAGGCCTTCATGGCCGGCAAGATCAAGGTGCAGGGCGACATGACGAAGCTCATGGCGATGCAGTCCGGCCCGGTCGACCCGACCGCGCAAGAAGTCGCAGCCCGCATCAAAGAGATCACCGAGTAGTCGTCGCTGCGGCGGGCAGCACGTGACTGGCGCATCGACCGAGCCTGCGGGTCAGCGGCCCGACCACGACTGGGACGAGGCCTACAGCGGCAGCGGCCCGCTGCCGTGGGACACCGGACGTCCGCAGCCGATGTTCGTCGCGCTTGCGGACGCCGGGCAGCTTCGCGGCCGCGTGCTCGACGCGGGATGCGGAACCGGTGAGCACGCGTTGATGGTCGCCGCACGCGGCATGGACGCAACCGGCGTCGACATCTCGGGTCGCGCCATCGGCATCGCACAACGCAAGGCCGAGGACCGCGGGCTGTCCGTTCGATTCATCGCGATGGACGCCTTGCAGCTGGGCGAACTGGACGAGGTGTTCGACACGGTGCTCGACAGCGGCTTGTTCCACTGCTTCACCGATGAGCAGAGGGATCAGTACGTGTCGTCGTTGGGCGACGTGTCACGACCTGGCACCCATCTGTTTCTCGCCTGCTTCAGCGACCAGGAGCCCGGCGACTGGGGACCGCGACGCGTGCGCGAGGACGAGCTGCGGGCGTCGTTCGCGAGTGGATGGTCGATCGACTCGATCCAAGCGGCCGAGTTCGACATCACCATTGCGCCGTCAACCGCGCGCGCGTGGCTCATGACGGCGACACGGGTCTGAGGAGGGACTCGGCGTCGGCGCGGAGCCGGTTGCGGGTCGAGGTCCATCGTTCCTCGGACGGGTCGAGGGCATGTTCGCACCGCGCCGTGTAGGCCATGCTCCGCACCGCGGCGGCGCGCGACAGACGCCGCAACGACGCACTCGGCGCTGCGAGTCGCGCGGCGTCGTACGCCTCGATGTATTCGTCGATCTCGTCGGCGGTCGGCGTGTGGTCGTCGGGCTCGCCGGTCTTGCACCAGGTGACCGCCGCTGACGCGACGGCGATGCATTCCTTCACGAGCGCGAGGCTGTCCCAGTCATAGACGGCCACGATCCCGCGGTGGTCGATGCGCACGTTGCGCCAGGCCCAGTCCGTGTGCGCGATGACGTCCGGCGAGTCGTCGGCCGCGGTGATCGCAAGGGCGCGACGCGCGAGCTCGTCGATCCATTCGGCGCCCGCTGCGGTCGCTTCGAAGTCGAAGATCGGGCTGTGGGGTTCGGGAAACAAGCCCTCACTCGGATCACGCAGCGGGTGCAGCGCGAGCCCCGGAGCTTCGAGGCCGCGACACCGATCGATCAACTCGGCGAGGCCGGCGGCGCTCACGCCGGCCCACGCGGCGTCCACCGCGTGCACGCCCGGATCGGGCAGCTCGCGCTCGGCGACGAACACGGTTCCGTCGACGGTGACGACCTCCCCGAGGGGTTCGGGACACGGAAAGCCGCCCTGCCGGTGAACGGAGCGCTGCACGTCGCGAACGGCCTCCAGGAAGGGCAACGTCCAGCGAGGCTGGTACGCCTTCAGCACCACCCGTCGGCCGTCGGCGAGCACGCACCCGAACACGCAGCCGACCGACACCGTGTACAAGAAACCGTCCACGAGCTCGGCATCACAGGTGTCGACACACGCCGCGCCCACGCGCTCCACGATCTGCTCGGGGCCACGGTCGGGGCCGAACACGAGCGTCTCGACCGACCCACCCCACGGTCCCTCGAGCGAACGAGCGACCTCGCTCGTCAACCACCGTGGCATCTCGCCACGGTACGGCGGTCAGCGCACGAGGCGGAGTGTGGTCCGATCGTTCCGATCGAGGACCACGGTGAGGTACATCGTGGCCGCGACTGCGGGAGCGAGGCCCATCACCACGACCGCACCGAGCAGCGTCCATGCCATCGGTGCCGACACGACGACGATCAGCAGCAACAACACGACGGTGAGCCCGGCGAGGTTCCGAACCTGGCGGAGCCGCCCGTACGGCCCTTGGCGCAGCCGGCGCACGAACTCGGGATCCTCGATCTCCGTCCGTGTGGCCAGGTCGTACAGGCGCGCTGCTTCGCTCGGTTCTCGCTTCTCCATGACCCCAGTCCCTTCCCCAGCGGTCCCTGCATCCAAGCACGATCCGTGACGGGCCGACCAATCGACGTGGTCGCACCCGCGGGGTCAGGTGATCGCGAGCGCCGCGTACGCCGGCTCCCGGCTGCGCCGCACGAACAAGGCGGCGATCACCCCGAGACCGGCGGCCACGGCGCCGACCAAGTAGGCGTCGTGGAAGGCAGCGACGCCGCCGACCGAGCCCTCTCGAGCGACCTGGACGGCTTGAAGGACCTGGATGCCGAGCACGACACCGATCTGGTTCACCATCTGCTGGGTCGCGCCCGCGATCCCGAGGTCCTGCTCGTCGACTGCGTTGGCGACGGCCGCCGCCATCGCCGGGGACGACATCCCCATGCCGACGCCGGACAATGCGAGCCCGAAGATGACCGCGATGTCCGCGCTGCCGGGCGCGACGTGGGCGAGGGCGATCATCGATGCCGTCACGGCCAGCGCGCCGGCGGTGGCCGACACGCGTTCGCCGATCGCCAGCGTGAGGTACCCCGCGAGCGGTCCCGCGATCGCGAACGTCAGTGGCCGCGCGATCAACAGCAGACCCGTGTGCGTCTCGTCGTAGTGGAACTCGTTCTGCAGGAACAGAGGCGTGATGATGAAGCCGCCCATGTACGCGAAGTTCGTGAAGAACTGCGTCGCGATGGGAAAGCTGAAGTTGCGTCTTCGGAGGTAGCCGAACGGGAGCAGCGGGTGGTCGCTGCGCCGCTCGATGGTGACGAACGCGGCACCGGCGATCACCGCAACGCCGAGACCGCCGACGACGAACGGACTCGACCATCCGTTGACCGGTCCTTGGTTGATCGCCAGGAGCAACGCCAGCGCCCCGATCCCCAACGCGCTCGCGCCGGGCAGGTCGAACTTCGCATGGGGGTCGCCTTCGACCTCGGGCAGGATCGCCGACGCCAGGAACACGGTCGCCATCGTCAGTGGCACTTGCGCGATGAAGATCCAGCGCCAGCCGAACGCCTGCACCACCGGACCACCGGCCACCACACCGATCACCGGAGCACCTGCGCCCACCATCGACCACCAACCGAGCGCCTGCGCGCGTCGCTCTGCCGGGAACGTGCGGTTGATGATCGCGAGCGACGCAGGACCTTCGGCTGCGCCGATCGCCGCGCCCGCAGCACGGAACGCGATCAACAATCCGGCGGTCGGCGCGAGCGCGGTGAGCGCGGCGAACACGCACACACCAGCGAGGCTGTAGAGGTAGACGCGCCGCTGCCCGCGAAGGTCGGCGAGCTTGCCCGCCGCCGGGCCGAAGACCGCGAACGCCAGCAGCGGGGCGGTGACGACCCAGGTGAGCGTGCTCTCCGTCGAGTGGAGATCGCGGGCGATCCGCGGGATCGAGTTCGACAGGATCGTGATCGTGAAGCCGACCGAGAACAGGCCGAAGAGCGCGGTGGCCAGCACGATCCACTCGTATCGAGGGCTCGCCTCCACCCGCTTGGTGACCTTTCGCCGCAGCAGCAACGGCCACGGAATGATCTGCAGCTCCTCGGCGCCCGGCGCGTCGACAGAGAGATCGTCCAGCCCGGGCACGGACCGGAAAACTACAGGCGAGCAGACGCGAAAACGCCCGTCGACTCTGCTGGGGCGGCTGCCTCATCGCGGCGGCTGGGGAACACCGCGTCCAGCAGGACCGCCCCAGCGAACCCGACGGACGTTGCTTCGAACTCTAACTCACGCGATCCGAATCGGCGACGGCCATGAGCAGCTCTCCCGACAACTAACGCACAATTCGCGTGCTCGCTACGACGAGGCAATCCAGTTGCCGTGAAACCCGTAGGGCACGCGCACGGGCAACTGCACTGTCGCCACCGTCTCGAGTCGTTGCGCGTCGAGCATGACGAGATCACTTGCGTCGCGCGTCGCGTCGTACACGTAACCCATGAGCACCCCGTCATCCTCACCCGCATCGGGTGAGGACGGCACCATGACGAACTCACTCGGACCGCGGCCAGGACCGAAGTCGTGGATGTCGGTCGTGTCGGCGACGAGGTCATGGCGCAACAACGATCCGCCGGAGAACTCGAAGTTGTCGGACCCGGCGTCGAAGCGGACCGTGTAGCCGTAACGGTGCTGCCGGCCGACGACGCGCTCGTCCACGCGAGGGAACTCCTGCGGACGATCGTCGATCGTCTCCTCGATCACCTTGCCGGCGGCAGGATCGATCGTCCAGCGGTCCAGTCGCGGCGGCTGGCCATCGGGACCGAGCACGACATCCGCGTCGAACATCCGCTCGAAGCGGCACAGCTCGATGACGACACGATCGCCGTCGTCGTAGGCGTTGAGGGGATGGAACACGTAGCACGGCTCGACGTCGAACCACTTGACGTCGTCGGCACCGCCGTCACGAGGGAGCAGCCCGACGCGGGCCGGATACTCGTTGTCCCAGCGGTACGGAAGCGACGCGCCGCTCATTGCGAGGTCGACGTCGAACACGACCGGAAGGTCGTACACCACCGCGTACGTGTCGGTCAGTGACATGTCGTGCAGCATCGGGCTGCCGGTCGTTTCGATGTCGACGACCTTGCGCACGCGCGCATCGCGGTCGATCACTGTGTACTGCACCTTGTTGCCCCAGCCCCAGAAGTAGGACACCGCGTGCAGCTCGCCGGTCTGCGGGTCACGCTTCGGATGAGCGGTGTAGCCGCCAGGCAGGGTGCCGTCGAGATCGCAAGGGCCGAGCGTCTTCAACTCCTCGTCGAGCTCGTACGGGCGAGCGCCCGCCTCGACGATCGCGAACGTGCGACCCGCGTGACCGATCACGTTGGTGTTCGCGGCGAAGTCCATGCCCCCGTGCACCGGACCGCTTCGCCACGTCTCGCCCAACTCGGCGGCGACCGCTTCGGATCGCACGTACCGATTCCGGTACCACTGCGCCTTGCCATCGCGCAGGCGCACGCCGTGCACCATCCCGTGACCCGTGAACCAGTGATAGGTCTCCGGGTCGGTGTTCATGGGGTTCGGTCCGTTGCGCAGGTAACGGCCGTCGAGCCACTCGGGCAGCGAGCCGGTGATGGTGAGATCGACGCTCGTGGTCTCCTCTGAGACCGGCGCGAAGTTGCCCTCGAGGTAGCGGTTCGACATGGTCCGAATCAGATCATGAACCGCGGCGCCCGTCAACGGGTGTCTGTCACACCTCGGGAACGAACTTGGCGAGTGCGTCGCGGAGGCCGTTGACCGTCCACCGCTCGGGCCGCTCGACGCCGTCGCCGATGCGCCACGGGTCCATGAGCTTCACGGTCCCGCCTTGGACGTAGAAGGTCTCGCCCGTGAACGGGCAGTCCGCCGTCGCGAGGTAGGCCACGAGCGGCGACACATTGGCGGGATCCCACACGTCGAACGTCTCGGCGTCCTCCGGCGGCTTCACGATCTCGCCGAGACCGGGCGTGGCTTCGGTGAGCCGGGTGCGGGCGGCCGGTGCGATGCAGTTGGAGCGCACGCCGTAGCGGGCGAGCTCCTTGGCGCAGATGATCGAGAACGAACCGATGCCGGCCTTGGCCGCGCCGTAATTGGTCTGACCGGGGTTGCCGAGCAGACCGGATGTCGACGACGTGTGGATCAGGTTCGCCTTGACGTCCTCACCGGCCTTCACCTGCTCTCGCCAGTACGTCGCCGCCCACCGCGTCGGCACGAAGTGGCCCTTCATGTGCACGCGCACGACATCGTCCCACTCCGCCTCGCTCATGTTGATGAGGACGCGGTCGCGCAGGATGCCGGCGTTGTTGACGAGCACGTCGAGTCGTCCGAACGCATCGATTGCGGCATCGATCAGTGCTTTGCCGCCGTCCCAGTCCGCGACGTCGTCGGCATTCGCGATCGCCGATCCGCCCATCGTCTCGATCTCCGCGACGACTTGTTGTGCCGCGGTCTGATCAGATCCCCCACCGTCGGGCGCGCCACCGAGATCGTTGACGACGACTTTGGCGCCTTCCGCCGCGAACAGCAGCGCATGCTCACGGCCGAGGCCGCGACCCGCTCCGGTGATGATGGCGACGCGACCGTCCAGGACCCCCATGAAGAGACCTTATGGCGTCGGTCAGAGAGGTCGCTAACTGCGCGTGATGATCGTGACGGGGGTGCCCTTGCTCGCGCGTGTGCCGGCGGGCGGATTCGTACCCACGACGGTGCGCGACGGGTTGCCCTGCACACCCGCGACGCTGTAGCCCGCGGCTTGCAGCGCGGCAGTCGCGTCGGCGACCGACGAGTTCGCGACGTTGGGGATCGTCGGGAGTCCCTTCGACACCACGATCGTCACGGTCGAACCTCGCGCGACCTGCTTGCCCGCGGGCGGATCGGTCCCGATGATCTGACCTTCGGGAACCGTGTCGCTGAAGTCGTCCTTTCGTTGTGGGACGAGCTGCAGGTCCTTGATCGCCTTCGCTGCTTGGTCGAACGGCGTCGTGGGTGCGATATCGGGAACAGTGCGCGGCTGCGGTCCCCCTGACACGACCACGTTGACGGGCTCACCCTTCGGCAATTGCGGCGGCGTGTTCGGATCGAGGCTGATCACCGCGCCCTCGGGCACGGTTTCGTCGTTCTGCGCGGTCTGCTGGCCGAGCGTGAGTCCGGTGGCCTGCAACTCGGCGGCGGCGTCCTCCACCGACTTGCCGGCGAGGTCGGCCGGCACGCTCACGAGCGTGTTGCCGAGCGAGACCGTGATCGTGACCGTCTTCTTCTCTTCGAGGTCCTTGCCGTCCGCGGGGTCCTGCGCGATGACGTTGCCCTTGGTCGAGCCGTCCTTGCGGGCCTCGAGGCGGCGCACGTTCCAGTGGTTCGCCTGGATGAGTTGGGTCGCTTGCTGCTCGGTGAGGTCGACGAGCTTCGGCACCTTGTGGCTCGGTACGAGCAGCGTGTTCCACGCGAACGCCGCACCGGCGACGAGCGCGAGCACCGTGAAGATCGCAGCGATGATCCACGGCCAGCGGCGCCGGCGACGCGGGGGCGCGTCGACAACCGGTGGCGGTGCAGCCGACTCCGTCTGCGGCTCGGTCGTCGTCGGCGGCGGCAGCAGCGTGGGGTCACGGTCGACGACGGTGATGTCGGACGGGTCGGTGGTCGCGCCTGCGAGCGGCAGCGGCGCGGGACGATCGAGGTCCTCTGCCGCCGCCAGCAACCCGACCACGAACTCACCCGCATCGGGGCGGTCGGCAGGATCCGGACGACCGGCACGCGCGAGCACGCCCCTGAGTGGTCCGAGTGCCTCGGGAACCTCGACCGGCTTGTCGACTCGCGCCATCAACGTGGCGATCGTCGTGTCGGTCGCGAACGGCACCTGTCCGGTGACTGCCTCGATCAGTACCAGCGCGAGCGAGTACACGTCACCCTTGCCGGTGGCCGGTTCGCCGCGCGCTTGCTCGGGACACGCGTACCGCGCCGTGCCGACCATTGCCCCGGTCGGTTCCGTCCATGCCGCTTCTGCGAGCGCGCGGGCAAGACCGAAGTCGCCGATGCGCAAGCGACCTTCGTCACCGAAGAGGAGGTTGGCCGGCTTGATGTCGCGATGCACGAAGCCACGCGTGTGCGCGTACTCGAGCCCGCGCGCCGCCTCGAGGCCGACCATGAGGCACTGCGCCGGCGACAGACGCTTGCCGGCGTCGAGCATCGCCCGCAGGCTGCCGCCGCCGAGGTACTCGGTGATGAGGTATGGCTCGCGTTCGTCGTCACCCCAGTCGTAGACCGCGAGCACGTGCGGATGGTTCAGCGCAGCCGCGGCTTGCGCTTCGGCTCGGAAGCGACGGAGGAACGCTTCGTCTTCGGCGAGCGCCTGGTGCAGCAGCTTGACCGCGACGCGGCGGCGCAACCGGGTGTCATCGGCCAGGTACACGAGCGCGGACGCGCCAGTGCCGATGGGCGCAATGAGCCGGTAGCGCCCGCTCAACACCCGACCGATCTGGTCGGTCATCCGCGAGACGACCACCGAGCAAGGGTAGCTAGCGCGAGTATGGCGCCATGCGCATGGAGGTTGCGGACGAGCTGGAGGAGTTCGTCCGTCTCGGCCATCTGTGGAGCAACGAGCACTGCAGTGCCATGGTCGATCGGCTCAACACCGAGTCGGAATTGACCGGCGATCCGCTTCCCGACCGCCTCGGTCGCTTCCTTGATGCCGTGAACATCCGCACCCGACTCGCAGATGTGCCCAGCGGATTGCGCGTGCAGATCGACGCCATCGTGTACCCACGCGTGTGGAAGGTGATCGAAGGCATTCGGGACGGGATGCCCGACAGCGAGCTGCAGACTCGCATCGAGGTGATGAACCGGCGGTTGGCGCGGCTGTTCGTCGAGGAAACCGTTTGACCGCAGCGCGACCGCGTCCACTGGTGTGGGCGGTCAACGTGATCGTGTTGCAGACCGCCGTCGAGCTCGCGTACGTGGCCGGGCGCAGCGAGTTGACGATCGGCCTTCGGGTCGGGCTCATGGTGGTGGTGGCGATGCAGTTCGTGTTCGCCCGCGGCGCGCTCCGAATGTCAGCCGGCAGCGTGCTCGGGTTGCTCGCGTTCGAGGGGATGACCGTCGTCGCCGCCATCGCGGGCGATGGTGCACTGGCCGTGCGGGGCGCATTGGCGCTCGTGGCGATCGCTGTGATCGTCTTGTTGATGGTGTCCATCGCGTCGTTCCCGTCGCCCGATCTCCCGAAGCTGTCGTGACCGCACCGACACCTACGCCGCCGCGGCCTGTCGACGACGAGGACGAGAGTCCGACGCGGCGTCGCGTTCGTCGCTTCCTCACCACGCTCGTGATCCTCGCCTGCTTCGGCGCTCTGGTGGTCGCCGCGCAGCACACCGAGCGCGGTGACAAGGAGGAGCCGTCGGTCAGTGGCGCGCCGAAAACGGTCGTCGAGCTGCAGGCCCCGTCACCGGAGAGCAGCGTGCTGTCGCAGGCGCAGATCCTGATCGACCTCACGACGCCCTACAGCGCATCGCTCGTCGTCAACGGTGTGACGATCCCCGACGATCAGGTGCAGATCCGCCCCGAACTGAACCAGGTGATCTTCACGCCCGGCCCCGGGAAGGTGATCCCGAAGCTGCCCGGCGGTCGCAACTGCGTCGAGGCCGACATCTACCGACTCGACGGCACCCAGGAAGACGTCCCGCCGACCCGTTGGTGCTTCAACGTCACCTGATGAATCCGTCCGTTCGTGCGGTTCTTTCTCGCGTACGCCGCGCGGAAGAACCGCACAAACACCTACGGGAGCTCGCCGGTCTCGAGTAGATGGACGAACTGGGCCTCGTCGAGGATGGGGACGCCGAGCTCCTGCGCCTTCGTGAGCTTGGCCGCGCCCGGCGCCTCGCCCACGACCACCGCGGTCGTCTTCTTGGACACGCTTCCCGGCGCCTTGCCACCGTGCGCCTTGATCGTCTCCTCGATGATGTCGCGTGAGAAGTTCTCGAGCGTTCCCGTCACGACCACCGACATCCCGGCGAGCGTCTGCGGTTCGGACGGGCGCTCGGGTCCGGTGAAGTTGAGCCCGGCGGCGCGCAGCTTCTCGATCACTTCGCGGTTGCGCTCGTTGGCGAAGAACTCGTGCACGGACTTGGCGATGACCTGACCGACGCCCTCGACCGCGGCGATGTCATCGGTCGAGGCCGCCATCAGCGCGTCGAGATGACCGAACGACTGCGCGAGCACGCGGCTCACCGTTCCCCCCGCGTGACGGATACCGAGCCCGACGAGCAAGTTGGCGAGCGGACGTTCCTTCGATGCCTCGATCGACTTCTGCAGGTTCGTGATCGAGATCTCACCGAACCCTTCGAGCTCGCGCACACCATCCCAGTCGAGCGAGTAGATGTCGCCGGGGTCGTGGATGAGCTGGTGGTCCAGGAACTGCGACACCGTGCGCTCGCCGAGCCCCTCGATGTCCATGGCGCCGCGGCTCGTGAAATGACAGATGCGGGCCCACCGTTGTCCCGGGCAATCGACGTTTGTGCAGAACGTGTCGCTCTCGCCTTCGAGCCGTACCAACGGGCCGCCGCACACCGGGCACTTCGTCGGGAACTTCCACGCCTTCAAGCCCTTCGGCCGTTCGGCGAGCACGGGCTTGACGACTTCGGGAATCACGTCGCCGGCCTTGCGCACGATCACGGTGTCGCCGGGACGGACATCCTTGGCCTTCACCTGGTCCTGGTTGTGCAAGGTCGCCATTTGCACCGTGGATCCGCCGACGAACACCGGCTCGAGGACGGCGAACGGTGTCGCCTTCCCCGTGCGGCCGATCGACACCATGATCTCCTTGAGGGTCGTGGTGCGCTCTTCCGGCGGGAACTTGTACGCGATCGCCCACCGCGGCGCGTGCGACGTCGCGCCGAGCTCGTCGCGTAGCCGCAGATCGTCGACCTTCACGACGATGCCGTCGATCTCGTAGGGCAGATCGTGTCGGTGCTCCTGCCAGTGCTTGCAGAACTCGTACACCTCGTCGAGCGTGCCGAGCCCCTTGATCTCCGGGTTCACCGGCAGGCCGACCGTCTGCATCCAGTGCAACGTCTCGGAGTGGTTCTTGAACGTCGGGCCGTTCTCGATCGCGCCGAGCTGATAGGTCCACATGGACAGATCACGGCTCGCGGTGATCGACGGGTCCTTTTGCCGCACCGAGCCTGCGGCAGAGTTGCGGGGGTTGGCGAACAGTCGATCACCGGCGTCGGCCTGTCGCTTGTTGAGGGCGTCGAACGCCGCGATCGGCATGTAGATCTCGCCGCGCACCTCGAGCAGTGACGGCACCTTCTTCCCCGTCAATTTCTTCGGGACCGCGGCGATCGTCGCGACGTTCGCGGTCATGTCCTCGCCCGTGCGTCCATCGCCGCGCGTCGCGGCGCGCACGTACTTCCCGTCTTCGTACGTGAGCGACACCGCGAAGCCGTCGATCTTCAGTTCGCAGACATAGCCGACGGACTCCCCCTCGGAGCCGAGACGGCGCTCGAGTCGCTTGCCCCACTCGAGCAGCTCCTCGAAGGAGAACGCGTTGTCGAGCGACATCATCGGAACGCGGTGCCGAACCTCGGAGAACTGCGTGGACACGGGCGCGCCGACCAGCTGCGTCGGCGAATCCGGGGTGATCAGCTCGGGGAATTCGCTCTCGATGTCGCGCAGCTCGCGGACGAGCGCGTCGTACTCGGCGTCCGAGATGATGGGGTCGTCGTCGACGTGGTAGCGGCGATTGTGCTCCGTGATCTCCGCTCGGAGCTCGCTCGCTCGCTGCTCGATTTCGGGCGGCACAGCCATCGCCGGGCAACATACCGGGTCATGCTCTGGGCCCTGCGTGTCGGATGGCTGGCGTTGCCGCTGACCGCAGGTGCCGCGCTCGCGGACGGGCTCGACGGCACGAGCACGGCCGTGGGTGTGGTCGCGGCGGCGCTCGCCTGGGCGACGTGGGGGGTCGTGCTGGTAGCGGTGCTCGTGCCGCGCACCACGAGCCTCACGGCGGTGCGCATCGGCGCGCCGGCCGCATTCGCCGCCGCGGTGTGGGTCAGCATCCGAGCCGGCATCGGACCCACGGAAGTCGTTGCGCTGGTGTGGACCGCGCTGATCGCCGCCGGTGTCCTGCTGCTGCCAGAGATCAGCGACACGTTCGTCGACGGCTCGTCGTACGGGCCAGAACGACGGATGGCGTTGCGGACACCGGGATTGTTGCTGCTCGGACCCGTCGAGCTGGCGTGGGCTGCGATCGTCGCGTCGATCGCCGCTGGCCCGTTGCTGCTCGCCGCGCGTGAGTGGCTTGCAGGCGCGCTCGCGCTGGCGGTCGGCACGTTCGCCGCGCGCTTCGGCATCGTCGCGTTGCATCGCCTGTCGCGGCGATGGCTCGTGTTCGTCCCGGCCGGCATCGTGTTGCACGACCACGTGGTGCTCGGCGAAGCGCTGCTGTTCCCGAAGAACGTCGTGCGCGCGCTCGGCCCCGCGCCGGCCGACACGACCGCGGTCGACGCCACCGGACGAGCGCTCGGACTCGTGCTCGAGCTTCAGCTGACCGAGCCGAGCTCGGTGATGAAGCAGGACACGGATCGCCTCTTGTTCGCGCCAGGCCGTCCGGGCGCACTCTTGCGAGAAGCGCGCGAGCGCGGGTTGCCGGTCAGCCCCGGGTAGCGAGGCCGCCGCCGACGACCTCATCCGGTGCGTCGGCGTCGTACAGAACGACAGCCTGACCAGGGGCCACTCGCCGACGAGGCTCCGCCCAGTGGAGTGCATCCGTCGCCGGATCGAACCTGGCGACGTGGGTTGCGCCGTGCGCGCTGCACTGCGCCAGCACTCGCTCGACCGGTCCGTCGGTCCACACGACGTCGCGGAGTCGTACAACGTCGTCGAGGAGGTCGGACTCCCGTCCCACGGTGATCGTCGCGCTCGCGATGTCGACGTCCGTGACGTAGCGCGGCGTGCCATCGCCGCCGGCGAGTCCGATGCCACGCCGCTGGCCGATCGTGACGAGCTCGACCGCGTCGACACGACCGATCTCGGCGCCGGACGACCGTTCGACGACGCGCCCTGGAGTGAACGCGACCCGACTCTGGAGGAAGCCGTCACGGCCGGAGATCGAGGTGATGAAGCACACCTCTTGGCTGTCCGGCTTGACGGCGGTTGGCAACCCGAGCGCCGCGGCTCGAGCGCGCACCGCGTCCTTCGTCATGTCACCGACCGGCAGCAGCGTCGACGCGAGCTGGTCCTGTCCGAGCATGTAGAGGACGTAGCTCTGGTCCTTCGCCCGGTCCGCGCCACGGGCGATGCGGCGCGACCCACCTGGCTGCAGCACCACCCGGGCGTGATGGCCAGTCGCGATCGCATCGAACCCGAGGGCTCGGGCGCGGACCAGCAGCTTGTCGAACTTCACGTGGCGGTTGCACTCGATGCACGGATTCGGCGTCAGGCCACGCCGGTGTGCGTCCACGTACGGCGCCACGACGTCGTCGTCGAAGCGATCGCCGAAGTTGAAGACGTGATGGTCGATGCCCAGGACGCGCGCCACGCGACGCGCGTCGTCGACGTCACTGACCGAGCAGCACCCGCTGTCCGACTCGCCGCCCCAGAGCTTGAGCGTGACGCCGGTGACGTCGTGACCGTCGTCGCGCAGCAGCGCAGCCGCAACCGACGAGTCCACACCCCCGCTCATGGCCACGAGGACCTTCACGATCCCTGCTCCCGCAGCCGAGCCACCGCGGGGGGCAGCACGTCGAGCACGAGGTCGATGTCGGCCATCGTCGTCGACGATCCGAGTGAGAGCCGCAACGAGCCTTGTGCGACCGAGCGCGGGATGCCCATGGCCGCGAGCACGTGCGATGGATCCTGCGCGCCGCTGGCGCACGATGCCGCGGCCGACGCCATGACGTCGTGCTGCTCGAGCAGGAACAACAGCGCCTCGCTCTCGATGCCGTCGAAGCACAGGTGGCAGTTCCCGGCGATCTTGTTGGCGCGATCGCCGCTCTCGAACGTGCCGGGCACGCGCGCGATGAGCTCATCTGCGAGCCGATCGCGCAGCGCGACGGTGTGATCGACGGTGTGCTTGCGCTCTTCGACCGTCAGCCGCGCCGCTTCGGCCATGGCGACGATGCCGGCAACGTTCTGAGTGCCGCTGCGGCGCTCGCGCTCCTGTCCTCCACCGACCTGCCGGGCCGCGAACGGTGTTCCGTCACGGACGACGAGCACGCCGGTTCCCTTCGGTCCACCGAACTTGTGCGCGCTGATCGACACGAGGTCCGCAGATTGCGCGAGTGCGCTCACGTCCAGCCACGGGAAGGCCTGCACGGCGTCGGTGTGCAACGTTGCGTCGGGTGCGTGCTCGCGCACGAGCTGCGCGATCTCGTCGAGCGGCTGGATCGTGCCGATCTCGTTGTTGGCCAACATGATCGACACGAGTGCGACGTCGTCGTCGAGCGCGGCAACCAGCGCGTCGAGATCGACGACGCCGGCGGCAGTGACGCCGACCACCCGTCCGCCGATGCGGTGCACCGGGTCGAGCACGGCGTGATGCTCGATGGCCGAGCACACCACCGTGCCTCGGTCGGCGAACGCGAAGACCGCCGTGTTGTCTGCTTCGGTGCCTCCACTCGTGAACACGACCTCGCCCGGCGCGCACCCGAGCGCGTCGGCGAGCGTCACACGGGCGTCGTCGAGCGCGTTGCGCGCGTCGCGGGCCATGGCGTGCGCACCAGACGGATTGCCGTACCGCTCCGTGAGGAACGGAAGCATCGCCGCGACCGCTTCGGCCCGCACGGGCGTGCTGGCGGCGTGGTCCAGGTACGTCACCGCGCCATTGTGGCGGGTCCGCCGCCCGGTCCCCACTGGGGAACCCACGGCGGCAGTGGCACGGGGGGGCCGCCTTGGCGGAGTTGGTAGGCGGCGGCCACCGACACGAGGAACGTCTCGGGCGACACCGTCGGAGGCGGCTGGTGGTGCATCGACAGCGAGACCGCGTTGGCGATCCGAGTACCGAGGTGGGCACGAGCCCCGGGGGTGAGGGTGTTCACCCGCAGCAGGAACGAACGGATGACGGCGTACTGCTCGGGTGTGATCCCGCCGACATCGAGACTCCGGGCGTACAGCTCGAAGCCTGGCAGCGGCGGGAACGACACCGGTACGGGGAACGAAGCCCCAGTCCGCTCGCGGAGCACGATCGTCCCGGCGAAGATGTCGCCGAGCCGCTGGTTGCGCTTGTTCAGCAGCGACACACACGTGGCCGTCACGCCGACGGGCGGGATGAAGAAGTCAACGATCTGCAGCATCGAGCGAATCGCCGAGTGTCGAAACCGCACCGGCGAGCCTTCGACCGTGACCACTCGAAGCCCGAACGCGCGCTTGCCCACCGTCTGGCCGTTCCAACGGGACTCGAGCAGCGCGGGATACCCGAAGAGGATGAAGAAGCTGCCGACGATGACGATCACGATCGCCGGGGTCGTGCCGATGCCCGCGCTCATCACCCCGGCGACGAGCACGACCACGTAGAAGAGGCCGAAGCGCACCAAGAGGTCCAGCAGTTGGCCGAGCGATCGCGACGCGACGCTGGCCGTCTCGAACTCGAGCAGCACCGCCTCAGGTGTGACGACCCCTCGCACGGGCTGGTCGTTCTCCTGGTACCGACGAGACAGTTCTGTCCCGCCGGTACCAGGAGAAGCCGGGATCGTGGCCACGAGCGTTTACCGTACCGGGGGCCCCATGGATCTCGATCGGTTCATCGTCCGCAACGGCGGCGCGTGGATGCGCCTCGAAGAGCTGTCCTCCCGCGCCCGTCGCTCCGGCACGCGGGCGCTCGCACCCGCCGAGGTCGACGAGCTCGTGGCGCTGTACCAACGAACGTCGGCCCAGCTCTCGCACGCCCGCGCGTACTACGACGACCCCGGGCTCACGTCGCGCCTGACGACGCTCGTCGCCGCCGCCAACGCGGCGATCTACGGCAGTCAGCCCGTGTCGGTGCGTTCGATCGGCCGCTTCTTCACGGACACGTTTCCCGCGGCGGTCTACTGGAACCGGCGCTTCATCGTGGCCGCCGCGGCGCTGATGTTCATCCCCGCGCTCGCGCTCGGCACCTGGCTGTCCACATCGGATCGCGCACTCGACGTCGCGGTCCCGAAAGAAGAGCAACAAGCGCTGCTCCAGACGCGCTTCGAGGACTACTACTCCTCCGAGCCTGCGGCTGAGTTCTCCACCAAGGTGCTCGTGAACAACATCCAGGTGTCGTTCATCGCGTTCGCGCTCGGTGTCCTGCTCTGCATCGGCACCGCGGCGATCCTCGCCTACAACGGCGTGAACGTCGGCGTGGCGGGAGGTCTGTTCGTCCACGCGCACCAGGCCGGAAAGTTCTTCGGGCTGATCCTGCCGCACGGGTTCCTCGAGCTGACGGCGGTCACGATCGCGGGCGCGGCCGGCTTGCGCCTGGGGTGGACGGTGATCGCTCCGGGCGACCGCCCGCGCGGCGCGGCGCTCGCCGACGAGGGTCGCCGCTCCGTGGTGATCATCCTCGGGCTGATGTTGTGCTTCATCACCGCGGGGCTGATCGAAGGCTTCGTGACGCCGAGCGATCTCCCCGTTCTCGTCCGCGTCGGCATCGGATTCCTCGTCGAGCTGGGCTTCATCTCGTGGGTCGTCATCCGCGGGCGTGACGCCACGGCTCGCGGGCTCACGGGTCTGTTCGGCGAGCAGGAGCTGGTTACAGCCGACCCATTGCCTTCACCCTGAGGTAGGTGTCGGCGAGGTCGCCCGAAAGGCGACCGGGAGCGGCATCGACGACCGTCGCCCCGAGGCTCTGCAGGCGCGCCGAGAGTCGCGCCCGTTCCGCGAGCGCGTCGAGCGCTGCCGCGCGGCGGTACGCGCTCTCCTCATCGGTCACCGGCGCGCGCGCCCACGCCTCGATCTCGGGATCACGGACGGCGCCGATCACGATGAGATGGCTTCGAGCCACGAGCGGAAGGGCCGGGACGAGGTACTCCTCGGCGGCTTGCTCGTTGAGCTCCGTGAGCAGCACGAGCATGGCGCGCCGCCTGAACCTCGTGACCGTCTCGGTGAAGGCCCCCCGGTAGTCGCTCTCCACCAGCTGCGGCTGCAGGTCGAACAGTGCCTCGGTGACACGCCCCACTTGACCGCGCGACTTCGACGGTTCGAGCACGGTGCGAACCTCGCGGTCGAACACGAGGAGCCCGCACTTGTCGCCCAACCGGGTGGCGACCGTCGCCAGCATCATCGTGGCGTCCATCGCATGCTCGACCCGGGGCACGTCGTCGACGCGCGCCGCCATCACGCGTCCGTTGTCGAGCAGCACCAGGACGGTCTGGTTGCGCTCGGCGCGATACGTGCGCACGATCGGGCGCCCGCTACGGGCGGTGGCCGACCAGTCGACGCGGCGGAACTCGTCGTCCGTCGAGTAGTCGCGCAGCGACTCGAACTCGGTGCCACCGCCGCGCCCCTGCGCGGATCGCAACCCGATCTCGAGCACGCGCGCTCGATTGATGCGCAGCTCCGCTTCGTCCTTCGAACGGAACGGCGGATGCACGCGCAGCGTCGACGGCATGATCCGGCGACGCTGGCGACCGGCGAGTCCCATCGGCCCATCGACGCGCACGACGACCTGCCGCGGTGTGAACCGGCCTCGTCTCGCCGGACGGATCGACGTGGTCGCCGTTGCGGCGCCGGACGCCGGCAGCACCAACGTCGCTCGTCGAGTCGCGGCACCCAGAGAGGGGGCCAGCTCGTCGGCAACGATCACACGCAGCCGTCGCCGCGTGGGGTTCGTCACGCGCCAACGGATCTCCGACGCCTGGTCGATCGTCAGCACGGCGGGCAGCGTGCGCTCGACGCCGACGTGCGCCGGCGGCGGTGCGAGCAACCAGTCGGCGGCGGCGACCACCAGCAGCAACGCGTCGAGAACGAGCAACCCTTGCGCGAACGCGACGTCCGGCAGCAGCAACCGCACTCCGGCGAGCGCCAGCGCGACAACCGCGAGCCGTCGGGTCGGAACGGGCACGGCAGCTCCTCGAGGCTCAGCGCGGGGTCGGGACGGCGGTGAGGATCCCGTCGAGCACCGCGTCGGCCGTCGTGCCGTCGAGCTCCGCTTCCGGCCGTAGCTGGATGCGATGCCGCAACGTGGGCTTGGTGACGGCCTTGACCTCGTCCGGCGTCACGAAGGGACGGCCTGCCAACCAGGCCCACGCTTTGGCCGCGTGCAGCAGTGCAGTCGCGCCGCGAGGTGACACGCCCAGCGTCAGCGACGGGGCATCGCGCGTCGCCCGGCACAGCTGCACGATGTATGCGAGCACCGGGGGCTCGACTCGTAACGCGTCGACCTGCTCGCGCGCCGCTTCGAGATCAGCGGCGGACGCCACCGCCGTGATCCCAGTGGCGGCGAGATCGTGCGGATCGAGCCCGCGATCATGACGAGCGACCACCTCCTGCTCCTGTTCGAACGTCGGGTAACCGACCTGGAGCTTGAAGAGGAACCGGTCGAGCTGCGCCTCGGGGAGCGGGTACGTGCCCTCGTACTCGACCGGGTTCTGGGTGGCGACCACCACGAACGGATCAGGAAGGGGCCGCGCTTCGCCATCGATCGAGACCTGCCGCTCCTCCATCGCCTCGAGCAGCGCCGCTTGTGTCTTCGGCGGCGTGCGGTTGATCTCGTCCGCAAGGAGCAGGTTGGTGAACACCGGTCCCTCGCGGAACGCGAACGACGCGCCGCGCGCGTCGAAGATCGTCTGACCGATGACGTCGGACGGCATGAGGTCCGGCGTGAACTGAACCCGCTTGAACTCGAGGTCGAGCGCGGCCGCCACCGCCTTCACCACCAACGTCTTCGCGACTCCAGGTACGCCTTCGAGGAGCACGTGACCCCGAACCAGGAGCGCGGCGACGAGGCCCGACAACGTCCCCTCTTGGCCGACCACCACCTTCGCGACCTGGTCGCGCAGGGCGAGGATCGGTCCGCGCACGTCGGCGGCGTCGACCTCCTCGCTCGCTTCAGTGGCTGCGTCCATCGAGGACCTCCTGACGGATGGAATCGAGAGAGTGTCCGAGCTCGACGAGTGCCTCGTCGTCGAGGATCGGCGTGTCGCCGAACGCGGCGGCGACCGTCGTGCGGTCGAGCCCGGTGCGCTCCGCGGTCATCCGGGCGAGCGTCTCGACGTCGGTGTACAGCGGGACGCCGAACTGCTCGCACACAGTCCGACGGGTGTCGAACCGCAACGCGGCCGCAGCGCGGCTCATTGCGTGCGTTCGCTGGTGAAGTCTGCCGACGGCACGCACGAACTGCGAGCCGGCGATCGCGACCGGTTGCGCCTCGGTCACCGGTTGACCCACTCGTCGCGACCGCCACAACGCGTAGAGGACGAACGCGATCCCGAGCTGCACGATCGCCTGGAAGACGCGGTCGGGAACGAGGTCGCTGAGCGTCGTGCGGCCCGATCCCGGTGGATTCGGGTCGAGCACGGCGACCACGGTGCCTTGCGCCGGGACGAGCAACCGTGCGGCCAGGACGCTGTTGTCGACGTCGTCGAGCATCTCGTTGGTGAACACGCTCGCGTCGCCGAGCACCACGATGTGACCCGCACCGCGTGACGTGCTGGTGACGAACGCGTGCGACCCGTTGCCGAAGCAGCTGCGGGCGCCTGCGGTCGACAACAGCTGACTGAACTGCACCTGAAGGCGGTTCACGTCGGCGAGCTCCGGCATCGTGCACGTCCCGCGGTCGATCACCCCGAAGACGGAGTCGTTCACGTCTGCGGGCGACAGAGACGACGACGGGTCCGCGAGGACCAACGTCCCGCCTCGCGACACCCAGTCGAGGATGCGGTCGTGGTCTTCCTGGCTCAGGCCGTCATGCAAGAGGAGGGCCACCTTCGCATCAGCGGCGGGGACTCGATCACCGGTGCGAACGTCTGCACCGAGCTCGTCGAGCAGGAGCACGAGTCCGCGAGTCCCGTTCGGCGCGGTCGACGACGGCGCCAGTGGCGGACCGCTGCTCGAGTTGCCGGAGTCTCCCGCGATCAGCGCGATGCCAACGAGGATCAGGACCAACACGCCACCGACGATGAACGGCGTACGCGAGGTCCCGCGCCGCGCGGAGCTCGTCGATGCGGTCGCGGTCACACGCCCACCGCCTGTGCCTCCGACGAACGGGCTGCGTTCGCGAGCCGGCGGAATTGCTCGTTCTCCTGCGCACCCGTCGTCACGCCGCCGTACCACACGCCTTCGAACAGTCGGGTGAGCGCTTCGAACGCATCGCGTCCAGCGGGTCGAGCGGCGGCGTACTCGGCCAGGTACTCGCCCGTCGTCCGGCCCGGCAGATCGGCCAGCACGCGCGCCTCGACGAGTGCCGTGACGAGCTCCCGGTACCGCGCCCGCATGGCTTCGCGCCACTGCCCCGCGGCCTCGAACCGCTCCGCGTCGGTGCGCCAGTCCGTGGCGGCACGACCGTGTTCGAGCTCGATGCTCAAGTCGTCGGCAGGCTCCTCTCGAGCAGCACGATTGCGGCGCAGGAACGCGCGCACCAGCAGCACGAGCAGCACGATCACCCCACCGAGCACGAGCAGCCCGATGAGGTCGCCCAGGAAGCCGGGGCCCCCACCCAGGCCGAATGTGAAACGGCTGAGTTGTTCGCCGACCCAATCGAGCACTCGCTGCACGAGGCTCTCGTGTCGGCCGAATTCGGACCTGGACAGGATCTCGTGCGCGCGGTCGCGGATCTCCCCCGCGGGCGGCCCCTCGCTAGCTGCCATGCGTGAACCGTTCGGCGAAGTCGAGCTCGAGGTCGAGACCTTCGACGCGGATGCGCGTGTCCAGGTAGACGAGCGTCGTCGCCGCACCGACGAACGGCAGCGTGATCAGACCGCTCGCCGCGCGGCACACGGCGTCGATCACCCAGCCGTACGACCAGAACTCGAAGATCAGACCGAGACCCGACAGCGCGAGGGTCAGCACGATCGACACTGTCGCGATGAGCAGACCCGCTCCCAACATCGCGCCGTAGCGGGTGCGCGCGAGCCGCCACGATCGCCGGATCCCGGCCCACGGACCCAATCGCTCGAACACGATGGCCGGCGAAGCCACGAGGAACATCGGCATCACGAACACGAGGGGCAGCAGCAACGCGAGCGCGGCCGCGAGCTCGAACACGTGCACGAGGATCCACGCCGCGATCAACGACGGGGCATGGCGCAACGACGCGCGCAACGCGTCACCTGCACTCGGCGTGGAGTCTGCGAGCCAACCGTGGAGCACGGCCGCCACCCCGCCCGTGACGAGCGCCAGTGCGATGCCCGACAGCACGAGCAGACCGATCGCCGCCGCGTCGACGCGGACGTCCGAGGAGTTGTTCGTCGACG
>DASUCS010000164.1:0-18191 GCA_036275935.1 Acidimicrobiales bacterium
CACACCGCAGAGTGCGCGAGGCCGGTGATCATCGCCAGTCGATCGTGACGCCGTCGGTGGCGTCGGGATGCTGCTCGAGCCACGAACGCGCGAACGGACACTTCGGTACGACGGTCAGATCCTCACGGCGGGCGCGATCGAGCGCGGCGCGCACGAGGCGTCCGCCGATACCACGTCCCGCGAGCTCGTCGGGCACTTCAGTGTGGATCAACACGAAACGCGAGCCGTTGAGGTGGTACACGAGCTCACTCGTGTGACCGTCCTCCTCGATGACGAAGCGTTCTTCGTCGGCTCGATCGACGACGTCGCCCATCACACGGGCTCGAGCGTCGTACCGATGAGCTCCTCCGTGGTCGCCCGCGCGAGGAGAGCAGGGTCGTTGCGTTTGGCGATCGCCCGCGCACCATCGGTCGTGTCGACGATCGCGACGAGCTCCTTCGCGTCCTGACCGTCATACGTGACGGTGTATGCCGCGATCGTCGCGGGACCTTCGTAGCAGCTGACGACGTCGACCGTGGCCGTCGCGGCGAGCGCTTCTTCGGCGAAGTCGCGAACGAGGGGCGGCTGGTCACCGGGCTCGTTGGCCCACACTGCGAGCCCGGGTTTGGTGAGCATCCCACTGACGGTCGTGATCAGCCCCTCGCCCCGATGCTCGCGAAGCCGTTGGGCCATCGCCGCAGTTGCCTGCAGCACGAAGCTGTTGAACGGTCCGCCGGCGAACGTCATCCCTCCGGTGATGGTGGGCGTGCCGTCGACCGGCAACCCGAGCTCGCGCTGCTGGACGCGCACTGCGAGCGGGAAGCACGAGTACACCTCTTGGTGGTCGCACTCGGCGAGCGCGTGTCCGAGGTGCTCGGATGCTGCGTCGGCGAGGACCCGCATCGCCGGCCAGCGATGAAGGTCCCGTCGCTTCGAGAGTGAGACGGACGCGCTGGACTCGATGCCGATCAGCGGGAAGAGCCAGCGCTCGCGGTCGATGCCGACACGCTCCGCGGCCTCGACCGAGCACAGCAACAGCGCGGCCGCCTGGTCGACCGTCCACTGGCTGGCGTGCCACTTGCCGTACGGGAAGGCGAGGGGCCGGTTGCCGGGGCCGAGTTCGGCGAGCGCCGCGGGCTCGATCTTCATGGGAAACGCAGCGTCGGGATTCATGTGGGCCACGGCGTTGAACCGGGCACACAGCTCGGCGATCTCGCGCCGGTGTTCCTCGATCGTGATGCCGTCGCTGGCCCGCAGCGCCGACTCCATCAGCGCGTACTGCTCCACAGGCGCGTAGAGACCAGCTTCGATCTCGGGCATGGCGAGGAACTCACCCTGCGGCGTCTGGTGCATGTCAGGTTGCGCGCCCTGTTGGTCGATCTCTTCCGCCTCGCTTTCTCGGCGGAAGACCGTGCGGATGCCCTCGGCGTTGGCGGCGTGACTTCGTTGCGCAGCGCGTGCGGCGCGGGCCTTCGCTTCGGCGCCGACGACGAGTGCGACGTCGAGCTCACCGTCGATGATGGCCGCGAGCGCCTGGTTGATCAGCGTCTGCTGCGGGATGCCGAGGTCGACGAGATGCGTGTGCGCGTCGGCGCCAATGCGTTCGGCGACGATCCGACCCGGGTCCGTGTAGGACCACGTGCCCCGGGGGACCGCGACGCGCTGCACCGCGCGCAGGATGTCGGTGTTGCCGGCGTCCCTCGCCGCCGCCTCTGTGGCTCGCACCATGAGCTCGACTGCTTCGGCGTCGTCGTACGACGTGCCCACGCCGACGAGGATCGGGGTCCGTGGTCCCAGCACCTCCTGTGTCTACCGCGGTCGGACGTCGGCGGCCCATACGCTCGGACCAGGATGCAATCGATCAGCGTGGCGTCGTTCAACCTGCACTGGGGTCGGCGCCCGAAGGTGTACACGCCGTTCGACGTCGTGGACGCCTGCCGCGAGCTCGATGCCGACCTGCTCGGGCTGCAGGAGGTGTGGAGACCTGACGGCGAGCGGAGCGTGGCCGACGAGGTTGCGTCCGCGCTCGGGTACGACGTCCATCACTGCTGGACCGGACGCGCCATCGTCGATCCGAAGTGCCACCTCCTCGCGCGTGCGCACGAGCCGGTCGGCGACGGCGACTGGGGTCACGCGCTCCTGTCGCGCGTACCGCACGGCCCGGTGGTCGAGCATCGGCTACGAGGCTTCGTGCGTGATCCCGTGGACCGAGCCGTCGTCACGACCGAGGTTCCCCTCGACGCCGGCAACGTGACGGTGTGCGTGTCGCACTTCCCGCACCTCGAACACTTCTCACCACTGTTGCGTTGGCGACTCCGTGGTGTGGTGCCGGATGTGCATCAGCCGGGCGTGCTCATGGGTGACTTGAACATGTGGCGATGGGTCGCCCGGTTCGTGCTCCCGGGGTGGCGCGACACGGTGCGCGGCGCGACGTGGCCGGCGCCGAGGCCGTTCTTCGAGATCGACCACGTGCTCGCGACGCCGTCAGTCGACGCCACTGACGCGGAAGTCGTGCGTGCGGGGCACTCCGACCACTTCCCGATCAGAGCGCGCGTGTCGCTCGCCACTACTGGCGATCAGCAGCCGCGATCGCGGCGGTGAGGACCTCCACGATGCGTGGGCCTCGGCGCTTGAACCCGAGCTCACGCATCAGTTCGGTGAGTGTCTCTTCTTCCGTGCGCAGCAACGTGTCTGACTCGATCCACTTCACCATGGTCACGAGCTCGGGCATCGAGTAATCGCCGATCGGGAGTCCGGAACGCACGCGGGGGCGCGGCCCGCGTCGGACAGTCGTCGATGCTGCGATGGGCGCGCTCGCCGTCGCGACAGCCGCTGGTCCCGCATCCGCGGCGGCGACCGCCGAGTCGTACGCCGCCTTGGCGCGCGCCACCTCGGTCTCCCGTGAACGGAACCAGTCGAAGGACCAGATGCGGTGGAATCGCCAACCGAGTCGCTCGAGATGCTGTTGGCGGAGCCGATCCCGATCGCGTGCGGTCTGCGCGGAGTGGTAGGTCGCACCGTCGCACTCGATGGCGAGCACCATCTCGCCCGGTTTCGTCGGATGCTCGGCGGCGTAGTCGATCCAGTAACCGGAGCAGCCGTATTGCGCGACGACCGGTATTCCGGCGGCCGTCAGCTGGTCGCGTACGTCGATCTCGAACGGGTTGAGCGGCGGCTTCTCCATCACCATGTTGCCGAGCGACGCACCGGAGCTCTCGGCGTACTCGAGGTACCGCTTCAGCATCCGGGCGCCTTCGGCGTTGAGCCGGTTCGGATCCATGTCGGCCGAGGCGAACGACGACACCACCGTCATGCGGCGCCGGGCGCGGGTGATGGCGACGTTGAGGCGGCGCTCGCCGCCCTCCTGGTTGATCGGCCCGAACCGGTACTGCATCCGTCCGTCGGCCGACTTCCCGTAGCCGACCGACAGGATGATCGCGTCGCGCTCGTCACCCTGCACCCGTTCGAGGTTCTTGATGAACACCGGCTCCTTGCCGCCGAGCGCATCAGGTCCTTGCTCGAGGAACCGATCGAGCGTGCGATCGCTCGCGCGGCGCAGCCGCAGCGTCTCCGAGATGCGCTCGGCGTGCTTGATGCCCATGGCGATGATGCCGAGGCTCTCAGCAGGTCGTTGCTGCACGTGTTCGGCGACGAGCTCGACGACCCGCTCGACCTCGTTCGTGACCGAGAGCTCCTGGCCAGCCGTGTTCGATTGATCGACGAGCACGTGACGGACGCAATCGGCGCCGTACACGCCGGGAAAGGTCGTGAGCGTCCAGTCGTACAACGACGGCTGCGCGTTGGAGAAGGCGATGAGGCGTTCGTCGCGCGAGCGGTAGTGCCACTGCAGCGTCTTGGTGCCCTTCGGCGGCGGAAGGAGCGCGCCGAGCACGTCGAGCACCGACTCGAGGCCGGTGGTCAGTGCGAGGCTGGCCCCCTCGATCTGATCGTCCTCTTCGTCGTCTGTGTCGTCGTCACTCGTGGTCGTGGCGAAGAAGCTCGTCGGCGGCAGCTGCTTCGTGTCGCCGGCGACGACCGCCCGATCGGCCCGCAACAATGCGCCCACGGCATCCGACGGAGTGACCTGCGACGCCTCGTCGAAGATCACGACGTCGAAGCACCGCTGCGCGGGGAGCAGCTGCGCAACGACGAGCGGGCTCATGGCCCAGCACGGCTTCAACCCGCTCAGCACGTTCGGTGCGGCTTGGAACAGATCCCGTACCGGCAGGTGCTTGCGCTTCAGTCGCGCTTGGTGCTCGACGACATCGGACTCGGCGGGGAACTGGTCGCGCAGCTGGGTGATCCGCTCGGCGACATCGCGCCTGATGCGCGGAACCGCGTCGCGCAGGTGCTGCGCGTCGCTGGTCTGGAACTCGCTCTCGATCTCGTGCAGCGCCTTGCCGTCGAACGCGCCGACCTGAGGATCGGTCGCCGCGACGCGCTCGTAGATGCTCATCAGCCACGCCCACCGCACTGCCGCGACGGCGTCGTCGGGACCGAGACGACGGCGCTGCAGCTCAGCGAGAGCGTCACCGAACCCACGCGCGACGAGGGCATCGGACAGGCGCCGCAGCTCCGGAAGCCGATTCAGCGTTGCCTGGTCGCCCAGCAGTGCGGTGAGCAGTCCGGCGATGACGTCAGCGCTGGTCGTCGTGAGGCCGGGACGCCCGAGTGTTGTCTCGAGCTTGGCGATGTCCGCCTTCAGGCTCTCCAACGCGGCCCGCGCCTCGTCCAGACGGTCGGGCACCGAGGGCGGACGTCCGTTGGTGGACATCGCTGCCCAGCGGGTCTGCACAGCCGCGGCGTCGACGGCGGCCGCGTGCAGCGCGTGGGGCTTGGCGCCGTGATCGCGTGCCTGCGCCCGGGCCGCCTTGAGCGCCCGCCGGTAGTGACCGTTCGTCAGCCGAGCGAAGAATCGTCCTACTGCGCCGCGTTGCGCGGGCGCGAGTCCTTCGACCATGGGATCGAGCGGCTCGGCAAACACCGTTGGCTCGAAGAACGCGAGCGCGGCTGCGGCTCCGGACACGAGCTGCAGCAACGCGTCCCACTCAGCTGGTTGCGATCCTGTCCGCAACCCGCAGCCATCGGCGACGTACTGCATCCACCCCGACGTGTTCGGCAACGTCGTCGACGACATGGTCTGCACGAGCGCGAGTGCAGTCTGCACGTCCTCGGGCCGCGAGATCGCGCCTGTGGCGAACGCCGACGCCCACGTCGAGCCCGATTGATCGAGGGTGAACCCGCCGAGCTGTGCGAACGATCGCACGTCTTCACCCGCGGCACGAGCGTCGTCGTTGGTGACGGCCTCGAGCGCAGGCGAACGCAGTCGCGTGTCGATGCGGGCGTTGTTGCCGATGCCGGCCACCTCGACCGCGACGTCGTAGACGGTGACACCCCATGGCATCCGGATTGCGTGCAACGCCGCGCAGTGCGCCACGAGCGCGCTGCGACGGCGCACGAGGATGTCGTCGGTCGCGCGCGTGTCCGGCAGCGCGATCGACCCGGCATCGGCCAGCCCTTTGGCGAGGTCCTGCGCGAGCCGCTTGCGTGAGCCCGCGCCCTCGTGAAGGTCGAGCACGAGATCACCGAGGCCGACATGGTTCAGGCGATCGAGCACCGCATCGATGGCGGCGCGCTTCTCGGCGACGAACAACGACTTCTTGCCGCGGGCGCTGAGCGTGGCGATGAGGTTCGCGATGGTCTGGCTCTTGCCCGTGCCCGGCGGACCTTCGATGACGAGATCGCCGCCGGCCACGACGGAATTGATGACGAAGCTCTGGCTGCTGTCCGCGTCGAGGACGAGGAACTCGTCCGTCGGTACGACGGTGTCGGGAAGGTCCGCGGCGATGTCGGCGTAGCGGCCGCGCACCGTCACTCGCGCCAGCTCGTCGCCCGCGATGGCCGCGATGAGATCGTGAGCGGCCAGCGCGCCGGACGCCATCGCCGCCTCGAGGTCCTTGACCATCGGCAGCTTGGCGTAGGAGAAGTTGCCCAGCACCGTGCGCGGGGTGATGGCGAACTTCGGCACGGTTGTCGCCGCGCTCACCAGCAGATCGAAGGCCGGCCCGGGATCGACCCTCTCGCCGCTCACGATCGCGTCCTCGAGTTGCTCGGCGGCCACCGTCACCTGGTAGTCGTGCGCCAGCAGGTGCAGCAGCGTCGGGTTGGCTTCCCAGTCGTCGGTGAGCGCGACCTCGAAGTCCTCCTCGGCGCCGCCGCGCGGGGTGAGGTTGGCCTGGCACAGCAACACCGGCGCAGCGGGTGTCGCCGCGGAGCTCGGGTTCTCCCACGTGGCCGTGCCCCATGCCAGGAACAGCGTGCGCAGGCCGCGCTCCTCGAAGTTCTCGGTCGCCTTGCGGCGAATCGTCCGGGCCCGCTTCGCCGCGTCACCCAGCGCGTCGGTGTCGGGCACGAGCGCGCTGAGGCGCACCGCGTTGCCGGCGAGCAGTTGTTCGAGCGCCGCCGCATCGACGCCCGGCGCGCCGAGGTCGAACGTGCCGGCGCGGAGATCTCGGTAGTAGAGGAGCGTGTTGCGGGCGCCGAGATCGATCAGCTGGCCCGTCCACGTCTTGGCCGCCCGCTCTACGAGGAGGGTGCGGGCCTCGGGGCCGCCGTCGGTCATCGGCAGAGCCTGACATGGATCCCTCGGAGTAGATCCGTGGTGACGCCCGGCGTCGTACGAGTGACACCAACGATCGTGGGAGGGGCAGATGTCAGCAGAGAACGAGGCGGTGGTCCGGCGCTTCTACGAGCAGATGTGCAACGAGCGCAAGAACGAGCTCGCGGGCGAGCTGTTCACCGAGGATCACATCATGCACGACCCCCAGGTTCCGGCCGGGGCCGGTCCGCAGGGCATGGTCGACGTCGTGTCCGTGTACCAGAAGGGCGTCGAGGGTCACTGGGGGATCGAGGAGCTGTTCTCCGCCGATGACCGCGTGATCGTGCGCTGGACCGGTTCCGGCACCCATGTCGGCGAGGTGAACGGCATCCCGGCCACCGGCAAGAAGATCGCCGTCGACGCGATCAGCATCCATCAGGTCCGCGACGGCAAGATCGCCGAGTCGTGGGAGGTCTGGGACACTCTCGGCTTCCTGCAGCAGCTGGGCGTGGTCCCCGCCGCCTGACGCAGGTCTGTCGCCGGTCCACGGCGAAGCAGATGGCGTGCCATCTCGCCGTCTGCGCCGTCGGCTGCTTGCCGCACTCGTCGTCCTCGCCGGAGCGCTCAGCGTCGGCCTCCCGGCGCCGGCCGACTCGGCACCCGCGCCGATCTACGTCGCCCTCGGCGACTCCTACGCCGCCGGGCCGGTCATCCCGCTCTATGCCAAGCCCTGGGGTTGCCTGAAGTCCACCAACAACTACGCCAACATGCTGGCGTCGAAGTACTCGCTGACGTTGCGCGATGCGACGTGCAGCGGCGCCGAGACCGGCGACATGACCAGTCCGCAGGGAGTGTCGCCCGACGGACCCAACCCCCCACAGCTCAACAGCCTCAGCGCGGACGTGTCGCTCGTGACGCTGCAGATCGGCGGCAACGACATCGGCTTCGGCGGCATCGCCCAGACGTGCGCGCAGGCCGCGTTCGCCCAGCAGAGCTGCGAGAGTCAGTACGTCAAGAACGGTGACGACGAACTGCGCGACCGCATCGCCGCAACCGGTCCGAAGGTGGCGGCGGTGATCCAGGAGATCCACACGCGGGCACCGTCGGCAAACGTGCTCGTGCTCGGCTATCCCGGCATCTTCGAGTTCGGACCGACGGCCTCGTGCCCCGCGATGCTCGTCGGTGAAGGTGACGCGTTGTACTTGCGCGGTATCCAAGAAGCGCTCAACGGGATGATCGCGGACCAGGCCGCGGCGAACGGCGCGACCTACGTCGACGTGTACACGCCGAGCGCGGGAAAGACGGCGTGTGACTTGCCGGTGCTGCGCTGGATCGAGCCGATCGTGCCCGTCAACGCCGCCGCTCCGATCCACCCCAACATCAACGGCATGGCCGGGATGGCCGGCGAGGTCGCCCGCGCCGCCGGGCTTCCGTCAGGTTCGAGCGGCCTTCCACTTCCGTAGGACGTCATCGATGTCGAGCACGCCGATGGTGGTCGGCGGCCCGCTGATCGTGTGTGAGTTCACGTAGCGGATGCGCTCGTTGAGCGCGTCGACCAACTCGCGCACCTGCTTCTCCGTCGTGGCAGCTCTGATCTTGTCCAGCGTCTGATCGCGCTCGACCCGCAGCGACATCGCCGGCGGCGTGTAGGACACGTTCTCCCGCTTGAGCTTGTCCCGCACCCACCACATCTCGTCTCGGGTGCCGTCGACACCCTGCAACGGCTTGCCGTGGCCCGGAAGGTTCTCGAACTCGCCTCGCTCCTGGCCCTCGCGGATCTGCTGCTCGACCCACGATTCCCACTTCATCCCCGGAGGCTTGCGGTCGGCCATGGGCCACCAGCATGACTCGTCTGGCGACGTAGGCGCAGGTGATCGGCGTCCGATTCGAGAACTACTGCCGCTGTGCGCCGCCGCCTCGCCACGTGGATCGGTGCGGTGCTGACCGTTGGCGTGGTCATGGCCGGGGTGCACGTGGTCGGATCGTCTCGTGCGGCGGCCGGCGTGCGCACGAGTGCGCCGCGCGTTCAGCCGCAGCCGTCTCGTTCGGGCACGGTCCGCGCGCCGGCACTCGCCGCTTCACCCGCGCCGACGTCGACGTTGCCGGCTGAGGGTCCGACACCCACGACCGCGGTCGCCCCGGCTTCCGAGTCGCCCTCGACTGACATCGTCACCGCGCAGCCGATCAGCTTCGTGACTTCCGACGAGCCCGCTGCCGCTGCGACGCCGACGCGTGCCGTCGCTCTCTACGGCGACTCGCTCACGGTCATGGCCTGGGACCACTACCAGTGGATCACCGCCGACGACATCGCGACCGACGGGCACATGTGGAACGGCACCGAGCTCGGTGACTGGCGAGACTCGATCCTCAGCAACCCGAACGACCGCCTCGTCCTCGCCCTCGGCACCAACGATGCACTGCGAGACGGCGCGGCGCCGTGGGCCGATCTGTTCAACAAGCTGCCGGCGTCGAAGTGCATCGTGTGGCCCAAGCCCTACGAGGGCGGAAGCAAGGTCAAGCTCTTCAACACGCAGATGATGGCCATCGTCGCGGCGCATCCGAACGTGCACGTGATCGATTGGAACGCACAAGTGCAGGCACATCCCGAGTGGGTGCAGTACGACCACACGCACTACTTCCCGGACGGTTCGAATCAGTACGCCGAGATGTTGAGGCAAGCCGCGCTCACCTGTCCGTGAGCAGTGGGCGGCGCAGGGTGCTAACCCTGCGTCGTGACTGATCATGTGATGCTCTCCGACGGCCGGCGTCTCGACGTCCGTGTCACTGGCCCTGCGGACGGCCTGCCGCTCGTGTTCCACCACGGCACACCAGGAGCGGCAACACCGATCCGCGCCCTCGAACGCGCGGCCCACGCGCGGGGCTTGCGGCTCGTGACGACATCGCGACCCGGCTACGGCGAGTCGACGCGCCAACCGGGTCGAGCAGTCATCGACGTCGTGGCAGATACTGCAGAAGTTCTCGCCGCGATCGGCGCGGACGAGTGCGTCGTGGCGGGATGGTCGGGCGGTGGACCGCACGCTCTCGCGTGCGCGGCGCGTCTGCCGATGGCGAAGGCGGTGCTCGTGATCTCCGGTGTCGCGCCCTATGACGCCGAGGGACTCGAGTGGATGGCAGGGATGGGCGAGGACAACGTCGCCGAGTTCGGTGCCGCTCTGCAGGGCGAAGTTCCGCTGCGCTCGTTCATGGACGCCGTCGGCCCGCACCTGAAGGAGGTGACGGTCGAGGGCATCGTCGGGTCGCTGTCGTCGCTGCTGCCCGATGTCGACCGCGCGGTGTTGACCGACGAGTTCGGCGAGGACATGGCGGCCGGCTTCCACGAAGCGTTGCGCGTGAGCGTCGATGGTTGGCTCGACGACGACCTCGCGTTCGTCGCGTCGTGGGGTTTCGGTCTCGACGAGATCGCGACACCGGTCAGTGTGTGGCAGGGCTCGCTCGACCAGATGGTGCCGTTCGCCCACGGTGAATGGCTGGCCGCTCGTGTACCCGGCGCGGCGGTGCACCTCGAGCAGGGAGAAGGTCACCTCTCCATCGGCGTCGGTGCGATGGATCGCATGCTCGACGACTTGGTGCAGGCCGCCGCGGCGCGAGGTGGTGCGTGATGAAGCTCGGGCTGTTCAGCATGAACATGGGCCCGTGTGCCGAACCCGACACGCTGGCGACGACGGCGACCGCGGCGGAGGAGGCCGGCTTCGAGTCGTTGTGGGCCGGCGAGCACGTCGTGTTGCCGGACCCGCAGGTGCCGCCGTCGCCGATGGCGCCGCAAGATCCGGCGCTCGACCCGTTCCTGGCGTTGACGTGGGCTGCCGCGGCGACGCGCACGATCCGCCTCGCCACCGGGATCGTGATCCTGCCGCAGCGCAACCCGGTCGTGTTGGCCAAGCAGGTTGCGTCGCTCGACGTGCTCTCGGGCGGACGCTTCGACCTCGGCATCGGCGTCGGCTACCTGGAACCCGAGTTCCGAGCGATCGGCGCGAACTACGAGGACCGCGGCGCGGTGACGGACGAGTTCCTCGAGGCGATGACGCATCTCTTCTACGACGAGCACCCGGAGTACCACGGTCGCTTCGTGGACTTCTCCGGTGTCGATGCGTATCCGCGTCCGGTGCAAGGACCGATCCCGATCGTGATCGGTGGTCACACGCCCGCTGCGTACCGCCGCGCCGTGGCGCGGGGCCACGGCTGGTACGGCTTCGCGATGACACCCGAGACAACCGCGTCGTGTCTCGACGGGTTGCGCGTCGCGGCCGAACGCGTCGAACGTCCTGCCGCCCTCGGCGACCTCGAGATCACGATCACTCCTCGGGGGCGCCTCACCGCCGACACGGCCGCCGCATTCGCCGAGGCGGGCGTGCACCGACTGGTGCCGATGCCTGGACCGTCGGCGGACAGCGTGCGCGCCACGATCGACTCCGCGGTCGCAGCCGTCGCCGGTCTCGGGTGACGTTGAAGGTCGATCTGCTCTTCGATCCGTTCGGCGCGCGCTGGTCGGATGTGCGGGCCGGCGCGATCGCCGCGGAGGAAGCGGGCTTCGACGGGGTGTGGACCTACGACCATCTCGCCGGCTCCGTGCATCGCGAGTCGCACGTGCTCGAGTGCTGGACGACGTTGACCGCGATCGCTGCGGTCACTTCCCGCCTCGCGATCGGCCCGATGGTGCTCAACGTCGCGAACCGCTCGGCCGGAACGCTGGGTGTTGCCGCCGCGACGCTGCAGGAGATCAGCGGTGGACGGCTCTTGCTCGGTATCGGGGCAGGCGGTGGGCGTGACCTGCCGTATGCCCACGAGCAGAACGCGCTGGGACGTGATGTCCCTGATGACCGCGTGCGCCGAGCGAACGTCGAGTCCGCGATCGCGACGCTGCGCGAGGTGTGGACCGGTACCGTCGGCGGAGTGAGCGGCTTCCTTCGCCCGGATCTGCCACCACCGATCATCATCGGCGGCTTCGGCCCGAAGATGGCCGAGCTCGCGGGACGCGTTGCGGACGGCATCAACGTGCCGGGTGTAGGCGGCTCGCGGCAGCTGATCGAGATCGCTCGAGGCGCGCACACGCGAGCAGGCCGCGACCCTGACCGGTTCATCGTGACCGCGTCGGGCGGCGGTGATGGGCGCCAGAAGCTCGAGCGCCTTGCAGACCTCGGTGTCGACCGTCTCGTCACGCTCGTTCGCCCGCCGTATGTCAACGACATCGAACGCGTGCACGCGGCGCTCGATCAGTAGGTCCGCGCATCGGGCTCCTCAGTACGCGATGTCGAGCGCGTAGCGGAGCGCCTGGTCGAGGAGCACCCGAGCGCGCGCTCCGAGGCGTCCGACCGGCTCGGTCTCGAGCAGCTGGATGGGGACGGTGATCAGGTTGTCGCAGTTGATCACACTGCGTTGAGGCAGGCCTTCTTTGCGCCCGACGAGCACCTCGGATCGGATGCCCCGGATGGTGCGGGTGATCGGTGCGCAGGTGATCGCGCTCAGCACGGCGACAGCAGCGTCGCGGGTGACGACGCAGACCGGTCGGCGACCGGCCGGTGGACCGAGATCGGCCCACACAACGTCGCCGCGTCTCACCAGTCGGGCGCGGTGGCTCGGGCGAGCCGAACCGCCGCTGTCACGATCGCCGGATCCTGCGGTTGACGTCGGTACGCATCCTGCAGCGCGCGGTCGGCCGCGACGGCCTCAGCCGCCTCGAGGACGGCGGTCGCGCCGCGGCGCAGCAACTCCGATCGGCTGGTTCCTTGTTCGGCGGCGAGCCGGTCGAGGCGGTCGATCAGCTCGTCGTCCAGTTGGACCAAGACCTGCCGTCGCGACATGGCCATATGGTAGTTCATATGGTCCGATCACCGCTGGTGGCCGACCCTTTCTGTTCGAAGGCCAGCCCTGCCCGCCGCAGCAGCCCGTTGAAGGCGTCGCGCATCAGCGACCCGTAGTCGTCGTCCGGGACGACGCGCCACCAGGCGCCCTGTGACAGTGAGCCGGTCGCCTGGTCGTGGCGCGGCGCGGCAGGATGGCGGCCATGAAGCCTGGGGGCCCCGCGATCGACGTCCTCGACCGAGCGTTCTGGCAGCGGAACCCGCACGACGCGTGGACGTGGGCGCGGGCCAACGACCCCGTCCACCGTGACGAACGTTCGGGGATCTGGTGCATCACCAAGCACGCCGACATCCAGTGGGTCGAGCGCCATGCCGACGCGTTCTCGTCCGACTCGTCGTACCGGCTCAACGAATCACCGGGCGAGTCGAACATGATCGCCAGCGACGATCCGGTGCACCTGCATCAGCGTCGTCTCGTCAACCGCCGCTTCACGCCGCGCGCGGTGAAGGACCAGTCCGACAAGATCGCCGACATGATCGACAAGCTCGTCGATCCGCTCACGCCGCAAGGGCGCACCGAGGTCATCAACGATCTGGCCGGCCAACTGCCGGCGCGGTTCACGGCGTGGCTGCTCGGACTCGACGAGGACGAGTGGTGGCCGACGATGAAGGTGTGGAGCGAGCGGCTCATGCGCCTCGACGCGGCGATGATGGACGCCCAGGTGCTGATGGAGCTCGGCCCGACGCTCGGCGAGTTGATGGACTGCGTCGTGGCGCAGCACGAACAGCGTCAAGGTTGCCCGGTCGAAGGCGCCGGCCTCATGACGACGTGGGCCAACGCCACGATGCGCGACGGCACGCCGATGCCGACCGAGACGATGTTCCACGAGACCGGTCTGTTCGTCTCCGGCGGATCAGAGACCACGCGCACGGCAATTGCACACGGCCTACGCGCGTTCTGCGATCACAACGATCAGTGGGAGCGTGTCTTCGAGTCGCCGTCGCTGCTGCCGACCGCCGTCGACGAGGTCATCCGGTGGGTGACACCGCTCAACAACATGTTCCGCAAGGCGACGCATGACGTCGAGCTGCGCGACAAGACGATCAAGGCGGGGGAGCGGGTGATGCTCGTGTATCCGTCCGCCAACCGCGACGAGGACGTCTTCGACGACCCGTTCACCTTCGACGTGACCCGCAACCCGAACAACCACATCGCCTTCGGCTACGGCACCCACTTCTGCGTCGGCGCCAACTTCGCCCGCAAGGAGCTCGAGCTCCTCTTCGGCAAGCTCACCCGCGACTGGACCAATCTGCGCGTCGTGACCGAACCCGACGTCGAGCTGAACCATTTCGCCCGCGCGGTGAAGTCCTTCGAGCTCGCCTTCGATCCTCGCTGAGGTTCACGCCGGCGGGACGTACGGCGCGCACGGCGAGGCGGTCTCGCCGAACCGCACCTTGGCCGCGCAGGCCCGGCGCATCAGGTCGACGGCATCGTCCGGGAGCATCCATCCGGCCCGCACTGCAGAGTCGGTGCGCGTCTGCATCAGTGCGTAGTAGTTGGCGTGCGTGCCGTAGAGCTGTTGGATCTGCTGGTCGCTGAACGGCACGGTGATGCCGCCGAGCTGGCAGATGGTCGACACGTAGTGCGCCACCGGGACGTCGATGGGCGGCATGCGGATCCCACCGAGCGTGTTGCCGTACTCGTCGGTGGCCAGCTTCCCACCGGCGAACTCGAAGCGCGGGCCGTTCGGCGGCGCCGCACCGGTGGCGACCCACTGGTTCAGTGAGTGCAGTGCGGCGGAGTCGGCGTAGTGGATCGGCAGCGTTGCGCCGGCGAGCGTGCACGTCGCCATCATCGGGTGCACGACCTCGCCGTAATCGCCGGCGGTGTCGATGATTGCCCGATAGCCGGCCGCGTTCGTCTTGGCTGCGCCCGCCAGCACCCGCGGGCCGTGACCGGCGACGGACTGGTAGCCGATGAACATGTCGGAGTGGGATGCGCCGGCGATCTCCCACAGGCGGTAGTTCGGTCCGACCTTGTTCGGATCGACGTGGTCGTCCTGCGCCTCGTAGTCGCTCAACAAGTGCAGCACGGGCACCGGCGCTTTCGCGCCGAACGACTTGTCACCGGGCACGTTGCCGTGCACGAGGATGCCGTCGAGCACGCCCGTCGCCTCCGGGTGCGCCGGAAGCCATTGGGTGATGTAGTCCTGCAACTCGTTGGCGGACTGCGACTGTCCGCCGGCGAGGACGCGCTGCACGCGACTGGCGCCGAGGTCGCCCATCGGATCGATACCGGCGGGGGCTTTGAACGACTGTGCGATCTGCGTGAACATGTCGAACGCGTACGCGTCACCGGGATGGCTGATCGCCGCGTACCGCACCGGATCCCACACCTTCGGCGTCAACGGCGTGCAGCACAGGCCCGCCGACTGCGCGCTCACGTGCACGTAGGCGAATCCCTCGCGCATCAGCATCTGTCGCGTGAGCATCGTGTCGACCGCGTTCTCGAACTGCGCGGTCACGTTCACCCAGTCGAGGAACACGGTGCCGTTGAACTTGGCCGGGTCGGTGGGTCGGGTGACGATCATGCGCGTCGTGTACGGCTTGGACGAGCCGTCGAGCGCTTTCGCCGTGCCGGACACGAAGTACTCGTGCTCCTCGTAGCCGAACGGCGTGAGGTCGTAGTAGCTGTCCCACAACGGATAGCCCCGGAGACCCGCCGGCGGGTCGGTCAGTTTCGGCGACGCCACCGGCGTCGCACTCATGGCCTGTGGCGCGCTCACGAACGACAAGGCCGCCGCGAGGACGGCGATGATCAGCAACGAGCGCGCGCCTGACGATCCCCAGAATCGGTTCATAGCGCGCCTCCAGTGAAGCAGTCGGCGCGGTCGCCTGTCAGGTCCGGCGGCGCTGCGCGTCTGTGGCCAGAATGGGGCCGTGCAGCTCGCGCAGCTCAACATCGGCCGCCTCCGCGCCCCGATGGACGATCCGATCATCGACGACTTCCGCAACAACCTCGATCGGGTGAACGCACTGGCCGAGGCCAGTCCCGGGTTCGTGTGGCGATTGCAGGACGACAGCGGCAACGCCACCAACATCAAGGTCTTCGAGGACGACCTCGAGATCGTCAACCTGACCGTGTGGACGTCGATCGACGCGCTGGCCGACTTCACCTACCGCACCGCGCACACCCAGTTCCTCCGCCGGCGCCGCGAGTTCTTCGAGGTACCGCGCCAACCGATCCTGTGCCTGTGGTGGATCCCCGAGGGCACGATCCCGACGGTCGACGAGGCGATCGAGCGACTCGAACATCTCCGCGCGCACGGTCCAACTGCGTTCGCGTTCACATTTCGTCAGCGGTTCGAGCCCGGCGACGAGGTCGGCCAGCCGGGCAACGATCGTGACGTGTGTCCCGCGTGACGGGTTTCAGCGCAGGGTCACGAAGCTGACCAACACCACGAGTGTGCACACCGCGATCGCCGCTGGCACCACTCGCGACCGCGGCTTCAGCATCGAGTAGCTCACACCGAGCGCAACGAACCCGAGTCGTCGTCGCACGACCCGAGCGCGTCGTCGGCCCAGTAGTTGCTCGAGCAATCCCGGTGGCCGCCGTGTCGGCAGGGAAACGCGCATGCTGCTCCTCGTTCCCTCCGCCCGGCCCGACAGCGTGTCACGGCCGGGCGAGGTGAGCAACGCGTACGTCGTGGGCAAGATCGGGATGGTCCGCCAGCGCGTGCACGAAGGCGCCAGGGGTCGACCGACAGCTAGCGGTGCCGGAGGAGACGTCGCGCCGCGAGCACGCCCAAGCCTGTTGCATACACACGCGAGCGCAGACGTCGCGTGCGCCACGTCGGCCGCCGGTGGAACACGGTGTTCGACGGAGGGCCGATGATCACCCGAGACGCGGTACCGCGCGAGTCGACGTCGAACGCCACCGGTACGCGCAGGCCCTCTGCTTCCGCGACAAATCGGTAGGGATCATCGCGATCAACCGCTTGAAGTGCGACGCCCCGACGCAACATCGGGAGCAAAGCGAGTGATCGCAACACCAGCCGGCGCCGGCGCACCACCACGGAGACCTCACCGCCGAGCATCTGCCACGTCCGCAGGTTGGTGAGGAATCCTCGGGCGGGCGCGTAGTTCCCCACGAGTCCGGGCCACAGTTCCGGCCGCTCCGGGACATCGAGCGCACCGACTGATGACGACTCGCGTACGCCGAGCAACTCCGACAGCAGCTCTGTCGCCAGCACGTGCGCGCCGAAGAACGATGCCGTGTTCGTGAGCACGATGACACCGACGCCGTCGTCGGGCGCGGTCAACAGCGCCGAGGCGAAGCCGGGCACGTTGCCGTCGTGTCCCGCGGTGCGGTGCGGGCCGAGATGGTCGAGCCAGAACGCCAACCCCATGCCGGGGAAGCCCGGGTGCACGGAGAACTGCGGCGACATCATCTCCTGCAACGTGTCGGCGGCGAGCACGCCGGGAGCGGGTGCACCAGTGCGCACCAACCATTCGGCGTAGCGGGCCATGTCCGACAACGACGACAGCACCGATCCCGGGCCGAGCAACGAAAGGTCGTAGTCCTTGACGGTGCCGAACCGTCCGAACATCCAGTGGCTGCCCGTCGCCAGCGTGGCTTCGATGGCGTCGTTGCGTACGTAGCCCGTGTGCTCCATACCGAGCGGCGCGAAGAGGTGCTGGTGCATGTGGCGCGCGAACGGCTCGCCGGTCAGATCCTCGACGACCTGGCCAAGTACCGCGAACGCGTGGTTGGCGTATGCCCACTTGGAACCGGCGGCGACGTCCGTGTGGAGTGCGCCTCTGTAGATCGACGCGAGATCTGCCGGCTCGACACGCGGTCGGCCATCGCCCCACACCTCGCGCCGCCCGAGATCGCCGATACGCGGCACCTCACCGATTCCCGACGTGTGGGTGAGCAGGTGGCGGATGGTCACGTCCGGTCCGCCGGCCGGCGGGTCAACCGTGAACGTCTCGAGATGACGGTTGACGGGGTCGTCGAGGTCGAGACGACCTTCGTCGCGCAACTGCATGATCCCGATTGCCGTCATGGTCTTGGAGATCGAGGCGATCCGGAACACGGTCGACGGCTCGATCGCGCGCTTCGTGGATGGGTCGGCGACGCCGATGCACTCGAACTCGGGCGGTTCGTCCGCCTGCACGACGGCGAGGCCCACGCCGATCAGTCCGTGGCGGCGAGCCCGGGCGACGAGCAGTGACCGTAGGTTCGCCGTCGTCGGCACGCCGCGACCCTAACGAGGATCTACGGCGGGCGTCAGGAGTCGCGAGTGCGTTCGTCGCGGAGTGCTGACAGGATCTCGACCTCCGCGCGATCCTTCGCTCGTCCCGCGGCAGTCTTCATGCGGATGAGGTCGTCGAGAGTGGTTACCAACACAGCTACATCGCCGAGATCGACGAGCTCTGCGGACCGAGCAAGTTCGACATATCCGTCGACGCCTGCCGGGAGTCCGAGAACGTCGAGATCGCCGACGTCGGTGACGAACGTGAAGTTGTTGCCCGCGAGCAGCGTTCGCGCGTCGAGTAGGAATGGCGCCTCGTCGTCGCCGCGCAAACGGGCGTGAAGATGACGCAAGACGTCGGCGAGGCGTTCGACGTTCTCGCGATCGCGGTCGTAACAGATGTCGATGTCGCGGGTCAGCGACGGCGAGCCGTGCAAGCGGGCGGCGACACCGCCGATCAGCACGAAGTCGACGCCGCCCTCGCGCAATGCCTTGAGCGCGGCCAGTGGATCAAAGGAGGCGACATCAGCCACGGCG
>DASUCS010000165.1:0-16905 GCA_036275935.1 Acidimicrobiales bacterium
GCTTCGAGCTGCGTCATGCCGATGGGCGGGAGTGGCCACGGCTGCGCGCCGCCGTGCATCGAGGTCGTCCCATTCGCCACGCCGGCGATCTGTACGGAACGGATGTGAATCTCGTTGCTCGGTTGTGCGAGCAAGCGGGTCCCGACGAAGTGATGTGCTCGATCTCGTCGATCGCGACACCGAACGCACCAACGACGCATGCTTCGGTGCGCGGCATCGACGATCCGGTACCGGTGATGACGGCGAGGCTGGCGTGACTCGGGTCTTTCGTCGAGGTGAGCTCCAGGCCGCGGTGCTCGACGCTCTCGCGCAGATCGAGCCGGCGAACGGTTACGCCGTCATGCAGGAGCTCGCGGACCGCGTCGGCGAGTCGTGGCAGCCAAGTCCTGGGGCGGTGTATCCAGCGCTGATCGGGTTGCACGATGCGGGGCTCGTCGCGGTAACCGAACGCGACGGCGGGCGCGAGTACAAGCTCTCCGCGGCCGGACGTCGAGCGGCCTCGAAGGTCTCCGGGACACTGGAGGCAGTCGGCACACGCGCTCGCTCGATCCCGCGCGCCGCGACCGTCGCCGCGGTCGTCGATGACTTTGCGGCGCGTATCCCCAATCGACACCGGCTTCTGACTGCGGAGCAAGAAGCCACCATCATCGCTGAGCTCGATCACGTTCGTCGCCGCATCCGCGAGCTACTACAGGAGGACAACTGATGGACGAGTTCGCTCGCGCCGCGTTCCGCGAGCAGGAAGCGCGGCGGATCCGGCGGCATCGCGCGTTTTGGCTCCACTTCGCGGTGTGGGCCGCCACCAACATCTTCCTCGTCGTCGTGTGGGCGTTGACCGGCGGCGGCTATCCGTGGTTCCTCTTCCCACTGTTCGGCTGGGCGATCGGCCTCGTCGCGCACGGGGTTGCGGCCTATGGCCTCGCCGACGTGAACGACATCGTGCTGCAGCGCGAGCAACAGCGGATGGTGCAGGCCGACGCGCCGCCACCGAGTGAGTGATCCGCTGACGCGTCCGGCATGCTGTGGCGATGGACAACGAGCCGCAGGTCGAGCGCGTCCTCGTCGTCACTGCGCATCCGGATGACGTCGACTTCGGCGCCGCCGGCAGCATCGCCACATGGGTGTCGCAGGGCATCGAGGTCAGTTACTGCATCGTGACCAACGGTGACGCGGGAGGGTTCGATCCGGAGGTGCCCCGCGCCGACATCGCCGGGATCCGGCAAGCCGAGCAGCGAGCGGCAGCCGCCGCAGTCGGCGTGACCGATGTGACGTTCCTCGGCTATCCGGATGGTGCGCTGTATGTCACGCACGAGCTGCGTCGCGACATCAGCCGCGAGATCCGGCGGGTGCGACCGCAACGGGTCGTGAGTCAGTCACCCGAGCGCAACTTCGAGCGGATCTACGCGTCGCACCCAGACCATCTGGCCGCAGGCGAAGCCACGATCCGTGCGGTGTATCCGGACGCACGCAATCCGTACGCGCACCTTTCGCTCGCGGAGGAAGGGTTCGACGCGTGGACAGTGGGCGAGGTGTGGATCATGGGAGGGGGTGCCGGCGCCTCCACGTTCGTCGACATAACCGAAGCCATCGACAAGAAGGTCGACGCCCTGCGGTGTCACGTCAGCCAGGTCGAGCACTTCGAGGATCTCGACGGGTTCTTGCGTCAGTGGGCCGCCGGGTCGGCGAAGTCCGCGGGTTGGGAAGAAGGTCGGCTCGCCGAAGGCTTCCGAGTCGTCAACACCGCGTGACGGTCGCCGCGCTCACTGGCTGTCAGGGATGATCGCGTAGGTACCGAAGCACATCTCGTCTTCGGTGCCTTCCGCGAACACGATGTACTTCGGCGCGCGATTCGGTTCGATCGAGCGGTCCCACGAGCAATCCATCCGAATCGTCTGCCCAGCCGTGACATGGACGGGTTGCGCGAGCCCGTAGTTCATCTGCCAGTTGAAGTTCCACGTCGGGATGTCGAGCAACGTCGTGGGGTTGCTCGTGTCGGGATCGAGCGTGAGCTTGAAGTCCTTCCCGAGCGTGTGCTCGTGCCCGAACACCGAAACGATCGTCCCGGACTCCGGCACTCTGTACTCACACGAGGTGCGGGCGATGCCGTTCTGGAAGTTGGCGGCGAGCTGCTCTGCAGTCTGCCCGCAGACGGCGAGCAGGCCTCCCTCGGCTCCGGCGCCGATCGGTCCGTAGAGGTTCGTGTCATCCGTCAGCGCAGCGTTGCGATCGCACAGCGGCGCGCTCGTGCCCGGCATGCACGGGATCTCGACCGGCGCGATCGGGTTGATGATGTCGATCCGCTTCAAGTTCGCGGTGCCGGGGTCGGTCTGGATCGCGACGGTGGAGCGATCCGGCGTCGGTGTGACCTCGTAGTGGTAATGGACCTGGAACACGAGTGCGTCGCCCGGCTGCATCAGGATCCCGGAGGCGTTCGGATACACGACGGGGTCCTGTCCGGGCACCCAGCCGGCGATCAAGCCGGCCTGGCCGGTGAAGCCCGGGACCTGGAAGTGAGTGCGGTTGCGATGCGCGGTCGGAAGATCGACGGTGCCGTAGCAGCTCCAACCGGGCTTGCCGTCGCTGCCCGAGAGCTTCGCCGCGGCAGCCACCTGCGACTCGTCGATGTGGAAGATCTGGACGTGATGGATCTCTTGGCGCTGGTCGGGCGTCACCTCGTAGCCGGTCAGGAAGGTCGGCTGCGTGAGATGCGGATCGAGCACGAAGCAGCGGTAGTCGTTCGGCACGCTCAGCGAGCCCGCGTAGGCCTCGGGCATCTGCAGCGTGACATCGTGTCTCGGCGCCGCGACCGCCGGCCCGCCCTTGGGTTCGATCTTCGTGGACGCCGGTACATCGAGCGGTCCGCCGGCGCGTGACCACTTGACGATCGCGTCGATCGTCGCTTGATCGAGCTTCTTCGAGTTCAACAGCTGGACGCCATGATCCGACGCAGGCCATGGCGGCATGTAGCCGTTCTGCACGACAGTCCCGATGCCGTCGGAAACGGCCTTGGCATCACCCGCGGTCTCGAGCGTCCAATGCTTGGCGCCCACCTCACCGACCTTGTGGCACGACGCGCAGTTCGCCTCGAGCGCGGGCATGACCACCTTCGCGAACGACGGGCTGTCGCTGGAGCGCGGTGCGTCATCCGGTGCCGCGATCTGGTTCGGCACCGTGAACTTCGACGGGTCGAGCGCGGTGAGCTTCAACGTCAGGGTGACATCGTCCGACGTGCTCACAAGGCCGTAGATGGAGATCGGTCCGATGCCGAGCTCGGACATCTTCACATGCGTCGTCGCGTCGATCGTGAGCTTGCCTTGGTTCACAGCGCCCGTCGCGTCCCACGTGACCGGATGCGGTGTGTTCTTCACGCTGAGCTGACTGTTGACGGTGAACGGGTACGACGTTCCCTCGGTGATCGACGCCGGTAGGCCGGTGAGCGTGTCGACCGTCAGCTGCGCAAGAGGGAAGTCGTGTGAATCGAGGTTGTCCTCGCGTATGCGCGCGTCGCGCAGGTTGTTGTCGGAGTGCAGCTCCTCGACGTTCACGACGACGGTGCCGACTCGACTGGCCGACGGGTGCCCGTCGTTGAGCGCGATGTCACCGGCGATGCCGTTCGTCGTCCCCTCCGCGTAATGCGCATCCTGGCCGAGGAATTTCTCGTTGACGCCGTACTTCAAGGACGACTGCGTCGGATCGATTCGGTAGACGGTCTCGCCGGCTGCAGCCACGAGGTGCGGCGCGTTCGGGACCGTGTAGTCGATGACGTTGTACTTGGCCGACGTCAGGTTCCGGTACTGGCGCCAGGCGTAGATGCCGATGCCGAGGAGGACGAACGCGAGCGCGCCGACGACGTACAGGATCCAGCGGCGCCGGAACCGGCGGCCCGGCGGACCGCCCTCGTCCGCCGGCTCGAGTTCCGCTTCGATCGTGCTGGCCGTGAGCTCCACCCCCCGTGACACTCGGCCGCACCGACCGGGCCGACCCTCGACGGTACCGGTCGCGGCCCCCGATCGGGCGTCGGGTTTGGCCCGGTGTCGTACGAATCAGACGATGCGGTAGGTCAAGACCCCGTTGGCGACCAGATTGCCGTCGGCGCCGGTGGCCGTCATTTCGCAGAAGATGAGCTCACGGCCGCGGCGAAGGGCGCGGCCGTCGCAGACGAGGTCCGAGCGCTTGCAGGCGCCCAGGTACTGGACGGTCATCGACACGGTGGACGCGCGGGCGCCCTTGTCGAAATCGTGATTCGACCATGCCGCCGCAGCGCCCGCCGTGTCGAGGACGGCCGCGATGACGCCGCCGTGGTACACCGCCCCGTCGTTGGTCAGATCTTCGCGGAAGGGCAGGCGGATCCGAGCGTGATCGGGCTCGAACACCTCCATCACGATGCCGAGGCTCTTCAGGTACGGCGTGGACGGCATGATCTGCGCGACTGCGGCGCGTCGGTCGCGTTGCTGCTCCTCGGTCAGGGGCGTGTCGGGCATCGTGGTCAGACCCGCGCGGGTGCAAGCCCGGCGAGCACGGCTTCCGCTTCCTCGACGACGCGACGCACGATGTCGCCCGCTGGTTGCAGCGACTCGATGGCCCCGACTCCCTGGCCGGCGGGGTAGCACTCGCGCTCGGGATCGACGCCCTCGGTCGACTCGTCGCCACCGAGGTGGAACACGCCCTCTTGCATGGCGCTCACCGCTTGGTACGGGAAGCGCTTCACCTCACGTCCGGACGTCTCCCACTCGTCGGTGTACGAGTTGCGGAGCACCCGCATCGTCTTGCCCGAGTAGGCGCGACTGATGACGGTCCCATCCTCGCCGGTGGCGAGCAGCCGATCCTTGTAGCCGCGAACCCCGCGCGCCTCGGGTGTCGCGATGAACCGCGTACCGAGCCACACGCCGACGGCGCCGAGTGCGAGCGCGGCAGCGAGGCCGCGACCGTCGAAGATGCCACCGGCGGCGACCACCGGTACGCGTCCACCAACGGCGTCGACGAGTTGAGGGACGAGCGGCATCGTCGCGACTTGACCGGTGTGCCCGCCGGCTTCGGTGCCTTGCGCGATCACGAGGTCACACCCGGCCTCGACCGCGTGGATCGCGTGGACGACCTTGCCGCACATGTTGGCGACGAGCACGCCCTTCTCGTGACACAGGTCGATCGCGTCGCGTGGCACGCCGAGCCCTGCGACGAAGACCGACGCTCCTTCCTTGATCAACAGCTCGACCTGCGAGAGCAGATCGGCAGGCATCGCGGTGAGCAAGTCCACACCGAACGGCTTGTCCGTCAGCTCCCGGACGCCGCGGATCTCTGCAACCATCTCGTCCTTCGGCATGACGGACGCGCCCAGGCAGCCGAACCCGCCGGCGTCCGACACGGCCGCGACGAGCTGGTGATACGACACACCGCCCATGCCTGCGAGCATCACCGGATGCTCGATCTCCAACAGGTCGGTCAACGCAGTGCGCACGGTCCCTCTCTTCAGAATTGGTCGTCATTGGCGAGCATTGTCAGGGGGTGGCGGTTCCCGTCATCCGGCGAGCTTCAGCGGGCCGATGCGGTCGGGGAGCGCGCCCCACAACGGCCCGACCCCGATGGCGTTCAGGCGCCGCGCCTGTCCCGCGATGATGACGCGAACCAGCTCTGCCGGCCGGCCGACGCGGAGGAATGCGATCAGGGGCGCCGCGCCACGCCGACCCGACCACAGCATGTGGGTGTGCATGACTCGGGCCGCTCGCGCTGCGCGCGCTCGGCCGTCGGGCGCCGTTTCGAGCAGGGCACGCAATGCCTGGGTCGCGGCGGCTTCGTGGCCGACCTCGTCCTCGATCACGGTGTCGACGAACGCGGCCGTGTCCGCGTCTGCGACCTGGCGCAACCACTGCAACAGGTCATCGGCGATGCCTTCGCCGAGGTACGCGAACACCGCCTCTTCGATCTCGTCCTCGGACGACCGAGCGTGGTACGTGTCGAGCGACCGTTGGTACGGCGCCATCGCCCGTTCGGGGTCGGCGCCCAGCGCCTCGAGCCGTTTCACGAATCCTTTGTGGTGACGCAGCTCCTCGGCGGCCACTTGCCGCGCCCAACGCCGTGCTGCGTCGGTGGGGGCGGACTCGGCTTCGATCTTGGCGTTCTCGTAGGCCTTGCGCTCGCCGTACGCGATCGCGCCGAGCACCTGGATCATGGCGGTGTTGTCGGTCATGCGGTTCTCCTCATCGGGGACGGAGTCCTTCTAGGACCAGGGTGACGATGAACTCGGCGACGACGGTCGCATCGAGACCGTCGTCGGTCGAGAGGCGGCGCAGAGCGATCTGTCCGATCAGTGCCGCAACGCTGAATGCGATCATGCGCGGTGGGGCGTCGATGATGTCGCCGCGCGTTTGTGCCGCGACGATGTTCGCTTCGATGTCTTCGATGAACCGTTCGTAGATGCCGGCGAGGTGGCGCTCGAAGCGTCCACCGAGTGAGTGCGCGTCGCGGAAGAGGAGACGGACGAGCGCCTTGTCGGCTTCGAAGAACTGGAACGTGCCCGTGACTGCCGCGCGAAAGAACGCTTCGCCGTCCGCACCCGGCTCGAGTGCACTGAGACTCGTGGCGATCGCTTCGCGCAACGCCTGCTCCTCGGCCTCCATCAACTCGTGGAACAACGCGTCCTTCGAGTCGAAGTACCAGTACACCGAGCCGTACGACACTCGTGCGGCCTTGGCGATGTCGGCGACCGTGGTGGACGCGTAGCCGCGGCGGGCGAACACCTTCTTGGCCGCCGCGAGGATCTCGTCGCGCCGCCGCTCCTTCTCGGCGTCGCTGACCGCTCTGCGCAGCACCTTGGGCTTCGCCGAGGTCACGTCGGGTCCCTCGTCACGGCGCGGCGCCGTCCGGCGGCCACGACGACACACCGTGCTCGAGCGGGACCTCCATGCTCAGCAGGAAGGTGGAGACCATGCGCCACACCGCGATCACGGCGGTGATCTCGACGAGCAGCGCAGGCTCGCCGCCGATCTCGGTCGCGCAGGCGTCCCACGCAGCATCTCCGATCGAGCCGAGCTCGACGACGTCGTCGGTCGCGGCGAGGATGGCCCGTTCCCGGGGCCCGAACCGTGCCTCCTCACGCCAGTTGCGCGTCGCCAGCAGATCGTCGCCATCGAGACCGAGGAACTCCGTGGCGATGCGCCAGTGCTGGGTCCACTCGTAGTCCGAGCGGGTCGACCAGCCGAGCCGCATGATGACGAGCTCTCGCAACTTGGGCTCGAGCGTGCCGTGCCAGAGCAGGCCCATGATCAGCTCGTGCAGCCAGCCCGCGACCTGCGGCGCGTGGAGCCAGGCACGGAAGACGTTGAGGTCGGCGGCGGCGGAGGACACGCCGACCGATTCGGCTGCGGCGTGGGCGTCCTCCGGCGGCAGCAGCGGCACACGCGACATCAGCGTCGGAACCTACGGCTTGTTGACTGACGAGTCAATCAACGGCACCGGCGAGGAACACCGCCCGCAGCAGATCCGTTCGTCCGCGCAGGTCCGCGGTCGCGCCTTCGAACCGGACCTCGCCACGCTCGAGGAAGTACGCGCGGTCCGCGACGTCGAGCGCGAGGTCGACATGTTGTTCCACGAGCACGACCGCCATGCCGTTACGCCGCAATCGATCGAGCACGGCGAGCAGCTCGCTCACGATCACCGGCGCGAGGCCGAGGGAGAGCTCGTCGATGAGCAACACGCTTGGTTTCGGAATCAGCGCCCGAGCAAGCGCGAGCTGTTGCTGCTGCCCTCCCGAGAGTGATCCCGCCAGTTGGCCGGCGCGCTCGCGCAGGATCGGGAACTGCTCGATGACCTCGTCGACCCTGGCGGCGCGCTCGTCGCGAGCCACCGTGATCGCGCCGATGCGCAGGTTCTCGGCCACCGAGAGCCCCGGGAAGGTCGCGCGACCGCCCGGCATCTGCACGATGCCCTGGCGAACGAGCGCGGCAGGGCGCGTGCCGGTGACGTCCCGGCCTTCGAGCAGCACGCGTCCGGCGCGTGGGGCGAGGATGCCGGAGATCGCGCGCAACAGCGTGGACTTCCCCGCTCCGTTCGTGCCGAGGAGCGCGACGATCTCGCCGGCGTGCACGTCGAAGTCCACTCCGTGCAACACGGTGACCCGGCCGTAGGCGACGTCGAGACCTCGTACCTCCAATCGTGCGCCGCTCATGGTGCCGCCTGGTGAGAGACCACGGTGCCGTCGGCGCGCACGACGTCGATACCCGAGAGCGGTACGGCACCGGCGCGCACGACGAGCCAGAGTCCGTCGGTGCCGACGGCCGCCGTGTCGATGTGGCCGTCGGCCCACGTCACTCGCACGGTGCCGCCCGCCGCGTGGCCGTACGCGGCCGCGAGCGCGGGCACCGGTCCGTCTCCCTGCGTCGCGGTCCACGAGACGTCGACCGTTCTCGGCACGGCAGGAGACGGTGCGGCGAACCATCCCTTCGCGCGGTGATAGGCGATGACAACCGACAGTTCGCTGCGTCGCACTGTGAGGAACGCGACCGACGAGCCGACGTCGTGTCGGACCGAGATCCGAGCGTCATTCGGTACGGTCGCTTCGGGTGTGGTGGCCCCCGTTGGAGCAGCGGCGAGCGCGAGCAGCGCAGCGACCAGCACGAGTGCGATCAGCGCACCGAGCGCACGATGCGCGACGGGACGGTTCATCCGCGCAGGTACCGATCGGCGACGGTGTTCCATGCCGGTGCGAGACGGCGACGCCACGCCGCGGCGACGGCAATCGTCACCGCGAACGCAATCACGGTCCACGCCCACGCCAAGGTCGATGACGGCCCTCGGTACCCGGCGCGGAGCGCGAGGACATCGGGAGGCGCGGGTGCGGGCGCAGCTCCGGCTGGAGCGATCGTTGCGGGTGGTGACGCAACGGCGGCACCTCCTTCGCTCGAAGGTGCAGTCGGGCCGTCGACGAGCAACGGTGGTGCGGCCGCCGTCGACAGCTGACCACCGACGGACAAGGTGAGCGCGCCGCCGACGAACGTCGTGTGCACGAAGTAGGGCTGCGTGGGATCGTTCGACTGGAACTCCGTGAACAGGCCACCACCTGCGATCTGCACGGACGTGCCGTCCGCGGCCACGAGCACCGACGGCTGCACCAATCGGACGTCGGCGTAGCCGCCTTGCGCGAGCGCGTCGTGCACGGCCTTCGTCGCCGATCCCGCCAACTCGGTCGGGACGCGAGTGTCATCGACGCGGATTCCGTCGCCGTCGATCGTCACGGGAATCCCCGCGACCGACGCGTCCGACGCGCTGACCGCCGCGTTGCCCGAGGCCTCGCCCGCAATCCCGTTGGCCGCGCCGGACGCGTCGTACCTCGCGGTGCCGACCTGCACGGGCCCGAACATCAGGTCGTGGACCTCGGCGCCCACCGACGCGCGGACGGCGTCACCTCCGCCGTCCCCGGATGCCGACGCGCTCGCCGAACGTGCCGACCCGTTCGCGAGCGCGCCGGTCGCGGATGCAGTGGCGCTCGGGGCCGGTCGACACGAGGCGGTGAGCTTGGCCCCGCCAGGAGTCGCGCTGGCGTCCGGCGCCTGGTTCGACGCGGTCGTGTCGCACTCCGCCGTCGAGCCCGGGGGAGGCGGACCGGTGTACAGCTCGATGGCGCCGTTGTCGACGAGGGCGGAGCGCGCGTAGGCCGACGCGGGCGCGTTGGTGATCGTGAGCTGTGTGGCCAGCTCGCGCGAGCCGAGCTCGGTTCCGCCGCGGCCCGGTACCACGGCTTCCGGGTACGCCTGCGCCGAGATCGTGAACGAGTGGGCGGTGATCGGGGGCGGCGGGCTCTCGTCGGCGAGTGATGGTGCGGCGACGACGGCCAGCACTGCAGCCAGTCCCAGAAGTCGCAGTCTCATCGGCTGGGCTCTGCGTACTGACCGCGACCGAGGTACGACGCGACCACGTCGGGGTGTTCGAGGACGTCAGATGGGCGACCGTCAGCGACGACTCGCCCGAGGTCCATCGCGATGAGACGGTCCGCCAATCCGGCGACGAACGGAACGTCATGGTCGATGAGCACGACCGCTCCGCCTTGACGCACGCGTTGGATCACGTTGCCGAGGGCGCGCACCTCGGACTGCTGCAGTCCTGACGCGGGTTCGTCCAGCAACAGCACCGACGGGCGTCGCGCCGCCAGCCACGCGAGCTCGACCGCACGCGTGGTTCCGAACGACAGCTCTGCGATGCGATGGTCGAGGTAACGCTCGACGTCGACGAGGTCGAGCAGTGGACGGAGGCTGTCGTGTGCGTCGCGTTCCTCGCGTCGGCTGGAGCGGAGGCTGAGTCCTTCGGTCAGCGCGCTCGACGTGAACGACGGATGGAACGCGCCGAGAAGCGTCTCTCGGACGGTGAGGCTCGGAAAGAGGCGAGCGTCTTGGAACGATCGTCCGAGTCCGAGGCGCGCCCGCGCGTAGGGGAGCATGCGCGTCACGTCGGTGCCCTCGACGTACACCGTCCCGGCATCGGGTGGGGTGTAGCCGCAGATCGCGTCGAGAAGCGTCGTCTTGCCAGCGCCGTTCGGACCGATCACGCCGACGATCTCACCGGGTGCGACAGTGAGGTCGACGTGGCCGACGGCGATGAGGCCGCCGAACCGGACGGTCACCTCCCGAGCCTCGAGCGCGAGTTCGTCAGCCACGTTCCGCCCCGGCCGGTCGCATCGAGTGCGCAACGCGTTGCACCGTCCCGACCACGCCGTCGGGCGTGCGGGCGAGGACGACGACGATCCCGACGCCGATCACGACCGACGTCCAGTCCGAGATCGAGCCCGACGTGCGGAACACCTCGGTCACGTAGACGAACAGGAACGCGCCGACTGCGGCCCCGAGGGGCGAACGGATGCCGCCCACGATCGCCAGACCGAAGACCGCGAGCGACAGGACGAGGAAGCCGAAGGTCTCCGTGTTGAACGTGCCGAGCAGATAGGCGAACAACGCGCCGGCGAACCCCGCGATCGACGCCGAGAGCGAGAACGACAGGAGTCGGTACTTCACCGGGTTCACGCCGCCGGCCGCAGCAGCGCGTGGGTTGTCGCGCACCATCCACATCGCCCTTCCGGTGCGAGCGCGACCCATCGCAGCGACGAAGGCGAACGCACAGACCGCGATTGCGAGCACCGCCAGCGCGAACGCACGGTCGCCGTGCAGCAGCGAGGGCCTGTCGACGGTCATGGCCGCGCCCCGATTGGCGAACCAGCCCTGCCGGAACAGCGTCTGCTCGAACAGTCCTGCCAGCGAGATCGTCGCGACCGCGACGTACAGGGGCCGCAACCGCAGCGCGACGACGCCGACGAGCGCGCACACGGGCACCGTGGCGATCGCCGCCAACGGGAGCACGAGCGGCATGGGGTAGCCGTAGCGGGTGCCCAGCACCCAAGCGAGGCAAGCGCCGACACCTGCGAACGTGCCCGGCATGAGTGAGACCTCACCCGACCAACCGGTGAGCACCACGAGCGACAGCGCGAGCAACGCGTAGATCAACGTGCGCGCGACGACGAAGGCCCAGAACCCGGACAACACGGCGATGATGCACGCGACCACCGCCGCTCCGGCGAACCAGGCCTTCGGTGGTCCGAGCACGACGGCCCGCGCCGCCGATGCGGCGGGCCGGTCGTCGCCCTCCAACGCCTTGGCCTCCTGGGTCGACACGAAGAAGCGCTCGACCCCGACCACGAGCAGCACGAGCACGACGACCGATGCGATCGCGCTGCGCAGTCCGTTGATCGGCTCGGGCGCAGCGACCAACAGCTCTTGGACGACACCGATGCCCAGACCGCCGAGGACCGCGGCGGGGAGGCTCGCGAATCCGCCGACGACGGCCGCGGCCAAGGCTTGTAGCTCGAAGCCGTTCAACGACAGCGGGTTGAGCGCGCCGAAGGGCACGATGAGCACACCGGCCAGACCCGCCGTCGCGCCGGCAAAGGCCCACACGCGTCGTTGGAGACGACGGTCGTCGATGCCAGCCAGGCGTGCCGCGAGTGGATTTTGCGCGAGTGCACGTATCTGCACGCCGAACGTCGTGCGCTGCACGACGAGCGTGAGTGTGATCGCGGTCGTGAGTCCGGCCACGATCACCGCGACGCGCTGCCATGGGACGGAGATGCCGGCAATGTCGATGCCGCGATCGAGGGCCAAGAGGCTGTGGCCGAACGGGTTCGGAGTGCCGAGCCTGCCCCACAGGAGTCCGACCGCGCCTTGGATGACGCCGGCGAGGCCGAAGGACGCAAGCAAGCGCACGACCTGCGGTGTGTTCGCCATGGGGCGGAAGACGCACTCGTGCACGATGATGCCGAGCAACGCGCCGAACGTCACTGCCATGATCAGCGCGATGCCGACGGAGAGGTTGTAGCGCTCGATCAGCTCGAAGTTGACGTACGCGCACGCCATTCCCATCGACGCGTGCGCGAAGTTGAGGACGCCCGTCGCTCGATAGACCAGGACGATGCCGACCGCGAGCAGCGCGTACATCGCGCCGCTGGCCAGTCCGAGCACTCCGTACTGCACCAGCGTCACAGCGACGCCTCGCCGTAGGTGAGAGGTTCGCTCACGGCGACGTACTTGCCACCCTGCAGGCGCAAGAGCGTCGACCTCGTTCCGCCGAGGTGCCGGTCGGGTGAGAAGGTGAGCGGTGAGGTGGTACCGAGGTCGAGGTCCGAGAAGGACTCGAGGGTGGCGATGAAGGCGGCGCGGTCAGGACCCGAACGCCGCAGCGCTTCGACGGTCAACTGCATCCCGACCCAGGCCGCCAGTGTGTGGCCGCTCAGCTCGCCGCCGGGATAGCGGCGAGCGAGTGTGTCGACGAACTCGTGCATCTGTGGCGAGTCGCGGTCGACCCACGACAAGCCCGCGGTCTCCGTCAGCACGAGGTCGTCGCACGTCACCCCGCACGAGTCCTCGACCAGGCGGCTCCAGGCCGCGGGGCCGAACCACTGCGCCGACCAGCCCTGGCGGTCGGCGGCGAGTCGCCCGTAGATCACGAGCACAGGATTGGTTGCCAGCACGGCCTGCGCGCCGTTCGCGCGCATCTTGGTGACCACTGCGTCCATGTTCGTGACCGCGTCTTCTGCAGCCCCGATGGGCTCGCTGTCCACGACTTCCACGCCCTTGGCGGCGAGCTGCCGCTCGAGAATCGGCACACCGTTCGCCTCCGACGGCACATCGAGGTACGTGATCCCGATGCGGGTTGCGTGCACGTAGTCGGTCGCCATCGCCGGCAGGAAGTTGGCGTAGAACGCGCCGGGCGGCGCGGTCGCGAAGTTCACTGGTGACAGCGCGTCGGATGTCTGAGCCTCCGAGCCGCCCTGGATCAGCGGCACTCCCTTCTGCACGAGGTAGGGGATGACCGGCTGGAACGCGACGACCATCACGTACGTGTTGACGATGGCGAAGACGTTGTCCTCCTCGACGAGCCGTCGTACCGCCTGCAACGCGTCGTCCTGACACACGAGGCATGCGTTGTAAGAGATGAGCTCGAGCGGCGATCCGTTCACGCCACCGTGCGCATTGAGCTCGTCGATGTACGCCTGGGTCGTCCGCAGCACCGGTTCGCCGAAGGACCGCTGCCCGCCCTGCAGCGGCAGGACGATGCCGAGTTTGATGGGCGCGGCGGTGGGCGCTGCGGCCGCGTCCGCGACGAGACCAGCGGACTGCCCGCTCGGTGCGGACGCCGTGCCTGTGTTGATCGCGCCACCGGTGACAGGCGCAGCAGTCGACGCACTCGACGCCGCGGTGGGAGCCATGCGCGCCCGTGTCTCGAACTCGATGTGCACTCCACTGCTACACGCTGCTGTGAGCGCGGCGACCACCGCGATGCCCGCAAACCTCAGGTGGGGCCGGCGCATCGTCGTCAGTCGGCGACGAGCGCGACGGCGGGCGTTGCGTCGTCGCTCAACACCGGCGATGCCGCGAGTCGGGCGACGCCCATCAGCAGCAGGCCGAACAACGCGATCTCGACGGGAACAGCCCAGCCGCCGCGCAATTGCTCACCGAGCATCGCCGCGCCGAGCAGCGTGGCGGTTGTCGGTGCCAGTGTGCTCGTTGCAGGCATCGCGGCGCCGAGGTGCGTCGCTTGATACGCGCTCTGCTGGAGGAGCAGTGCGATCGTTCCGGCCGCCATCCACGCGTACAGCGACCAGTGGGTCACGAGCCCTCCTGCACCGTGGTCCGACATCACCTTGATGAGCGCGTCCGACGTTCCGAACGTCAGACCAGCCAGCGCGGCGAGCACCACACCTCGTTGCGTCCGGCTCAGCGCTCGGCTGAACACCAGGCCGGCCACGACCAGCACGACGAGTCCGACGATCGGGACCGACCACGACACCGCCGGGTCGATGCTCGCACCTTCCTGCGGTGCGGCGACCACGAGGAAACCGCCGACCCCCGCGAGCGCGGCGCCCGCCGCGATCCATTCGGGACGAGACAGATGCCGCCCCGACGCGCGAGCGGCGAAGAACAATGCGAACAGCACTTGGGTGGCGCCGATGGGTTCCACGATCGAGAGGCGTCCGGTGGCGATGCCACTCGCGATGAAGACGAACCCGCCGTTGGCGAGCGCGACGCCGATCAGCCACGACTTGCGACGCATCAGTTTGAGGAACAGTCGAGGATCCATTGCGGCGTGTTCCTCGACGGTCCCCGCGGCGGCGTGCTGGCGCGCCAGGCCCGCCCCGATCAAGGTCGCGCCGATCAACGCCAAGACCGCGCCGATCACACTCGTGCCCCCAGCACCGCGCAAGCGTACGGGTCACGGGCCGGGTGGCGAAAATGCAGGAATGACGGATCCACCGCTCGAGCACGACGAGTACGACCTCATCGAGGAGGAGCTCAATGACGCGCTCGCGGTGAGCCTCTCGCCGCGAAGCCACGCGGTGCTCTTCGATGTGATCGCAGGCTTGCCGCTCGATGTCGGTGCAACCGTGGTGGACGTGGGTTGCGGCGAAGGGAGTCAGTCGCTCGAACTGGCAACGCGCTTCGGCTTCGACGTTCTCGGCATTGACCCGCTCGAGGCGCGCATGCGCAACGCTCGCACGGCAGCGGCGTCGACGGACGGCCGAATCCGTTTCGAACGAGGGACCGCCGAAGCGATCCCGATGGAGGACGCGCATGCCGATCTCGTGCTGTGCCGAGAGCTGCTCTACGTGGTCGACGACCTCGTCACAGTGCTTCGTGAATGCCATCGCGTGCTGCGACCCGGCGGGTTCGTTGTCGTGTACCAGTTGTTCAGCACCGAGTTGCTGGAGCCGCGTGAGGCTGCGTGGTTCTGGGGCGGCGAGGAATCGGCGCGGCGGAACACTCCGGAGTTCTTCGAATCCGCCGCGGCAGAAGCGGACCTCGTCATCGCCGACATGATCGACCTCGGCAGTGAGACGGTGGAGGCCGCGGAAGAGGCAAGTGGGAAGGCGGGACGTGAGCTACTTGCTGCCGCGCGCCTTCGACGCGATCCAGAGCGCTACATCGCTCGATTCGGTCGAGCGGCGTACGACATCAAGCTGAACGACGCCTTCTGGTTCATCTACCGGATGATCGGCAAGCTGACACAGCGCGTGTACGTGCTCTCGAGGCAGTAGCCGCCACCCGCCGGTCATTGCGTCGAGTTGGCGATGTCGGACATGACCTTCCGGGCGCCCTTCCATTCACGGCCGTCGGCGTGCTCCCAGGTCGCGACCTCTCGCGCCGCCCATGTCGTCCACTCCTCGACGAGGCGATGGAAGTCGGCAACGAAGCGCATCGTGAGCGCGCCCATGGCGATGCGTTCCGGGAAGGGAGCACTGCCGTCGACGCTGCTCTGTGCCATCGTCGCCAGCTCGAGCTGCGCCGTGATCGCATCGGCGCGGGCCGCTTCGAGCGCGCTGACGAGATCGCGCTGGCGTCCGAGATCCGCGAAGAACGAGCGCAGCACGCCCGGCGGGGGAGAGCGGTTCTTCCAGGCGTTGGGCGAGCCGGCAGCCGCGCCGACGTTGCCGGTGCCGCACCAGCCGGACATCCCGCGGGTCCTCGGGGTGGCCGCGGACAACGGCATCGAGATCCTCCCCCCTCCGTCGTCCTGAGCCGGCCGTAGGGCGCCCGGCGGCCAGTGGATTGCATGAGCGTGCAACGACTGCACATCGTTATAGTTGTGGGATGGGCGACCGTCACGACCAGGATCCACCGGCCCGGGAAGCTTCGCCGTCGGGCCGAGCCGCGCAACGCCGGCGTACGCGAACCGCCATCGTCGCCGCGACCCGTCAGCTCGTCGCGGACGGCAAGACGCCTTCGATCGACGAGATCGCCGCGGCGGCGGACGTGTCCAGGCGGACGATCTACATGTACTTCCCGACCGTCGACCAGCTGCTGCTCGACGCGACCGTCGCGCTGCTCAGCGAGGCGACGATCGACGCCGCACTCGACCAGGATCGCTACGGAGACGACGTGATCGCTCGCACCGACGCCCTCGCGCAGAAGCTCGTCGAGCTCGCACCCGAGACGCTGCCGCTCGGCCGCAAGATCATTCGGCTCACGGTGGATGCACCGCCCGCCGCCGAAGGCGAGCGTCGCGGGTATCGCCGCGTCGAATGGATCGAACGGGCCGTCGAACCGCTGAAGGACCGCGTGACTGCGCAGCAGTACGAGCGACTCGTGTCGGCCCTCTCGCTCGTGCTCGGCTGGGAGGCCATGGTCGTGCTGCGCGACGTCCGGGGTCTCGACGCGAAGCGCGAGGAGGAGGTCGTGCGGTGGGCCGCACGAGTCCTGGTCGAGGCCACGATCTCTGACTAAGGTCAGAGACCGTGGATCCGGAGCTGATCGACCGGGCGCGGCGCTTCAACCGCGCCGTCACGCAGCGGGTCGGTGCGCTGAACGATCGTTACCTCGCACGTGATCGACCGCTCGGCGAAGCGCGCGTGCTGTGGGAGATCGGCGACCTGGG
>DASUCS010000166.1:0-4087 GCA_036275935.1 Acidimicrobiales bacterium
AACACGTAGCACGGTTCGATGTCGATCCAGGTGACGACTGACCGTGGGTGGTCGCGTCGCAACAGCCCGAGCCGTGCGCCGTGGTGGGGTTCGAACCGGAAGGGCATGGTCCCGTGGAGCGCGAGGTCGAGATCGAACACCGCGGGTAGGTCGAGGAACACGACGTAGTGCTCGGTGAGACAGAAGTCGTGCATCATCACGGGCGCCGGGATGTCGATGTCGCGACTGAAGATGAGACGACCGTGGGCGTCGGCGACGTGGTAGGTGAGATAGGGCGGGGCGAAGTCGTAGCCGATCAGGTGCAGTTCACCGGTGCGTGGACAGATCTTGGGGTGCGCGGTCATCGGACGCGTCAATGCACCGTCGAAGTCGAATGGGCCGACGGTGTCGAGCTCGGCGGTGAGCTCGTAGGGCAGGGACGATTCCTCGAGGGCGAGGATTCGGTTGGCGTGACGGATGACGTTGGTGTTGGCCTGGCCAGCGGTCAGGTCGCGTGATCCGTCGGGTCGGATTGGGGGCGCACCGGCCAATCGGGTGGTGCGCACGGTTCGGTTGCGGTACCAGCGAGCGGATCCGTCTTCGATGCGCACGCCGTGGACCATCCCGTCGCCCATGAACCAGTGCGGCGTTGCCGCGCCAATCGGGTTGGGGCCGTTGCGGATGAAGGTGCCGTGCAGCTCGGCGGGCAGTTGGCCGGTGATCGGCAGGTCGAAGGTGGTGAGTTCGTCGGTGACGGGCCGGAAGTTGCCGGCGTGGTGAAACAGTGCGGTGCTCATGTCGCGTGCTCCGTTGTTCAGGCGGCGGCGAAGCGGGCGCGGAGTTGACCGCGGTAGATCTTGGTGAACCGCATCGGTACGACGAACCCGGCGACCTGCACGGCGAGAGCTGCCGTGACCGCATGAGGGGCGGTGGCGTGCAGCAGTGCCAACGCCGCAGCGGTCGCCAGCACGCTGATGGCCCAGACCATCGAGATGATCGCGTTGGCCTGCACGAACCGGGGGTCGTCCCAGATCGCCGGTGGAGTCGACCGTCGCGCGAACGGGAGCGTGAATGGCTGGCCGCGCACCACCGACACCAACATGGCCGCACCGATCGCCGCGGCGGTCAACGCCGGCAGGTAGTCGCGGACCGGTGAGGTCGGGTCGGCGCCGCTCAGGATCGTGACCGCACCGAAGAACACCATGCCGGCCACCGCCATCTCGTCGGCGGTCTCACCGGCTTGGCGGCGAGCGATGGCGTTGGCGACGCACACCGCCAACGCTGAAGGAGCGGCGACGCGCCAGTCGGCGATGGCGCATCCGATTGAGAACAGGGCCCACGGGGCGAGGTTCCGAAGGTTCGACATGGTGGCCTCCTCTGATCTTCCACAAGTGACAGGTCAGAACATAAGCCTCTACTCCTAACATGTCAAGAGTGATATATTGGAGTCATGAGCCTCCGCCACGGTCTCCTTGGACTGCTCGCCGACCAGCCCGGCAGCGGCTGGGACCTCCTCAAACGCTTCGACTCCACGCTCGCCTTCGTGTGGCCCGCCACCCAGAGCCAGCTCTACACCGAGCTCAACCGCATGGCCAACGACGGACTCGTCGAAGTCACCGCTCAAGGCGCCCGGAACCGCAAGGAGTACGCCATCACCCCGTCGGGTCGCGACGAGCTGAGCCACTGGATCACCGACGTCACCCCCGAACGCAACCGTCGTAACGACGCCGTCCTGCGCGTCTTCTTCTTGTGGGCGGTCGCGCCCCACGAAGCCCGCGGCTACCTCGAACGCGAAGCCGAGGCCTACAAGACCTTCCACGAACTACTCGAACAAGTGAAGGCGTCGACGAACTGGAACGAAACCGAACTCGACCGCTACGGACGCATCGCACTCGAGAACGGTCTGCGCGCGCTCACGGCCTACGAAGACTGGGCACGCTGGGCCATCACACAACTCGACACCCACAGCACGCGATAACAGCTCCGAACACCCGACCTGTATGTACCGATCGCGCGCACATCGCGAGCTGCGAGAGTCGACGCGAATCCGCTCGGTATCGATCGTCCACAACCTGTCCCCGAATGTTGGCGGTGACTACACGACGAGGGTGCCCTCCAACGCCGGGTCGATCTCGTTCCTCCAAGCGGGGAGTTGGTCGTGAACGACGACGTGCAGCCAGCGCTCTGAGCACGATGGACTGGGAGGGATCGTTCCCTACTGCGCCTCACGCTTGTGTTGGCTGGTGATCCAGTCGACCAGTAGTTGGCCTTGCGGCGAGGCGGTCACGATCGCGTGTGGTGCGATGGGTACACCGTGGAGTCGCTGCAGGCGGATGGTTTCGGAACGGTCGGTTCCCGGCAAAAGCGCGCCGAAGAAGAAGCCGGAGTGGTTCAACTGTTCGATCAACTCGACGCTGCGCGGGTCAGCGATCGGCACATCGGCATAGGCCACCGGCTGACTGGTTGCACGCGCCGCGTCGAGCAGTTCGATCGCGGGTCGCAACGCGCCTCCCGCGAGTCGGCCGAAGCGGAACGAAGACATGCCGTGTGGCGCGTCGTGAACTGCTGAGCCGATCCACCCATACGCCGCGTCTGTGCTCGCGGAGTCGGCATCGGGGACCGAACGCACGCGTCGCTCGAGACCCAGTTGGCCGTACAGGCCGAGGACCGTCTCCGCGTAGCCCTCGGGCAGGTAGACGTCGAGCGGCTCGAGACGACCATAGGTCTGCACGTACACGACGACACCGATGCGGCTGTCGCCGAAGCCATGCTCGATGCCCCGATAGTCAGTCTCCGCCGGTACGTGACCGAGCAGCGCTCCGGTGGCAACCCCACCGGAGGCGACGAGCAAACGCTGCGTGCGGTCATGCGCGCCGGTCGCCACGTGGTGGGCGGCGACAACACCTCGCTCGCGGTACCCCTCCACCATGCGAGCACCCATCCGCGCGGTCAACCCCCAGCCGCGGTACTCAGGGTCGACGACGCCGCCGACGGTGTCGACGACGACATCGCCGGGGATCGGGATGCGAGTACCGAGATGTCCCACTACCCGACGACCGACCACGGCGCCGATGGAGACCAGGCGGTGCGACACCAACTCGGCCCGCAGCGCGAACGGGTCGTAGAACTCGGGTTCGGTGTACGACTCGCCGTAGCAACGACGCACGAGCGCGATCAGCGCCGGAACGTCATCCGCGTCGACCGTGCGGATCTCGATGCCGTCTTCCGTCGGCTCACTCAACAGTCGAAGCTCACCCGTGAATCCCCCGCTGCACATCATGACCGTGTCCCTGATCGCCGGAAAAGGGCGCCGATCCTCAGTCGGCTGTGGCTGTTCGCTGGTCTCAACCGGTCGCGAAGCGTTCATCGAACGCGCCGCCGGGTTCGAGGGCGAAGCCAGTCGGACCGAATGTGACGGTGAACGCGTCCAGGAAGCCGTGCTGTCCGAATATCACCGCTGTCCCGGTGTGCGGCCACGGTTCGATCACCGCGACCGGGCCGTCCCACCGACGCGGCGCGTCGTGCACCCCGGTCGGCGGATGCAGGTCGAGCTGGACACTGAACAGCGCGCCGGTTGAGCTGGCGCCGCCGACTCTGAGCGTCATCTCCTCGTCTGTCGGCACGAGGTCACCGAGTACGTTGGCAAACGATCGCGAGATGACCGTGATGGGTCCGCCGGTGTCGGTCAACGCCGAGAACGAGATGGTCGATCCGGGGCCGCTCACTGGGATCGCTGCGCGCAGGATCGCGAACGGAGCACGCTGCCGACCTTCGCCGAAGTCGGTGTACCGGTAGGTCCAGGCGTCGGGCACGCCCGGCGGTCAGGCGAGCCCGTAGGAAACGGCGTCCGCCGGGTCGGGCGCCTGCACGACCTCGATGTCGCCGATGCCCTCGGTCGTCGCCTTGCTGACGAGCTCCTCGACAGTGGACCCGCTGACGACGACTTCGCCGCGCTGGTTGACGCCGACCCACTGTCCCGCCCACTCCTCGAGGTGAAGGATCCTCGTCATCGACACCAGTCTAGAAAAGTCGGTGCCTACCCAAGGCGTTCGCCGCCTTTGGGCGTGGCGTGGGCCCGATCGTTCAGCACGCCGAGAAATCTCGACGC
>DASUCS010000167.1:0-2484 GCA_036275935.1 Acidimicrobiales bacterium
CCGAGTACCTCACCGTGGTGGCCACGGCTGGGTTCCTGCCGTTCGAGATCCACGAGCTGCTCGATCGTGTGAGCGTGTTCCGCGTCGGCGCGCTCGTGGTGAACGTCGCCATCCTCGTGTACCTCGTCTATGCGAAAAGGCTGTTCGGACTCCGCGGCGGAGCGCACGCGGTCCACGAGCAGATCGACTGGCAATCGGTGCTTGCTGCGCCCACGCCGCCGGAACCGGCGCCTCCGCACCCCACACCAACTCGCTAGACCGGGCGGTTCAGCCGAGGTCGGGCCACGTTCGTTGCGAAACGCGACGGCGCTTGGGTCCCCGGTCACCCAACGCCCATGCCCTGCGCCACGGTGACGGTGCGTCGGGTCCCGCGAGCGCAGGCGTCGTTCCCTCGTGTGCACGACGGCGGGCGGTGTACCAATCGGTGGTGGCCTCGTCGGCGAGCGCGGCGACCGCTCGCTCGATGCGCACGGCGAAGCGGCGGGAGTCTTCGGACTCGTCGGCCCACAGCGGCCGCCCGAACGTCAGCCGGGTCGCGGAAGGTGTCGGGCGCTTCTTGCCCTTGCGCAGGATGCGACCCGTGCCTTCGATGTGGACCGGCACGACGGGCACGCCGCAGCGCAGGGCGAGGTACGCGGCGCCGCCCCGGAAGGGCTGGCCCCAGCCATCGGGCGAGCGTCCGCCTTCGGGATAGATGAGCAGGCTCCAACCATCGTCGATGAGCTCGGCGGCGTCGTCGGCCGACCGACGGGACACGCGAGTGCGCTCGATGGGGATCGCGTTCAGCACGAGGGCGCTCGCCGTCGACGTGACACGACCGGTGAAGAAGTAATCGGCCGCGGCGGCGACGAACATGCGATGCCGCCACGGCTCGGGAATCGAGCTCAAGAGCAGCGGCGTGTCGACGTGGCTGTGATGATTGGCGGCGAAGATGACCGGCTCGGCGGGATCGGACTTGCGAAGATCCGCGAGATTGTCGAGGCCGCGGCGCTCCGGCGACGCGAGGACGCGCATCGTCGGCGTGATGACACCCTCGAGCACGGCGAGGCGGGCGAGGCGCGCGCTGAACGAGCGCGCCCACTCGGTGTCGTAGTCGATGCCGGTGTACTTCTTGCGACGCGCCGGTTCGACGGAGCTCGGCGTCGGCGCCGCGCGGTAGGGGAAGCCGGCCGACACCTTGATCGGGAGCCGGGGAACCTTCACTTGACGTCGGCCAACAGGATCGGCGGCGCGTGAAGATGCGTGATCGACGGGGACCGGCCGACGACGTCGGATGCAATCTCAAATGCGTCGTTCATCGTCGACGCGGCCATGAACCCGAGCCGGCGCACGGCGCGCGGGTCGCCGCCGACGATGATGACGCGGCCGAGGTGCTGCAACGCGTGCGCACCCCAGTACCACATGTAGAACGGATGCACGCCGTGGTAGGCGTAGCTCGTCCGGTACAGATGGCGGTACCACTCGTCCTCGGCGAAGTCCTTCTCGAACTCGGCTTCGATGCGCACCGGATCGGTCGTCTCGGACAGCACCTGCTCGAAGAAGTCGATGTAGCTCGGATGATGCACCGGGTGGAACTCCCACGGTGTGGGGTGGCTCATGATGAGCACGCCACCTTCACGCACGAGCGGCTTCCCGCGGTACAGATTGAAGAAGTACCCGAGGCCGAGGCACATCACGAGGATCGGGTTCATGATCGAGTTCACGTTGTACGGACCGACGTAGGGCAGACCCATCGTCAGGATGTCGGTCTGTCCCTCGACCTCGACGAGCTGCTGCGCATGCACGTTCCGCAGCGTCTCTTCGTGGACGGGATCGACTTCACCGGCCTGCACACTCGTCATCTGATGCGGTGATTTGATCGAGTGGAAGATCTGGCGGGCCATGCGATTCGGCGTGCGCGCCAGGCTCTTGCTCGACGCGAGGAACAGCCCCCGGTCCTTGGCCGACCACTCCCACTCTCGCTTCATGAGGAACTCGAAGGGTGGCGGGAACAGGTCTGTGTTGAGCGTCGTCTCGATCTGGAAGATCTTCACGCCGGCATCCGTGATGACCTTGCCCATCCGCCAGTTGCTGGTGTGCAACGCGCTGTTGTGCCGATCCATGAGCGAGCGCGAGTGCTGCAGCGTGTGGACGTTGTGGTGATGGCGCAACGACCGGTACGACGCCAGGCCGGTCGCGGTCGACTTCCAGCCGCCGTCCATGGCGACGAGGTTGATGTTCACGTAGACGAGCAGGTCGGACTCGGCCGCCCGCTTCACGATCTCGACCTCCTCGCCCTGATCGGTCGTGCCGATGAACGCCATGTTGTCGGTGTCCTCGGCGTCCATGTTGTAGAGGTGACCGCTCGGCGCGAACGCGTCGTACACGCGATCGCCGACGGCGTGGCGCAACTCCGCTTCGGTCATGCGCCGGTGCAACGCCAGCGCGGCAATGAGGTGCACGTCGTCGACGCCCGCCTCCGCGGCCATATCAAGCACGGCTTCG
>DASUCS010000168.1:0-4387 GCA_036275935.1 Acidimicrobiales bacterium
AGGCCGGGAACGGCGAGCAAGATCACCGTGATCGCAGCCGCGCCCACGAGGCCGGTGACCTGTGTCTTCGCGCCGGCTTGTTCGGCCACGGCAGTGCGGGAGCCGCTCGTGCTCACAGGGAAGCCCTGGAACAAGCCGGCGCCCAGGTTGGCCGCACCGATGCCGATCATCTCCTTGGTGCCGTCGACTTCTTCACCGGATCGCGCGGCGAACGACGACGCGGTGGAGATCGTGTCGGTCAACGACACGAGCGCGATGCCGAGCGCGCCACCGAACAGCAAGGCGAGATCGGAAAGCCCCACTCGTGGCCACGTCGGGGCCGGGAATCCGCGCGGCAGCTCACCGACCAACGACACGCCGTGATCGCCGAGGTTGAGCGCGATCGAGACGCCGATCGACACGACGACCGCGACGAGCACGGCGGGCATCTTCGGCATCCACCGCTGCAAGACGAGGATCACGGCCAGACCGAGCACGCCGATGGTGAGCGCAGCGCCGACGGTCTCGCCGTCCTTCACCCCGAGCACGAAACCCTTCAGCTCCGTCAGGAATCCGTCACCATCGACCGAGAACCCGAACAGCTTCGGGAGCTGGCCGACGAGGATCGTGAGCGCCAGACCGTTCATGTACCCGATGATCGTGGGCTTCGAGATGAGGTCGGCGATGAAGCCGAGCTTTGCGATGCCGACGAGCGTCGTGATCGCGCCGACCATCAACGCGAGCGCAGACGCCAGCGCGATTGCTTGCTTCGGATCTCCATCTGCGGCGATCAGCGGGATGATCGTCGCTGCGATCATCGGCCCGAGTGACGAGTCGGGTCCGAGCACGAGGATCTTCGACGGTCCGAACAACGCGTAGCCGACGAGACACAGGATCGACGTGTACAGGCCGGTGATCGGTGGCAGTCCCGCGAGTTCCGCGTACGCCATGCCCTGTGGCACGAGCAACGCGGTGAGCACCAGACCCGCGACGAGATCGGATCTCAGATACCGGGCCTCGTAGTGCGAGAGCATCCGGATGCCTGGGATCGAGTTCACGTTCATCCTCGCCGGTCACCGTACGATCGCTCGGTCGGCGACTCGTCACTCCCGTCGGGTGATGGCGGACCTCGCGCCAGGTCAGCCGACGGGGAAGCCGACCGCGGCCTCGAGCTCGGCGAGCGCCTTGTCGGCGTCGACCACCTTGATGGTCGTCATGCCCATCTGTGCGGCGGGCTTGAGGTTCACACCGAGGTCGTCGAGGAACACGATCTCGTCGGGTTGCACGCCGAGCTCTTCGCACGCGATCTCGTAGATGCGCTGATCGGGTTTGCGATGACCCACGATGCTCGACTCGATCACGACGTCGAACAGGTCGCGCAAGAAGGGGAACGGTGACTCGTCGCTGCGATCCATCGGCGACATGTTGTTGGTGATCAGTCCGGTGCGCAGGCGCTCGTGGCACCTCCTGATCGCCTCCACCATCTCGTGGCGGATGTCGCCGGACAGGCAACCGATCACCTCGCGGGCGTCGATGCGATACCCCGCCGCGGTGGCCTCGGCCTCGTACGCGTCACAGAACTCGTCGAAGTCGAGCTCGTTGCGCTCGTGTCGCGCCCATGCGTTCGTGTCCGGATTGGTGGAATTGAGTCCCCGTAGGAAGTTCTCGGGCAGCCCGTTCTCTACCTCGTAGCGAGTGAAGGCCTCGAAGGGGCTGGTGGAGATGACGCCTCCGAAGTCGAACAGCGCGGCACGGATCATGGGCACGACCGCGCATCGTATGGTGGACGCTCCAGCTACACGAAGGTGGGGAAGTAGGACCGATGAGTGAGCAGTCGCAGGGTCCGGGTTGGTGGCAGGCGTCGGATGGCAAGTGGTATCCGCCCGAGCAGGCGCCGGCGCAACCGCCCGAGGCGCCGCCCACCCAACCGTTCCCGAACGCCGGTCCCATTCCCACGCCGACGCCCACGCCGACACCGGGGCCCGCGCCGACGCCGCCCTCGCGCTCGGGCCTCGGCACCGGACCGATCATCGCCATCGTCGTCGCCGCGGTCGCGATCATCGCGGCGATCGTCTTCTTCGCCACCAAGGACGACGGCAACAAGAAGAACGCATCGGCGACGAAGAGCAGCAGCTCGGTCTCGTCGTCGAGCTCGTCGCGGTCGAGCAGCTCGAAGTCGTCGAGCAGCACCCGGTCGTCGAGCGCGTCAGGGGCTCCACAGATCGTCGCGCCGGACGGCTTCAGCGCCTTCTCCGATGACAAGGACAAGTTCGCGATCGCCCTCCCGGACCGGCTGCGTGTCATCGACCTCACGTCGGCCGATCTCGACCAGGTCATCCAGCAGCTCGCCGACGCCAATCCGAAGCTCGCCGAGCTCGGACCGCAGATCAAGTCGGTCTTCCAGAACGGCGGCAAGCTGTTCGCGATCGACACCACGTCCGGTGGCAACTTCAACGACAACGTCAACCTCATCGCTACTCCGGGTTCGGTTGACGTGACGTCGGATGCGGTCAAGTCGCAGGCCGAGTCCCAGTTGTCGGCGATCGGCGCGACGAACCCCACGTTCGACGTGGTCGACACGCCCGCCGGCAAGGCGTTGACCTCGTCCTACACCGCCAACGTGAACAGCGCCGACGGGACCCCGATCACCTTCTCCGGACGCCAAGCAATTGTCTCAGCGGGCGGGAAGCTGTGGTTCCTCACCTACTCGACGGCGGCGGACGATCCGGCCACCTTCTCCGCGATGCTCGACTCCTTCGACGTCGCCTGACGGGCTGAGTCACCCCAGCAGATCGCGCGCGAGCGCCTCCCACATCTCGGTCGACAGTCGCAGCGACTCCACGTCGACGCGTTCGTCGTCGCCGTGGAACATCACGCCGTAGTCCTCCATGTTCATCGCGGTGCTGAACAGGCCGAACCCGTAGGCGGTCGCGCCGGCGCGGCGGAAGAAGCGCGCGTCGGTGGCACCGACGGTGAGGAAGGGGATCGTGGCGGAGTCGGCGTAGAACTGCTTCGTCACGCGAGTGATCGAGTCCCAGAGCGGCGTGTCGAGTGATGATGCGGTCGAGGGATCGTCGTGTGCGTGCAGCAGCTCGACCGCGCCGGTGAGATCGCCCAGCGCGTCGTCCAGCAACGCGTGCACCTCGTCGGCGGTCTGGCCGGGCAGCGTGCGCACGTCGACCTCGATGTCGACGCTGTCGGGAATGACGTTCGTCTTCGAGCCGCCGTGGATCACCGTGGGCGCGAAGGTCGTGTGCGTGCAGGCGTGGAACTGGCGCGCCATGCCGAGGGGCAGCGACTCGCACAGCTCCAGGAATCCCTCCTCTTGGAGCAGCGGCGCGGTCAGCTCCGGCCCATAGCCGACGGACTCGACGAAGCGGCGCCAGACGTCGTGCATCACGGTCGGCGGCCGGTAGGCGTGGATCCGGCGCACGACCTCGGCGGCAGTCACGAGCGCATTGTCCGTGCGGAAAGGCTGGGAGGCGTGGCCGGCGGTGCCGCGGACCCGCAGGGTCGTCCACCAGGTCCCCTTTTCGCCCACGATCACGGGCAACTTGATGCCCTCCGGACTGGTGATGGGGATGCCGCCGGATTCGGTGACGACGTAGTCGGCGATCACCGCGTCACGTTCGTGCTCGACGAGGTGCGCCGCGCCGTACGTCCCGAGCGCCTCTTCGTCCGCGACACCGAGATAGATGAGCGTCCCCCTCGGACGGAATCCGGACTCCGCGAGCCGCTTGGTTGCAACCGCCATCGACGCGGTGAGGTTCAGCATGTCGACCGCGCCGCGACCCCACACTTGTGCGCGTCCGTGTTCGTCGTCGACGAGCTCACCGCCGAACGGATCGCGTTGCCAGTGCTCTTCGTTGACGGGCACGACATCGGTGTGACCCATCAACAACATCGACGGTGCGTCGGGATCAGAACCTTCGATGCGCACCACCACATTGCTTCTTCCGGGCGCGGCTTCATAGGTTTCTGTGTCCAAGCCGCTGTTGCCGAAGTACTGGGACAGCACATCGACACTTCGTGATTCATGACCCGAGGAAACCGTTCCGTCGTTCACACATGCATTGCGAATGAGATGCTGGAGGAGGTCGACAACCTCTGCAGTTGGTTCGTCGTGCACGTCACGAAGCGTAGGTTGTGTGTGCTGTCGATGATGGATGAGAAGTGATTTCGGTGAATCATCCGCAACGCATGTGTGAATGTTTGCTTGACTTAGGTATCAGATGAAGACAAAACATGTCGTGGTGGACGGCTCGAACATCGCGACGGAAGGACGCGCCACACCGAGCCTTGCGCAGTTGGACGGCGCAGTACGCGCGTTGCTCGAGGAATATCCCTACGAGAACACCACCGTCGTCGTCGATGCCACGTTCGGTCATCGCATTGACGCAAAGGAGCG
>DASUCS010000169.1:0-4879 GCA_036275935.1 Acidimicrobiales bacterium
TTCACCGACGGCACCGATGTGTTCATCGGCCAGGCTGCACATTGCTCCGGTACAGGTGGCAACACGGCGACGGACGGCTGCAGCTCCGGTTCGTTGCCCCTCGGTACGCCGGTCACCGTCGGCGGCGCGTCGAAGCCGGGCACGATGGTCTACAACTCGTGGCTCACGATGCAGAACACGACGCACGAGAAGGACAGCGAGACGTGCGCGTACAACGACCTCGCGATCGTGAAGCTCGATCCCGCCGACTACGGCAAGGTCAACCCGTCGATCCCGTCCTGGGGCGGGCCGACGGCGACGAGCGCGCCGCTTCCGGCAGCTGGAGACAATTGCTACACGTACGGCAACTCGTCGTTGCGTGGCGGCGTCACGACCCTCAGCCCCAAGCAGGGCAAGGTCATCTCGAACTCGCCGAACGGCTGGTCGCACACCGTCTACACCGCGACGCCGGGCATCCCTGGTGACTCGGGCAGCGCGTTCCTCGACAAGGACGGCAAGGCGCTCGGCATCCTGAGCACAGTCGAGATCGCCCCGCTGGCCGCCAGCAACGGCGTGGGTGACGTCGGCAAGGAAGTCGCCTACATGCACGCCCACTCGTCGTTCGGCGGCGTGAACATCGCCCTCGGCACCGAACCCTTCGCGCCGTAACCCGCCTGTTAAGGCGGATCCCGGAGCCGACCCGCACCACTACCGTTGACCCCCATGGGTCAACCGGTGCGGGTCGGCATCTTGGGTTGTGGCAACGTCGGCGGACCGCTCGTCGAGCTGCTGCAACGTCAGGGCGATGACATCGCGGCCCGAACCGGACTGCAGCTCGAGGTCGCCGCGGTCGCAGTCCGCAGCGCATCGAAGGAACGTGGCGTCGACCTGCCCGAGGGCGTGCTCACGACCGATGCCGCCGCCGTTGTCAGCGATCCGAACATCGATGTCGTCGTCGAGCTGATCGGTGGCATCGAACCCGCCCGGACGTTGATCACCCAAGCGCTCGACGCGCGCAAGCCGGTCGTCACGGGCAACAAGGAGCTCCTCGCGAACTTCGGCGCCGAACTGTTCGACAACGCGCACGTCGCCGGAGTCGACCTCCTGTTCGAGGCGGCAGTCGCGGGCGGCATACCTCTGATCCGACCGTTGCGAGAGTCGCTCGCGGGCGAGCGGATTCGCCGCGTGATGGGCATCGTGAACGGCACGACCAACTACATCCTCACCCGCATGACCGAGGAGGGCGTGTCCTACGGCGACGCCCTGGCCGAAGCGCAGAGCCTCGGGTATGCCGAGCGAGATCCGACGGCCGACGTCGAAGGCTTCGACGCCGGGGCGAAAGCAGCGATCATGGCGTCGATCGCGTTCGGCGCACGGGTCGTCGCCGGCGACGTGTACCACGAAGGCATCAGCGGCATCACCGAAGCCGACATCGCGTACGCGCGGCGCTTGGGGTACGTCGTGAAGCTGCTGGCGATCGTCGAGTCCGTCGACAACGCCATCGGCGTGCGCGTGCATCCCGCGATGGTGCCCGTGAGCCATCCCCTCGCCAGCGTCCGCGAGAGCTACAACGCCGTGTTCATCGAAGGCGAGGCCGTCGAGAACCTCATGTTCTACGGACGAGGCGCTGGCGGGTTCCCGACGGCGAGCGCCGTGCTCGGCGACCTCATCGATGCTTCTGCGAATCTCCGCAAGGGATCGAGCGCCACGATCGGGACCTTGGCCTCCGTGCCGATTCGACCCATCGACGACGCAACGTGCGAGTACTACCTGAATCTCGAGGTCGCCGACCGCCCCGGCGTGCTCGCCGCGGTCGCCGGGGTGTTCGGCCGCCACGAGGTGTCGATCCGCACGATGGAGCAAGAGGGCCTCGGAGACGAAGCGCGACTCATCTTCATCACGCACGTCGCGCGGGAGGCCGACGTGCAGGCAACGTTGCGCGATCTCCGCGATCTCGACGTCGTGGACCGCGTCGTGTCGCTGCTGCGCGTGATCTCGTGAACTTCGTCTCCACCCGCGGTCGCGCGCCGGAGCTCGACTTCGCCGGAGCGCTCCTCGAAGGCCTTGCTCGTGATGGCGGGCTGTACGTCCCGGACGCCCTTCCGAAGCTGCCCAGCGAGATGCCCTCGTCGTATGTCGATGTCGCGGCGGTGGTGACCGAGCTCGACATCGCGGTGCTTCGCGACGCCTACGCCACCTTCGATCACCCGGACGTGTGCCCCGTGGCGCAGCTCGACGACGGCGTGTGGGTGCAAGAGCTGTGGCATGGCCCGACGCTGGCCTTCAAGGACGTCGCGCTGCAGCTCGTCGGCCGTCTGATGGACGCCGAGCTCGAACGGCGCGGAGAACGTCGCACGATCGTCGTCGCGACGTCAGGCGACACGGGCTCCGCGGCGATCGCCGCGTGTGTCGGCCGCGCGAACCTCGAGATCGTCGTGCTGCACCCGGAAGGCCGGTGCAGCGATGTGCAGCGCAAGCAGATGACGACCGTGCACGAGCCGAACGTGCACAACATCGCGATCGCGGGCACCTTCGACGATTGCCAGGATCTGGTGAAGGGGATGTTCGCCGACGAGGTGTTCCGCGACGAGCTGCAGCTCGGCGCGATGAACTCGATCAACTGGGGTCGCGTGCTCGCGCAGATTCCGTACTACGTCACCGGTCAGATGGCGATCGGCGCTTCGTGCACGTTCTCCGTACCGACAGGCAACTTCGGCAACGTGCTCGCGGGTTGGTACGCGCGCCGCATCGGCGCGGCGATCGACCGTCTGATGATCGGCACGAACGCCAACGACATCCTCGCTCGTTGGGTGTCGACGGGCGCGCTCGTGGCCACCGACGTGGTGCCGACATGGAGTCCGAGCATGGACATCCAGGTCTCGTCGAACCTCGAACGATTGCTGTTCGAGCTCCTCGATCGCGACGGCGCTCGGACGGCAGAGCTGATGGTGCGATTCCGCGAGGTCGGGTCGGTGGAGGCGCCACGTGATCCGATGTTCGCTGCTGCGAGCGTCGACGACCGAGAGACGATCGACGTCATTCGCGAGGTGTACGAGCGCTACGGCTATCTCGCCGACCCCCACACGGCGGTCGGGATCGGCGCAGCATGGAAGCTGCGACGAGACGGTGAGCGGGTGGTGTGCCTGTCGACGGCCCATCCGTCGAAGTTCCCGGACGCGGTGCGCAAGGCGACAGGGATCGATCCGCCGATCCCGGATCGGTTGGCCGCGGCGCTCGGGGGCGAGGAGGAGTACGAGACGCTCGACAACGACCTGGACGCAGTGAAGGCCCGCGTCCGAGCGCTGTGTCGAGTTACGTGAGACAGAACAGCTCTGCGAAGTTGCGCGAGTAGAAGCGTTCCTTCGCGTCGTCGCTGATGCCTTCGAGCGTCGCCTCGAACTTGCCGATCGGGTCCTTCGTGCCCTCCGGGTGCGGGTAGTCCGACGAGAACAGGAAGAGCTCGTCACCGGCGTTCTCGATGAGCCACGAGATCGGCTCGGTGGGGAACGGTGTGAATCGCACCTGGCGCCGGATGTAGTCGCTCGCCTGCATCGGCAACTCTGCGAGCAGCGGTTCGCTCTTCTTGAACGTGCCCTGCGCGATGTCGATGCGGCGCAGCAGTGCAGGAACCCACAGAGCGCCCTGCTCGATGACGCCGCACATCAGCCCCGGGAACTTCTCGAACACCCCGTCGAGCACCATGCAGGCGATGAACACCTCCGGCGGGTTGTGCAGCACCATGTAGTCCTTCGACCGGATGTTCTCGCCGCCGCCGAGGAAGTCCGTCGGCCGCGGCCGACCGTTCTCGTGGAAGCTGCGGCGCAGTGGCCGGCCTCCGCCACCGACGTGCAACGTGAGCGGCACCTTGGCGTCCTGCAGTCGAGCCCACACGGGATCGAGGTCGGGATGTGTCGGTGAGTGCGTCTTCGGCGGGTTCGACGGCACGAGGATCGCGCCACAGCCGAATGCGAGTGCTTCGTCGACCGCCTCCGCCGCGAGACGCGGATCATCGAGTGGCACGAATCCGACTGCGATGAGACGGTCGTCGTGCGCGCAGAACTCGGCCATGGCCCGGTTGTGAGCTCGCGTGCCGCCGTAGAGCAGGTCGGGATCGCCGTCGAGGAACTGCGTCGGTGCGAACGTCGAGAAGACGAGCTGCTTGTCGAACCCGAGCAGATCGAGCGCGTGGCTTCGTTCCTCTGCGTCGAACGCGCCATACGCGCTCCATCCCTTGCGGGTGAGCAGCCCTTCCTCGATCTTGTCGAGCGACACCTGGCCGGCCTTGCGGGCGTCGGCGTCGCGCACGGCGTCGTCGGCCAGCTTGCCGGCACCCCCGAGGTAGAGCGGGCGGATGCGCTCTCGCAGATCCGGATCGGCATAGGTCACCAGCCAGTCGGACGTCTCCATGACGTGGCTGTCGGCGTCGTAGTACACGCGGCCTTCGGCATACGGCATGAGGCCACTCTCGCGCGCGCGGCAATATGGCGCTCGATGAAGTACGTGGTCTGCGTCCCTGACGGCTGTGCCGACGAACCGGTCGACGCGCTCGGTGGGCGCACACCTCTGGAGGCGGCGTCGATGCCCACGCTCGCAGCGCTCGCGGCGCGTGGCGAGGTCGGCCGCGCCGCCGTGATCCCACCGGGACTGCCCCCCGGCTCCGACGTCGGCAACATGTCGATCATCGGTTACGACCCGGCGGCGTACCACACGGGTCGCGCGCCCATCGAGGCTGCGGCGCTCGGGCTGAAGTTGCGCTCCGACCAGGTCGCCTACCGCTGCAACCTCGTGACGGTCGGCGACGACGGGACGATGGTGGATTTCGCGGGCGGCCATCCGTCGTCGGAGGATGCGGGCGCGGTGATCGCGGCGTTGCAGGCGGAGCTCGGCGACGAGGACGTGC
>DASUCS010000170.1:0-5718 GCA_036275935.1 Acidimicrobiales bacterium
GGCGCGTAGGTGATCTCGACGCCGGGCAGCGCCGCCCGCAACGCCTCGAGCGGTGTCGTGCGGTAGGGGGGCGTCACGCGCGCCGAGCCGCCTCCCATGATCACCGCGCGGCCGGCGTTCGGACCGATCACTGCCAGCGACCGCAGCCCGGGATCGAGCGGCAGCGCGTCCTCGTTCTTGAGCAACACGATGCTCGCCGCGCTGGCCTCGCGAGCCAGTGCGCGGTCCTCCTCGAGATCGACGGACCTCGCGGTGCCGTCGCCCGGATCGTCGAGGGCGCCGACGCGGTCGAAGACGTCGAGCAACCGGATCACCTGTGCGTCGATGACCGACTCGTCGAGAGCGCCCGCCTTCACCGCGGCGACGAGTGCCGCACCCATTCCCCGTCCCGGGCCCGGCATCTCGAGGTCCATGCCGGCGAGCGCGGACGCCGTCGACGTCGCCGCGTACCAGTCGCTCACGACGAAGCCTTCGAAGCCCCACTCGTCGCGGAGGATCGCGTACAGCTCCGGATCCTCACCGCACCACCTGCCGTTGAGGCGGTTGTAGCTCGTCATCAGGCCAAGGGATCCGCCGTCGCGCACCGCCATCTCGAACGGGAGCAGGTAGATCTCGCGCAGCGTGCGCTCGTCGACCACCGAGCTCATCGACATTCGCTCGAACTCGGCGTCGTTCGCCACGTAGTGCTTCACGGTCGTGGCGACGTCCTGCGACTGCACCCCGCGGATGTACGCGGCGGCGAGCCGGCCCGAGAGCAACGGGTCCTCCGAGTAGCACTCGAAATTGCGACCCGCGAGCGGTGAGCGATGGATGTTGACCGTTGGCGCCAACAGCACCCGACAGCCTCGGCGACGCGTCTCCTCGCCGAGCAGCACCCCGATGCGCCCGAGCAGCTCGACGTCCCACGTCGCGCCGAGCGCAGAGCCGCACGGTATGCACACGGACGTCGTCGAGCTCCCACCGGGCAGGTCCGCGCCCCGGGCGCCGTTCGGTCCGTCGGTGACTCGCACCTTCGGGATCCCCAGCCGGTCGACGGCGACCGTCGACCACATGTCCTCGCCCGCAGTGAGCGCGGCCTTCTCCTCCAAGGTCAGCTCGCCGACGAGTCCCTTCACGTCCGCCATCAGACCTCCAGCACGTCCCGAGTCAGCTCGCCGACGCTCGCCACGCCGAGCAGCGCCATGACCCGCCGCATGTCGTTCTCGAACAGCTCCAACGCCCAGTCGACGCCCGGTTCACCCGCCGCGCCGAGTGCGTAGAGATACGCCCGACCGGCCATGCAGGCACGGGCGCCGAGCGCCACGGCCTTGACGATGTCGCTGCCCCTGCGCACGCCGCCGTCGCAGATGATCTCGACACGATCGCCGACGGCATCCGCGCACGGCGCGACGAGGCTCAGTGGACTCGGCGCCGAGTCGAGTTGGCGCCCGCCGTGGTTCGACAGCGCGATCGCGTCCACACCGGCCTGCGCAGCGAGCACGGCATCGTCGACCGACTGGATGCCCTTGATCACGATGTGGCCGTCCCACATCGACCGCAGCCACTCGACGTCCGCCCACGACAGCGTGGGGTCGAACTGCTCGTTGACCTGCTGCGCCAGGTTGACGGCGGAGGCGCCGTCACCGACCGCGCTGCCTCGCCCCGCGATGTTGGCGAACATGATCGGCTCGGACCGCACGAAGGCCCACGTCCAGCCCGGATGCAGCGCGCCGTCGATCAACGTCTCGAGGCCGATCTTCGGCGGCAAGGTGAAGCCGTGACGGACGTCGCGCTCGCGCCGGCCCAACATCGTGGTGTCCACTGTCAACACGAGCGCTTCGTAGCCGTGTTCCGCGGCGCGGTCGACCATGTCCTTCACGAGCCCGCGATCGCGCCACACGTAGACCTGGAACCACTTGCGTCCTGGGCAGACCGCCGCGACTTCTTCTACCGAGCGCGTCGCCATGGTCGACAGGGTGTACGGCAGCTTCGCCCGCGCCGCAGCTCTGGCCACCGCCAACTCGCCCTGCGGATCGACGATGCGCGTGAAGCCAGTTGGCGCGAGCACCAGCGGGTACGCGAGCGGCGTTCCGAGCAGCGTCGTGGACAGATCAACGGAGCCGACCTCGCGCAGCACGCGTGGTCGGAACGTGATCCGCGAGAACGCTGCACTGTTCTCGCGCATCGTGAGCTCGTCCTCGGCGGCGCCGTCGACGTAGTCGAACACGCCGTGGGGCAGGCGGCGCTTCGCGATCGATCGAAGGTCGGCGATGTTCGCGGCTCGTGCCAGTCGTCGCTTGCTGGCGTCGAGCTCGATGCGCCGGAAGCGAAGTACCGACCGAAGCGTGTCGAGGATGGGCACGCGTCAGTGACCGGAGTCGAAGCGCAGCGGAAGGCGCGCCGGACCCCAGATCCCCACGCTCGACGGCTTCCACTCGATCACACCGTCGATCGCGAGGTTCGGCATGCGCCGGGCCAGCAGCGGCAGCGCCTCCTGCAGCTCCGCGCGAGCGAGGTTCGCACCCAAGCAGAAGTGCACGCCCGACCCGAAGGTCATCTGCGGCGCGTCGCGTTGCGCCGTGATGTCGAACCTCTGTGGTTCCTGCCATGTGTCGGGGTCGAAGTTCGCTCCGGAGAGGCTCGTTGCGATCATCGTTCCCTTCGGGAACAGCACGTCGCGGTACACGATGTCCTCGGACGCGATGCGGCCAGTCCCGCGGACCGTACCGAGGTAGCGCATGCTCTCCTCGACCGCCCGCGGCGCCAGCTCCGGCCGTTCCCCGAGCAGGGCCCACTGCTCCGGATGCTGTGCCAGCAGCGCCACGCTGCACGCCAGCTGGTTGCGCGTGGTGTCGGTCCCCGCCATCAGCACGGCTTCGGCCAACCCGACGGTCTCGTCGATGGTCAACTTGTCACCGGCCTCTTCGGCAGCGATGAGGTCGGTGAGCAGATCGTCGGCCGGCTTCGACCGCCGCTCCTCGATCATCGCCCGCACGTACGCGTCCAGCTCCGCGTTGGCGGCCTCGATCACCGGTATGTCGTTGAGCAAGTCGTTGTTGAAGATCTTGAAGATGTCGGTGGCCCAGTTGGAGAAGAGCTTCCAGTCCTCCTTGGGCGCGCCGAGCAGCTCACAGATGATCGGGATCGGATAGGGCTCGCAGATGTCCTCGACGAACTCGCACTGACCTGCCGGGGCGACGTCGTCCACGAGTCGTCCGACGACCTCGCGCATGAACGGCCTCAGCCGATCCGCCCGCTTCGGCGTGAACGCGCCGGCCACGATGCGGCGCAGCCGCGCGTGAGGCTCGCCATCGAGCGCCAGGATCGACTCGCGTCGTCGCTCCATGAACCCGCTGTCGTCCGGGATCCCCGCCATCTCCGTGAGGAGCGCCAGCGCCGAGTGCCACCGCCGTTCGCGCAGCACCGCGGTGACATCCTCGTGACGGCACACGAGGTAGCCGACGGGGGTGCGGGCGAGCCAGTGGCGCGATCTCACCTGGTCGAACAGCGCGAGGGCCTCGTCGCGGTCGAGATCGATCATGAGGTCGATCTCGGGCAGGTCCAACTCATGGACTGACGTGGTCACCGGCCCCCCTCGGGTTGTCCAAGCATCAGCGTCGTGCGGACGAGAGGATTTGAACCTCCACCCGGTTGCCCGGACCAGCACCTCAAGCTGGCGTGTCTACCTGATTCCACCACGTCCGCGGGAGTCGCTCACCCTACCGCGACCTCATCAAGGGGCTAACCAGACCTTGTCGCCGCTGAAGGTGCCGTCGACGGTCAACACGAGGTCACGGACCCGCTTCGTCACCACTGCCTTCGTGCGGAACTGGGCGATCGGCACGATCGGTGCCTGCTGCATGATGTGCGTCTCGGCGGACGTGTAAAGGTTCTGGCGTCCCGACGGATCCGCGGTCTGACGAGCGACGTTGAGCTCCTGGTCGACCTGCGGGTTGGAGAACCCCGTGACGTTGTCACGAGATCCGGAAAGGAAGAGCGGACCGAGATACGCGTCGGCCGACGGGTACACGCCGATCGCGGTGTAGCGGAACAGCTGCTGCTGACCCGTGACGACGAACGGGTCGTAGTCCTCGGGACTCTTCGGCCTCGGGTTGGCTTGGATGCCGACCGCAGCGAGGTCGGCGACGATCGTGCCGGCGACGGCAGCCTCGCGCGTGCCCGTGAAGTAGTCGAGGTTGATGGTCGGCACCTTGCCGTCGGGGAAGGCCTGCGCGAGCAGCGCCTTGGATCCGGCGACGTCGAACTTGCAGGGGTCGCCGCACGGGTCCTCGACGTGCCCCGCGACACCGGCCGGCACCACGCCGACGAGCGGGTCGGCGATGCCGGGGTACACGGCCTTGACGATCGCTTCGCGATCGATCGCCTTCACGATGGCCTGACGGAACCGCACGTCCGAGAACACCGGATCGAGCAGGTTGAAGGCGTAGAAGAGCTGGATGTCGAACGGCCGGAAGTTGTCCGCGCCGAAGCGCTGCGCCGCATCTTCGGCGCGGTCGTTCGGGACGAGGCTCCAGTCGAGCTTCCCCGCGATGAAGTCGTCGTACGACGCCCCGATGTTCGCCGTGTCGTACTCGTGCAGCTCGATGCCGTCCAGGTACGACGACCCCTGCACCGTTCGCACGAGCTTCACGACGTCGGCGGTCTGCCCGGCGAACGAGAACGGTCCGCTGCCGACGGGAGCCGAGGCGAACGCGGGGGTCGCGGCCTCCACCGCTTCCTTCGGCACGATGCCGAACTCCGGCGCGGACAGCAGCTCGGGCAGCACCGCCAGCGGCGTGTCGAGGTCGATGCCGACGGTGTGCGCATCGACGACGCGCACACCGGCGAGCTCCGGCGCGCTCCCGGCGGTGTACGCCCCGAACCCGACGATGTGGTCGAGGCGCAATGCGGCCAACGACGTCTCGCCTCGCTTGGCCACCCGCTCGAGCGAGTACTTCACGTCCGTCGCAGTGATGGCCCGCCCGTTGCTGAAGTGCGCGTCGGGGCGCAGCACGAAGTTCCACTGCTTCTGGTCCGGCGTCGCGTTCCACGTGCTCGCAATCGCGGGCTTCGCGGTGACCGCCTTGTCGTCGAGATGCGTCAGACCGTCGAACAGCAGGTCGGCCACCATCAGCTCGGACTGTGAGCCCGGCGAGATCGCGGCGGGGTCGAGGCTGCTGGGCTTCTCGATGCCCATGCGCAGGATGCCGCCCGCGACCGGCGCGTCGCTCTTGTTGCTCGCGGACGAACTGGCGGCGGTGGGCTTCTTGGAGTCCGTGCAGGCGACGAGGACGGCGAGGAGCACGACAGCGGCGACGACTCGCCGCGGCATGACTCGGGTCACTAGGTCGAGAGCAGGAGTGCGAAGCCGATGGTGCTGAAGGAGAAGACGAGCGCGGCGATCACGGTGATGCGGTCGAGGTTGCGCTCGACGACCGTGGAGCCCGCGGCCGTGGCACCGATGCTGCCGCCGAACATGTCGGAGAGGCCGCCGCCCTTCCCGCTGTGGAGCAGCACGAGGAAGATGAGCAGCAGCGAGTCGGCGACGTGGATGAGGCCGACCCAGAAGATCAATTGGGTGAACGGCAGGGCGGCGAACAGTGCAGCGAACATGGCGACTCGCCAGGCTAGCGTCTCGGCCGTATGGGCCTGGCGCGGCGCCCTCTGGTCCTGGCCCTGATGCTGGTCGCGGCGTGTTCGGCCACCTCCGCCGCACCGGAGCACACGGCGAGTCCCGCT
>DASUCS010000171.1:0-10266 GCA_036275935.1 Acidimicrobiales bacterium
ACCGCTCGACGATCACGTTCGACGACGAACCGATGCCGAGCACGAGCCGCCCGGGCGCGGCTTCGGCCACTGATGCGGTTTGCGACGCCAGCTGCGCGGGGCCGTGCGTGTACACCGGCACGATCGCTGTGCCGAACCGAATGGATGACGTCCATTGCGACGCGAGCGCGATCGGTGTCAGCGCGTCGTAGGAGTCCGTCTCCGCGGTCCACACGTCGGTGTAGCCGAGGTCCTCGAGCTCCTTGATCCACTCGCGCTGCGCGGCAAACGGCCGGCCCGACAACGGCACGGTGATGCCGTAGCGATCGCTCATGACGACTCCTTCTGCGCGAGCAGCTCACGCTGATGTTCTGGACTCCAGAAGCGCACGATGCACGACTGACTCGCGATGGCGAGCAGCGTGCCGTCCTCCGCCCAAAGGTGCACGAGCCCGTGGCCGAACCCGTGTTGGATCGTGTGCACCTGCACGTCGAGCAGCACCCACTCGGTCTCGACGAGGCGCGCCACCCGCAGCGTGTTGTCGAGGCTGTTGCCGCCGGCCATGCGTCCGAGCGCCTGGCCGACGCCGAACGGCACGTAGTCGCCCAGGATCGCCAGCGCCCCGGCGGACATCTCCATCGTGTCGGGGAGCCGCGCCCACAGCGCGGATCGGCCGGTGCCTTGCGTGCCGTCGAACTCCAGGAAGTCACGACCGAGCGCGAGGCGCATGTCGAGGCTCTGCATGATCGAGTCGTCCTGGGGGTGGCGGAACCGGCGCGGCTCGCACTCTGCCGGCGACGGAACATCCGGCATCGGCTCCCACTGGCCTTCGGCGTCGATGGTGCGCTGACCGAGCGCCGCGTTCACCGTGAGGATCTCGCGATCGACGACGTGCGCCACGGCCCGCGCCTGCGTCGTGTTCTTGCCGCTGACCGGCACGACCACGTCGACGTCCATCACCTCGGGCGGCCGGGCGTAGGACAGGTACTGCGCGGCGGCCCACACCACCGGACGTCCTGTCGTCCCTTCGAGCGCGGCGATTGCCGCGCCCAAGCCACACCCGCCGAACAGGAAGTTGCCGCCGGTGCACACGCGGGGTTCGATCGGCAGCACCCAGCGGTGCGGGTTGTGGGTGGCCTCGAGACCGAGGAACTCCTTGGCGTCCATGTGACCGCAGACCCTACGGATGCGCAGGGAAGTCCCGCCAAGGCACAGAATCCGTACTCATGCCTGACACTCCGTGGCTGGATGACGCCTGCTCCCTGGTCGATGCCTTCCGCAAGGGCGACCGCTCCCCCGCCGATGAGCTCGAGGCCTGCCTCGCCGCCATCGACGCGAGCGACCGCAACGCCTTCACGCACTTGGACACCGACACGGCACGCGCCACCGCCTTGTCGGCTGACACCACCCTGCCGTTCGGCGGTGTGCCGGTCGCAGTCAAGGAGCTCGAGCCGGTCGCGGGTTGGCCGTACAACGAGGCGTCGTTGGTGTTCGCGGACCGCGTCGCCGATCACGACTCGACGCAGGTCACGCGGCTGCGCGCCGCCGGCGCCAACCTGTTCGGCCAGACCGCCGCGTCGGAGTTCGGGGGGCTGAACGTCAGCATCACGAAGCTGCACGGCGTCACCGGCAACGCGTGGGACGTGACGCGTACCGCGGGTGGATCGTCAGGCGGTTCGGCGTCGGCCGTCGCCGGCGGGCTCGCACCGATCGCATCGGGCGGCGACGGCGGCGGGTCGATTCGCATCCCCGCCGGCTTCAACGGTCTCTTCGGCATGAAGGGCACCGCGGGCCGCATTCCCCGCGGACCCGAAGTCCTCATCGGACCGTTGACGGTCGTCGTCGGATGTCTCGCGCGTTCGGTGCGCGACGCAGCGCGCTGGTACGACGCGTGCAACGGCTTCGACTCGCGGGATCCGTACTCGCTGCCGCGCGTGGAGGGCTGGGAACGCAACCTCGGCTCCTACGACCTGCGCGGCAAGCGCGCCGTGATCGCGCCGACGCTCGGCTCCGCCATCGTGCGCCCCGAGGTCGAAGAGATCGTGCGCGAGCAGGGTGAGGCGATGGCGAAGCACGCCGGGCTCCAACTGGTCGACGTTCCGGTCACGCTGCCGGGACTCGGCTTCGAGTGGGCCGTCGCCAACCTCGCCACGCTCCTCGTCGACCTCGGCGATCTCTGGCCCGCCTGCAAGGACGAGCTCACCACCGAGATCGCCTTCGGAATGGAGATGGCGAGCGGCGTGATGAACCTCGACATCGCCGCCACCTGCGAGCGCAACCGCCGCGCCGCCAACGAGGCGATGGCCGACGTCTTCGATCAGGTCGATTTCGTCATCTGCGCGACCAACCCCGACGTCGCCTATCCCGCCGAGGTCACACTGAACACGCTCGTCGGCAACCAGCACGTGGGCCCGGAGAACAATGGCGCCTTGACCATCCCGGCGAACATCAGCGGCAACCCTGCGTGCTCGATCCCGGCCGGCTTCGTCGACGGGCTGCCGGTGGGGATGCAGATCATCGGCCGGCACCACGAGGACGCGCTGCTGTTCGACCTCGCCCGGATCGTCGAGCAGGAGCACCCCTGGCCGCTGGTCGCCACCGCGTGAAGGCCGCTCTCGTGTGACGGCCGCTCCCGTGTGACAACCACTCGCGTGTGACAGAAGTCCCATCGCGTTGAGGCCTGCGACCCTGCCTCACTGTCACACCCTCTGCGGATACTGGGCGTATGGAACGACAGCTGAAGCTGCTGGAGATCAACCCGCCGGAGTGGCAGCTCGACGAGCCGACCAAAGAGGTCGGGCGTCAAGGTGTCGCCGCCGTTCGGGCCGCGCTGCAGCAGGCTCGGCGTGACGCCTTGCACACCGACCGCCGTTCCAACGCCGCCTGAGCCCCACTAGCGTCACCGGCCGATGGGCCTGTTCGGGTGGATCATCGTCGGGTTGCTCGCCGGCAGCCTCGGCCGCATGGCCACCGGGTCGGAGAAGCGGGGCTGCCTCGGCACGATGGTGATCGGCATCCTCGGCGGGATCATCGGCGGCGCGCTCTTCAACGCGATCGGCGGCAAGGGCATCACCGACTTCGGACTCTGGTCGATCCTCGTCGCGTTCATCGGCGCCTGCGTGCTGCTGTTCCTCATGCAAGCCGCCGGTGTCACCGACCGACGCCGGTAGCCACTGCGCAGACCACCTCCGGCTTGGGTGATCGGGAGGTCAGTTCCGTAGGCTTCTCGCATGCCTGATGCGAACGAAGTGGTGATCGTCGAAGCCGTCCGCTCCCCCATCGGTCGACGCGGCGGTGGCCTGTCCACCTTCCATTCCGCCGATCTCCTGTCGATCGTGCAGAAGGAGCTGATCGATCGCTCCGGGATCGATCCGGCCGAGGTGGGCCAGGTCGTCGGCGGCTGCGTCAGCCAAGTCGGCATGCAAGCGTTCAACATCACCCGCACGGCGTGGCTGACGGCGGGGCTGCCGCTGTCGGCCGCGGCGACCACCGTGGACAGCCAGTGCGGTTCGTCGCAGCAGGCGACGAACATGGCGACCAGCCTCGTCGCGTCGGGTGTCGTCGACGTCGCCGTCGCGTGTGGCGTCGAGCTCATGAGCCGGGTGCCGATGGGCTCGAGCTTGAGCGAAGGCGTCGGCAAGGCCGTCCCGAAGTCGTACTTCTCGCAGTACGAGTGGACGACGCAGTTCGAAGGCGCCGAGCGCATCGCCGAGAAGTGGGGCCTCACCCGCGAAGACACCGACCGGCTCGGCTTCGAATCGCAACAGCGCGCCGCACGAGCATGGGACGAAGGCCGTTTCGACAGCCAGATCGTCGAGGTCGACGCGCCGGACCTCGGTGAGGACGGCAAGCCGACGGGCACGACGCATCACGTCGCCAAGGACGAAGGTCTGCGCGAGACGACCATGGAGGGCCTCGCCGGCCTGAAGCCGGTCGTGGGACCGGACAAGGTGCACACCGCGGGTTCCTCGTCGCAGATCTCCGACGCCGCTGCGGCGGTGCTGATCATGACCCGCGCCAAGGCCGATGCGCTCGGTCTCAAGCCGCGGGCCCGTGTCGTGGACACGTGCCTCGTCGGCACCGATCCGGTGCTCATGCTCACCGGCCCGATCGACGCGACCCACCGTCTGCTCGAGCGCACCGGCATGACGATGAACGACATCGATCTCACCGAGATCAACGAGGCGTTCGCCTCCGTGGTGCTGGCGTGGGAGCGTGAGCTCAGCCCGGATCACGAGAAGGTCAACCCCAATGGCGGCGCGATCGCCATCGGCCACGCCCTCGGTTCGACCGGCGCGGTGCTCGTCACCAAGGCGCTGCACGAGCTCGAGCGCACCGACGGCACGAACGCGCTGGTCACGATGTGCTGCGGTGGCGGCCTCGGCACCGGCACGATCCTCCAGCGCATCTGACGAACCTCTCCTAACGTCTCCGCGATGTCCGACGCGATCATCGCTGAGACCACCACCATCACGGGCCACAACGGCGACGAGATCGAGGCGTACTTCGCGCGCCCGGTCGAGGGAAGCGCGCAACCGAGCGTCGTCGTGATCCACCACATGCCCGGTTACGACCGCGCGTCGAAGGAGATCGTGCGCACGTTCGCGGTGTACGGCTATGCCGCGTTGATGCCGAACCTCTTCCACCGCTATGCACCCGGCGCGAAAGCAAGCGATGCCGCAGCCGCGGCCCGGGACGCGGGCGGCGTGCCCGACGACCAGTGCCTCGGCGACGTGCAAGGCGCGATCGACACGTTGCGCGCTCGGCCGGAGGCCAACGGCAAGGTCGGCGTCATCGGCTACTGCTCGGGCGGACGCCAGACGTTCATGGTGGCGTGCACGCTCGACGTCGATGCCGCCGTCGACTGCTACGGAGGACGGGCGGACATCAGCCTCGGGCCGAACCTGCGGTGCCCGCTCCTCGGATTGTTCGGCGAGGAGGACCAGAGCCCGTCACCCGAGGACGTCGCGGCGATGGCCAAGATCCTCGAAGACAACGGAAAGACGTTCGACTTCCACAACTACGAGGGTGCGGGCCATGCGTTCTTCTCCGTCGATCGCCCGTCGTATCGAGTCGATGCGGCAAAGGACGGGTGGAAGAACATCTGGAAGTTCTTCGGCCAGCACCTCCAGGGAGCGTGACATGTGCACCTACGTGACCACCACAGCGGACGTCTCGGGCAGCGGCTACGGCGGCGAGGACTGGTTCCGCGTCGACCGTGCCGTCGTGTACTTCGACCATCCGCAGGACGCGCCACTCGATCATGCGCTGTGCATCGACGTCTGGGGTGGGCACGAACGCGTCGCCGTCGAGCTCGATGCCACGTCGGCGCGGCGACTCGCGGAATCGATCCTCGCCACGCTCGACCACGACGAGGTGAAGCCCCTCGTCCGGGGGTGACCGTCACACCCCCTTCGTAGGATCGGGCGTGTGCGCAGGTGGGTGATCATCGCAGTGGTGCTGCTCGTCGGCGCGTGCTCGCACGCCCCGACGGCGAGCACCGACGGGCGCGCCGCGATCGTGCGGGTCATCGACGGCGACACGATCGTCGTGCACATCGGGGGCCACGACGAGCACGTCCGTCTCCTCGGCATCGACACGCCAGAGACGCACAAGCCGGATTCGCCCGTCGAATGCTTCGGCCCCGAAGCCGCCGCCCGTCTCGACTCGCTGTTGCCGAAAGGCACCGTGGTGCGTCTCGTTCGTGACGTCGAGGCCCGCGATCGCTACGACCGCTTGCTGGCCTACGTGTACCGCGACAGCGACGGGCTGTTCGTCGACCTGGCGATGGTGGCAGACGGGTTCGCGGGCACGTTGACGATCAAACCCAACGTCGCGCACCGCGACGAGCTCGAGCGCGCCGCCACCGACGCGCAGGCCGCGCGCCGCGGGCTGTGGGCCTCGTGTGGCGGCAATCACGTGGTGCCAGCCGGGTAGCGTGCTCGGCCGTGGCCACCACGCTCGCCGAACGCCTCGGTCACCGGCCCGACGACCGGCTGCTGATCATCAACTGCGACGACCTCGGGTCGAGCTACGCCGCCAACGTCGGTTGCTACGAAGCGCTGCGCGAGGGCGTTGCGACGAGCTCGACGCTGATGGTTCCGGCCCCGTGGGCTCGGGAGGCCGCCGCCCGCTACCTCGGCGAGGACGTCGGCGTGCACCTCACCCTCAACGCTGAATACGACCTCTACCGGTGGGGACCGATCACGCACGCGCCCTCGCTGCTCGACGGCGACGGCGGGTTCCCGCGCACCATCGAGGACGTCTGGGATCACGCCGACATCGACGAGGTGCGCAAGGAGCTCCGCGCCCAGATCGAGCGGGCGATCCTGTGGGGCTTCGACATCAGCCACCTCGACTCGCACATGGGCACGCTGCAGCTGAAGCCCGAGTTCTTCGACGTGTACCTCGAGATGGCCGTCGAGTTCGGACTGCCGTTGCGTCTGTCCGGCGAGTCCTCGCAACGACTGATCGGGTTCCCGTTCCGCGCACTGGCAGCCGAGGAGGGCGTGCTGTTCCCGGACCACCTGCTGGTGATCCCGGGGGTCGGCAGCCGCAAGTACATCGAGCGGGCGGTGAACGATCTGCGCCCGGGCGTCACGGAGATCTACGTCCACCCGGCGATCGACACGGCTGAGCTGCGCTCGTTCTCACCCGATTGGTCGTCGCGGGTCGACGATCACGACCTCGTGATGCGGGACGGCCGCCTGCGCACGTTGATCGAGCGCAGCGGCGCGAAGTTGGTCGGGTACCGGGTCCTGCGCGATCTGCAACGGGCCGCGTGAGGCGAGCGGCGCTGCTGGTCGCGGCTGCGCTGGTCGTCGCGGGCTGCTACAGCGGCGAACAGAAGCCCGGCCCCAACGACGGCAGCAACCTCGACTTCGGCATCACGCAGACGATCACACTCGACGATGCCGGGATCCATCCGAACGTGATCAACGGTCGCGTCGGTCAAGCCGTCAGCGTGACCAACCACGGCACGAAGGACCACACGCTGTCGAGTGATTCGCTCGACACGGGCACGGTTCGACCGGGCGAGACGACGACCGTGTACTTCAGCGAGACGGCCACCATCGGCGCCCACGACCGCACCGATCCGACGCACACCGCCACGATCAAGATCGAGCCGAGAGCGTCGAGCAGCTCGTAGTCGCCGACCGCATCTTCCCCTCGAAGGATCCCTCGTCTCAACGACGAATTCATAGACCATGACCATTCGTCGTACGGCGGCTGCCGCGTCGTTCCTCCTGCTCATCATCGGTGGCCTCGCGCTCGCCACGCCTGCTCAGGCGCTGACAGTGTCGCAGTGCAAGCAATCGACGCCCGTGAACAGTTCCGGCGACCCGGGACCCGTCGGTGTCGAGGTTGCACACGGCTACACGAAGTTCGCGACCTGCGCCGACGGCATCGTCGGCACCGACCTCGTCTTCGCTCAGAACTGCTCGATCTACACAGGGTGCGGCTCGAGCGGGGCAATCGATCTGTATCGCGGCTCCAACGCCACCGTCCTCGTGGGCTTCAGCGTGCTGTACACCTATTGCGTCGACGGCGGTCAGGTCGGTGGGGCGTCCGTGATCGTCGCAGGCCACCAGTACGACGTGCACTGCATCGGCTGAAGCGCTGAGCGAGCGGCGGCAGTTAGTACTCGGTTTCCGCGCTCAGCTTGGCGGTGAGCTCGCGGTACTCCGGGCTCTGCGTCATCGGCAGCAGCGCCATCAGCGTGCGCGTGCTACCGACGACCTTGAGCTTGCCCTGCATGAACAAGGCGCTGGCGTCGACCTCACCCTTGGCGACCCGGACGAATTCCTTGTGGGGAAGCGTCATCGCGAAGTCGGTGGCCGCGTCTTCGCCGATCCCGTTCTCGGAGATCCTGCCGTTGTCGATGACGGTGTGAAACGTGACCTCACCATCGGGCGCGCCCGTGATCTTGTACTGAAGCCGAGCGCTCACACCCGGACGTTCCGGTAGCTCCTGCGCGTACTTGGTCTGGAGGTCGAGCCATTCCTGGCTCAAGAACTGGGGCACGTCAGCGTGCGCTTGGATCGGCGACCGACTCGCGGATGCCGGCGAACAAGTCGTCCTCCGGGGTGTCGCTGTCCACGAGGCTTCGCGCCAGCGTGTAGTCCTCCCACGGCCAGACCGTCGCGGCGACGTCGTCGGGCAACGAGAACCAGAACGGCGACTCGGGATCGATCTGCGTCGCGTGCGCGAGCAACGCGTCCTTGCGGTGCTTGTAGTACGCACTCACTTCGATCTTGGTCGTCACAGGTTGCGGCGGGGGCGGCGGCGGATCGTCCGGCTTCTGCTCGAACCAACGCGCGTACGGCGACTCCAGCCCGAGCTCGAGCATCTTCTCGTGCAGCGCCACGATCCGTTCACGCGACCACGTCGTGTAGTACAGCTTCAACGGCTGCCACGGCTCACCCGCGTCCGGGAACCGCTCGGGATCGCCCGCGGCATCGAACGCGATGTCGGAGATCTCGTGCACGCGTAGGTGATCGGGATGCGGGTAGCGACTCTGTTCGTCCGGATACGTGACGACGACGTGCGGACGCACGCGCCGCAGGATCGTCACCAGCCGACCCACGGCTTCGTCGAGCGGGGCACGCGCGAAGCAACGCGGGTCCGCGTTCTCCGGCGTGTCGGGCATTCCCGAGTCTCGGTAACCGAGCCAGATGAGCTCGTCGTAGCCGAGGATGTCTGCGGCCTTCTCGAGCTCCTTGCGGCGAACGTTGGCGATGTCGCCCTTCACCTCGGGCGTGTCCATCGCGGGGTTCAGGATGTCGCCGGCCTCACCACCCGTGCAGCACACCAACACGCTGTGCACACCTTGGTCGTGGTACTTGGCGATGGTGCCCGCACCCTTCGACGATTCGTCGTCGGGATGGGCGTGCACGGTCAGCAATCGAAGTTGATCGTCCATCAGAACGGTGTCCTGTCGGTGGGGAGACGGCCCCCTCGTCGATACCACACACCGACGACGCTACCGACGACCAGCCCGATCACCGCACCGATCGGCAGCGCGATGCGCACCATGGCGTTGCGGAACCACGGCCGGTCGAGACCGTGCGGGTCGGCCTGCGCCAGCGTGTACATCGGGATGGCGATGATCCCGTACGTGACGGCGGCAGCACCGATCGCCACCGGGACGCCGACCGCGAGCGCGATCACGAGCGAGCGGCGGAGCTGCCCCTTCTCGACCTCGACCGTCTCGGCGGTCTCGATGGTCTCCGACATGACCCCTCGAGCGTAGGCAGTACGGTCGCTCGACGTGCAGCGCTGGGGCGTGATGGTCGTCGTGGCGCTCACGTTGGCGTCGTGCGGTGGCAGCGGCCCGTCGAAGGCGGACCAAGGACGTTCGATCGCCGAGCAGGCCGGACTTCCGGGCGATGTGGCCGACTTCTTCGCGCTCGCCGCCAAGGGAACCCAGGCCACGTACCGCGTCTCGCTCGACACGACCGACGACAAGGGCGCCAAGTTGCAGGTGACGACGACGCAACGCCCGCCCGATGTGCGGGTCGACACGTTCCACGCGGACGGAACGATCGACGCCACCTTCTCGGTGCGAGGTCAGCGCTCCGAATGCACCCGGGCGAACGATCAATGGCAGTGCGGTGAGCTCGGGCCGTCGTCGTCGAGCAGTGACGACGTGTTCGGCGCGTCCGCCGTGTCGCTGGCAATCGACCGGTTCCGCCAGCGCGCCACGGACTACGACTTCCGCGTCGAGCACCGCACGATCGCCAACGTGGACGCAACGTGTCTCGTCACGACCCGCAAGCCGGGACACGACCAGGATCCATCCCTTGGACCGTCGGCGACGCTGTGCCTCTCCGCCGAGGGCGCCATCCTCCGCGCGGAGACCGGCGCGGGGACGCTCAGCGCGTCCTCTTATACGACCAAGATCCCGGACGACGCGTTCGCGCTCCCGGCGCCGATCAGTTCCGGGGCGCCGTCGAGCTGAGCGGAACGAGCTCTTCTTCCGCCGTCTCCTCGTCCTCGACGAGCTGCCAACCGAACAGCTCCGCCAGGTAGGCGTGGCCCTCGTCGGGACCCGACGCGATGACGACGTCCCCCGCGAACAGGTGGACATGACCGCGGGGACGGTAGAGGTACCGCTGATCACGCAGCACGGCGAGCACGTGGAATCCGGGCTCGATGTCGAGCCGCAGATCGCCCAGCGTCGAGCCATCCGCCCGTGACCCAGGAGCAACCGGCACTCGCACCACGACTTCGTCGGACTCACCGAAGGCGAGCGCGAGGATCGGGTGCAGCTCCTCCTTCTGTTCG
>DASUCS010000172.1:0-21832 GCA_036275935.1 Acidimicrobiales bacterium
GTGTCGAAGAGACGTCGCGGCAGCGCGTTGCACGCCCGCAACAGCACCTCGAGATCCTGGACGCTGCTGTGCATGACGATCGTTGCGTCGCTCTGCAACACGGCAGCGAACGGCAACAGGTCCACTGCGGTGGCGTCGACCAACGCGATCTGCGGATCGTCAGGCGAACCCCACACGAGCTGCACGAGCGCGAGCTGCGCGTAGTACGTGCGCTCACGATGGAACTCGGTATCGAGTCCGACGATCGACTCCTGTTCGAGCGCGCGAACGAGCTCGTCGAATGCGCCCTGTTGGTCGATCCAGCGGGTCAAGCCGGACCGTGCTCGACGGGAAGGCCGGCATCCAACCAGGCCTTGCTCCCGCCCGCGACGTTCACCGTGTCGTAGCCCTGGCGGTTGAGGTACTCGACCGCCTTGGCACTCCGTCCCCCACTCGCACAGATGACGTACACCCGTTGGTCGTCGGGGATCTCTTCGACCCGTTCCGGCACGTCGCCCAACGGGATGAGCGTTGCCCCCGGCACCCGAAATCGCTCGAACTCGTGGGGCTGGCGCACGTCCACGAGCACCACCCCGGACTCGCGAAGTCGCGCCAGCTCGTCGATGTCGATCTCCGGTACCTCCACGGCCCCACCCTACCGGTGACCCGGGAGGTCTCCGGGCGAGTCCGCATCGGCGAACGCGCCGGCATCGAGCTCGACGCGAGCGAGCGGCGTCAACGCGCGGTGCACCGCGCGCTCACCCGCGGCGAACCCTGCGTCGAGGTGACCGAGCGCGCTCGCGCGGACCGCGCAGGGCAGCGGGCGCCAGGTGCCGCCGCTCGATGGAACGGAAACCTCTGCCTCCGGTGCAGATGCGAGTGCCGTCACGAGCGCGACGAAGCCATCGACGGGGGGCTCGATGAGATCACACGGCGACACCACTGTCATCGGCGCAGTGCTCGCCCGGACAGCAACGAGTAGTCCCGCGAGCGGACCTGCGCCGGGATGTTCGTCATCGAGCACGTCCAGACCTCGCGTCGCGAGTGCGTCGCGATTCCCTCCGATGCAGCACACGCGCGTGGCGCCGGCACGCTCGAGCGTGTCCGCGACTCGCTTCGCCATGGCGATTCCGTCGATCTCGATCAACGCCTTGTCGCGGCCCATGCGCGCGCTCGCGCCGCCGGTCAGTACGAACGCGTCGAACTCAACCACCGTTGCGGATCCTCGCGAGATCCGCCTTGTCGGCGTCGTCGAACTCACGCGGCGGACCGCCTTGCAACAAGTCGCCGACGAGGTCGGATTCGACGGCCCAGTACATGACAGAGTGCTTGTTCGTGGAGTGACCGGGGTGCTCGGGATCCTGCCGACCCGTGTGGAGGTAGAGATCGACGAGGCCGAGCAGGTGTCCGACTTCGTGTGTGACGACGGCGGCTTCGATGCCCGAGGACCCCACGAGTGGCGTCGCGGATGCGTTGACGCGATCGACGAAGATCGCGGCGAGATCCCCCCGGATCGCCGCCCCCAGCACGCCGTTGTCACCGCCGAGCGTTCCGTGCACGAACAGCAGCGTGATCCGCGCGTGACCGCCGACGGGCGCGGTCTGCGAAGGTGCGAGCGTCCGAAGCTCATCGGCAGTCCAGTCGCGGGCGTCACCGGTCACCGCGGGCCCGGCAACCACCGCGACGGTCTTGCCGCTCACGTCGCCCAAGACAGACGTGAGGTGGTCGATGCTCTCTGGACGCGGTGCGGCCGATTGCGGCGCGCCGATCGCCACGTCGATCGCAGTCGAACGTGCCGGCACCAGAAGGTCGGCGGCGAACGAACCCGGCGTCCCCGAGCCGTCGAGTTGCTCACGGACAACGGTCGGCGTGGGAACGAGCGCCGAACTCGCTGGGTCCGGCGGAGCAACGACGCCACCGTCCGGTCCGCTGAGCACGGTGGAGGACCCGTCTGCGCCGACCACGATCGTCGTCGTGCCAGCGCCGTCTCCTGGCGCACTGGACGAAGCGGTGGGCCGAGCCGACGGGCTGCTGCTGCCGCACGCGGACACGAGGAGCGCGGTCGCGATCGTCGCAAGAACGCGCCTCCTGTTCACCTCTCCATTGTCGCGTCCCAAAATCCGAGTCCGGACGTGACAACCTCTTCAGGGTGCCGGGCGACCTCAACGGGAAGGATCCACCGCCGGACGCCGTGGGGCGCGCCCGCTCCAGGCGAATCCCGCTGGTGATCCTCGTGGTGACGCTGGTCGTGGTTGTCGCCGCGGTCACCACCGTGGCGCTGGCGAACCGCGATGACGGCGGATCGGTCAGCGCTTCGAAGTCGATCGTGTTCACCGGCCGCCGCCCGCCGGTCGTGGCTGCGGTTGCCACGGCCAGTTCCTCGTCGAGCGCGTCGGGCTCGACGACGAGCGACTCGTCCGCCAGCACCGCGTCGTCCTCGTCGGCCGACGCATCCTCGCCGTCGTCGACCCCAGTGACGGACCCGGTGACCGGAGTGACGGTCGAGACCCTGCCCCCTCCGACGGTGGTGAACACCGCGACCACCGTCACGTCGTCGACCACGACCACCTCCACGACCGCTCCGCCGCCGGCGTGCTTCGTGCCCGACTCGATCTCGATCGTCTTCAACGACGGCACCGCGCCCGCGACGGTCGCCGTGTCCGGCGACGGCGTGTCGGGACGCACCTTCGAGTTCCAGTTCTCGCCGAAGGCCAACGTCGCCGATGTGAAGATCGACGGCCTCGCAGACTGCGGCCAGACGTACGAGATGACGTTCTCTGCACAAGGTGGCAAAGGCGTGGCCTGTGGGCCGCCGCCGTCGCTGGGGGGCACCTTCCAAACCGCGATTGCCGGTGACTCCGGCGCCATCACCGTCACACCGCACGGCCCCGGCTGTTAGCACCAGGACAGACGTGCAGCCGCTACCCCTCCCCCCAGGTCCGATCACCAACGGGGAGTTCGTCCCCCGTCCGCCGAGCGCGCTCGACATGCACATCCACGCCGAGATGTGCGACACCGTCGATCGTGCGGCGCGTCGCGCCGGTCTCGACCGCCGCACGTTCCTTCGAAGTGCGGCCGGCGTGGCGGCCGCACTCACGACGTACAACCTCGCGGCGTGCTCCTCGAAGGGCGCGCCGTCGGCCGCGACATCGACGTCGACCACGAGCGCGCTGCCATCGGGTGGTTCGTTCTCGTCACCGGCTCCAGACGACGTCGCCGCGTGTGATGCCGCGCTGCAGAGTCGCGGTGAGTTCATCTTCGACGTGCACACGCACCACGTGATGCCGGATCGACCTTGGGTGCGGAACGCACCGGACACGGTGGGGCTCGTCGAAGGGATGTTGCCGCCCGACTGCATGGCCGGCGATCCTCTCGAGTGCGTCAACCGCGCCGCGTACTTGCACGACATCTTCCTCGCGAGCGACACGACGGTCGCGATGTTGTCGGATGTTCCGAACAGCGGGCCCGACGATGCCCCCGTCCCGTTCGACGACGCGGTCGGGACGCAGCAACTCGCGGCCGACCTCACCCACGGGGGTGCACCGCGGGTCCTCGTTCACAACGTCATCGCCCCGAACGTCGGCGACATCCGCGCCCGTCTCGACGACATGAGCGCGAACGTCGCCACCGGGAAGGTCGCGGCGTTCAAGGTGTACACGGCCTGGGGGCCGGACGGACGCGGCTTCTCACTCGAGCACCCGACGATCGGGCTCCCGGTGATCCAGCACGCGCACGACCTCGGGGTGAAGGTGTTCGTCGCGCACAAGGGCCTGCCGCTCGTCAACTTCGATCGCCCGCACAACCGACCCGACGACATGGTCGCGGTCTCGAAGCTCTTCCCGGACATGCAGTTCGTGATCTTCCACGCCGCTTGGGACGCCGATCGGCGTGAGGGCGCCTACGCACCGGGCGCCACGATTGGCATCGACACACTGATCGACGCGCTGGATCGGCACGGCGTGGCCCCGAACTCGAACGTGTGGGTCGACCTCGGCACTGTGTGGCGCCAACTCCTGACGCGACCGGATCAGGCGGCGCACGCCCTCGGCAAAGTGCTCACGCGTGTCGGCGAGAACCGCGTGCTGTGGGGTACCGATGCCGTCTGGTACGGCTCGCCCCAGGCCCAGATCATGGCGTTCCGCGCGTTCGAGATCTCCGCGGAGTTCCAAGATCGCTTCGGCTACCCGGCGATGACCGACACACTTCGCCGCAAGATCTTCGGACTCAACGCGGCGTCGCTGTTCGGACTCGACGTCGAGGCCACCCGTTGTGCACTGGTGTCGGACCCTCTGGCGGAGGCGAAGCCGAATGCCGCAGCCGCGCAACACGAAGGCGCGCTGCCCTCACCGTGGACACCGCGCGGTCCGACGACGCGGCGCGAGCTGCTCCAGACCCTCGCACGGGCGACAGGGCCCTGGGCGCCTGACTGATCGCTACAGGACGAGCTCGGCGAGAAGGTCCATCGAACGCAGCCAGGCGTCGAGGTCCTTCTGCCACGGCGCGGCCACGACGTGTTGCACGCCGGCCGCCTCGTAGGCCGCTCGCTCCTCCTTGATGAGGCCCGTGTCCATGCCCTGCGGGTCCCAGCCGGTACGGGTCGAGATCGTGAACGTCTCCTCCGGCCGGTCCCGACGGACGCGCGCCGCCACCTCGACCGCCGCGGGCGGATCGATCCCGACTGCGTGGAAACCGTCGCCCTTCGTCACCGCGCGGCGGTAGGCCGGCTCGCTGCCACCTCCGACCCAGATGGGGATCTCGTGCGCTGGCTTCGGCAGGAAGCGGACGTCGTCGAACGACACGTGTTCCCCGTGGAAGCTCACAGGGTCGTCGCTCCACGCGGCGCGCAGGAGATCGATGATCTCGTCCATGCGCGCCCCGCGGTTCGAGAAGTCGTAACCGAGCGCGGTGTACTCCGCCTCGGACCAGCCGACCCCGAGGCCAGCGATCACCCGACCTCCGGACAACGCGTCGATCGACGCGAGCGAGTTCGCGAGCTCGAGAGGGTTGTGCATGGGCGCCACCAACACGCTCGTGCCGAGGCCGACGCGACTCGTCGCGGCCGCGCCCCACGTGAGGGTGACGAGCGGATCGAACAGATGCGGCGACGGATACGACTGACCGGCCGGATGCACGATGTGATCGCTGACCCAGATGTCCGCGAAGCCGAGCTCCTCGGCGTGTCGCGCGGCGCGCGTGATGGCCTCGGCGCCGGCGACGTGGCCGTACTGGGGCAGATGGATCCCGACGCGCATCGTCAGCCTCCGTAGCTCATCCGCGTGTCCTCCATGCGGAGCACCGCGGTGTCCTCGTCCTTCTGGAAGACGCTGTTCACGACCTCACCGATGAACAACGTGTGTCCTCCGACGTCGATCGAGTTGCGCACCTCGCACTCGACGAACGCCGCCGCGTGGTCGAGGACCGGCACACCGGTGATCGGAGCATCGTGGAACGGGAAGCCGTTCAAGGTCATGGCGTTCGTGTCCACGTCCACGGGCTTCGTGAACTTGCGGACCACCTCGCGCTGCTCGCGATCGATGGTGCACACCGTGAACGCGCCGCGGGCGGCGATGAGCTCGTGGGTGAACGCGTGCTTGTCCACGCTGACCGACACCAGCTTCGGATCGAAGCTCACCTGACTCACCCAGTTCGCCGTCATGCCGTTGCGGCGATCACCGTCCCGGCTACCGATCACGAACAGACCGGACGGGAACGTCCACAGCACTCGCCGCCGCAGCTTGTCGTACTCGACCTGCGCCTCCTCCCCGTCGATGCCGGGTGGATACGGCCCGATCGGCCCGGTTCCTCCAGGTGCAGCCATGGACCGACGTTACGCGCGGGCCCACCTATGGTTGGTCGGTGCGCCGGTGGATCGTCGTTCTCGTCGCGGGCGCGCTCCTGCTCGGTTGCTCCGGGGGATCCTCGTCGAGGTCCGCGGTGACGACGACGTTGCCGTCGAGCGTGCTGAACGACGGCAACGCGCGCGGCACCGCAGTGCTCGATCAACTGAAGAAGGCCGGTGTGCCGATCGGGATGTCCGTTCCGCATCCCGCCGACGACGAGGTCTTCGTGGATCAGGAAGGGCTGCTGGGCAAGGTCGACTTCCGGGACCAGCGTTTGCTGTCCACCTCGAGCGACATCGACGAGGCGGTCGACGGCGGGTCCGTCGAGATCTATCGGGACGAGAACTCGGCGATCGCCGCCTCGCACGATCGTGGCGGTTACGTCTTCGTGAAGGGTGCAGTGCTGCTCCACCTCTCCAGCGAGCTCGCGCCGGAGTGGGTGATCGGCTACCGCGATGCACTCGACCACGTCGCGGCCTGAGTCAGGCCGTGCTCGCCGGTCAGTCGAGATCTGCGGGCGGCCACCCGGGGTCGAGCTGACGAAGGAACTGCGCGCACCGTTCCTCTTCGTCTCGCTCGCCGATCGCCGCAGCGGCTCCGCGCAGTCCGTCGAGGGCGCGCAGGAACCCGCGGTTCTCCGGGTGCGTCCAGCGCACGTATCCAGAGCCGCGCCAGCCGTTCGCCCGCAGCCGATCGAGCCCGCGGTGGTAGCCGGCGCGAAAGGCGGCGTAGGCCTCGACGTCGTCGCGTGCCGCCTGTCCGAGCCGCGCCCACGCGTCGAGGAACCGGGGCCAGCGGGCGACGACCGACGCAATCGCGTCGCGATCACCCTGCGCCGATGCCAGTGCCTCGAGCGCCTCGGTCGGCTCCGGATCGAGCACGGTCTCGGGCGGTCCCGTACCGGACAGGTTCACGGGTCGAGGTTCGGACATGAACGGGGACGCTACTGGGCGGCCGCGACGACCCGGCGGGTGAACTCGGCGAACTCGTGATGGTGGCTCGCGTGCGCACCGTGTCCGGCTCCCTCGATGACGAACGGCGGGTCACCGCCCGTCAGTCGCGCCACTTCCTGCGCAGCCCAGCAGTGGTGCTCCCGTGACTCGGTCCCGTGCGCGGTGAGCACCGGCACCGTGATCGCGGTCGGGTCGTAGGCCGGCTGTTGTCGCGCCGACCGCAACTCCGCCAGCAACGCAGGTCCCTCCGCTCGCCGTGCACGACGGGTCCCGTCGGGCAAGGCCTCCCACCGCTCGTCGCCGATCATGCGCCGCATGAACCGTTCCGCCGCGTCCGCCGCGGCTTCGCGTGACGTCCCTTCGCCCATCGTCATGGCGTCGCCACCCGCACTGCGCTTGGGCCACCACTCGACCCACGGCATCGGCGATTCGTACGCACCGACGGCGCGCACGAGCTCGGGTTGGCGCTGCGCGGCGCCCAATGCAACGACACCGCCAAGGCTGTGGCCCACCACCACGCCCGACCGCCCGTCGAGCAACGCGATCAGATCGTCGACGTGGCCGTCGATCGACGCCGCACCGAGGTGGACGCTCTTGCCGTAGCCGCGGCGGTCGTACCGGATCGTGTGAAGGTCGCGCAGGTGCCCGCAGCAGCGGGCAAACGCGCTGCTGCGGTCCATCGACCCGTGTACGAACACGACCAGCGGCGCGCCGCCGACCGCGCCGTCGACCGTGTGCTCGTTGACGAAGAGGTCGGTCAGGACGTGACCTCGAGCCGGCTGCGAATCGGATGTCCTTCCGGAACCTCGACGAGCACGATGCGCACCCCGTCAGGATCCTCGATCCACATCTCCCGCAGGCCCCAGGGCATGGTTTCGGGTGCGCTGACGATCGTGACCGCGTTCGTGGCGATCAAGCGGCGGTGTTCCGCGTCCAGATCGGGGACCTGGAGCCACAGCGTCATCGGTCCCGGGGAACCCGCCGCGCTCAGCTCGAGGAGACCGCCCCCGAGGAACAGCACCACGCCCGTGACCTCTCCGTTGGCGCCGAACTCGCGATACACGCGCAAGCCGAGCACCTCGGTGTACCAGCGGCGCGACCGGTTGAAGTCGCGCGGTGACAACAGCACCCGGCTCGACAGCACCTCCACGCCTGGCGACGTTAGGACGCATCGCCGTCTACGGTCGGGATCCGCATGGAGCTGCTGTTGATCCGCCACGCCCTACCCGTCCGTGTCGAAGGTGCAGAGGGCACCGCCGCGGACCCTGAGTTGGCGGAGCTCGGACACGAGCAGGCCCGCGCGCTCGCCGAGTACTTGCGCGGTGAGCACATCGACGCGTTGTACGTGAGCCCCTTGCGTCGCGCGGTCCAGACGGCCGAGCCGGTCTCGGCCACGCTGGGGCTCGACGCGATCGTCGACGAGGAGCTCGCGGAGTTCGACCGGCACAGTCACTTCTACATCCCGATCGAAGAGCTTCGAAAAGAGAAGGACGAGCGCTGGGACGACATGATCGCGGGACGGTGGGGTGTCGACGGCGAAGTCGATCCACAGACGTTCAAGGCGGTCGTGACCGAAGCGGTCGAGCGCGTGATCGCGGCGCACCGCGGGCAAACCGTCGCGATCGTGTGCCACGGAGGCGTGATCAACGCGTACTACGCCACGCTCTTGAACCTCGACTTCCCGATGTTCTTCGAGCCCGCGTACACGTCGATCTCACGCGTGCTCGCGTCGAGTGGCGGGCATCGTCAGGTGAAGTCGATCAACGAACACGCCCACGTCCGCACCCTCATCTGACGTTCTGCCGGTAGTAACTCGCGCAGGGCGCGAGTTACTACCGCACAAACCGACTTCTACGAGCGGGGGACCTTGCTCCAGGCGATGTCCTTGTCGGTGCGGACGTCGCCCGGCAGCCCGAGCACGCGCTCACCGAGGATGTTCTTCATGATCTCGGTGGTGCCACCCTCGATCGAGTTGGCGCGCATGCGCAGGAACGCCTGCTGCGGCCCGGCCCACAACATCGCGTGCTTCGGACGATCCATCGGATAACCGTCCGGCTTCAGCATCCCCTCCGCGCCGAGCAGATCCACGCAGAACTCGGACACGTCCTTGTTGAAGTCGGCCGCGGCCGCCTTGCCGATCGAACCCTCGGGTCCCGGCGTACCGACCGAACGCAGCTGCTGCGCTCGGATGTTCGTGAGTCGCAGCACCTCGGCGCGGATCCAGAGCTTCATCAGCTCGTCGCGCTTGGCCGGATCGTTGCAGCCCTTGTCCTTCCAGATCTTGACGGCCTCGCCGATGAACCCGCCGCCGCGCGGCTGGATCTGACCACCGATCGACACGCGCTCGTTCATCAGCGTGGTGAGCGACGTGCGCCACCCCTCGCCGATGTCGCTGAGGCGCTCGGAATCAGGGATGCGCACGTCGGTGAAGAAGACCTCGTTGAACTCCGCCTCACCGGTGATCTGGTACAGCGGCTTCACCTCGACACCGGGTGCGTGCATGTCGACGACGAAGTACGTCATGCCCTTGTGCTTCACGGCCTCGGGATCCGTACGCGCGATCAACATCCCCCAGCGCGCGAGGTGTGCGAGCGTCGTCCACACCTTCTGCCCGTTGACGACCCACTCGTCGCCGTCGCGGATGGCCCTCGTGGCCAACGACGCAACGTCGCTACCGGCGCCGGGTTCGCTGAACAGCTGGCACCACACCTCTTCACCTGTGAACAGCGGACGCAGGTAGCGGCGCCGCTGCTCGTCGCTGCCGTGCGTGACGATCGTCGGCGCACCCATGCCGTACCCGATCGGGTTGCGACCGTACGGTGTCGGCGCGCCCACCTGCGCGATGCGCTCGTTGATGTGCTTCTGCAGCTTCGGGCTCAGCCCGAGACCACCGAAACCCTCGGGGAAGTGCACCCACGCCAGGCCGAGGTCGTACTGCGCACCCAGGAATTCCACCGCCGGCGTCGTCTTCGGGTCGTTCTCGGCGAGGAGCTTGTCGATCAATTCGTCGACTCGCTGCTCGGCGGGATCGGTCACGGCGGGGGCGGTGTCCAGTGCGCTCATCGCCGACCACGCTACTTGACCGCCCGGTCAAGTTGAAGTCCGCGACCTCATTCTGCGGGCCTCATTCTGCGGGCCTGGACCACAGCACTTCCTGACCCGTGCGCTCCTCCTCGAGCACGTCTGTCAGCCGGCGGTGATCGAAGCCGGGCAGTCGCCACAGCTCTGCGAGCAGGCCGTACTGCTCAGCGACCTCGATGGGGACGATGCAGCCGCGCTCGCCGCCGCCGTCGAAGACGAGGCGCACGCGCGTGTCCCACGGACCCTTTGGGAGCGTGAGCGCGCGCACCTCCTTCAACTCGTCCCAAGCCACCTCCTCGTACCGGCCGTCGGCCATCCAGCGCTTGATGCCCCAGTCGTCGGCTTTGAGATCGGTCGTGGCCGCCGCGGCGCGACGATCGGCTCGCTCGTGGCGGGCACGCGCCAGGAGGAACAGGAAGACGAACGTTCCGCCGACCAGGAGGAGCAGGGCCATCAGTTCAGGCGTGCCCGCAGTCGGATCGCGCCCTGCTCCGCTTCCTCGACGAGTGGTCCGAACCCGCGGTCACGAGCCAGTGCGGCGAGCTCGTCGAGGGCGCTCGCCGCCTCGAGGAAGCGACCATCGGCGGCGAGCGCAGACGCGAGCTCGCGCCGTTCCTGCAACGGAACGCCCGGGATGGCGAGACGGAGCTGCAGCACCGAGATGAGCGCCGCGCGATCGCGCCGCGCCGTGTGGATGCCCTTCAAGTTCGCCAGCAGTCGCGTGACGATCGCCCGAGGTCCGACCGGAGCGAGGAAGCTGTCATCGAAGGCCACATCCGGCTGCACGACGGACAGCAGGCGTGCGCAGCCGGCGCGATCGAGGAGCACACCGTTGAACGGGTCGGCGAATGCGTCGCCGTCGTGACCATCGCGCACGACGAAATGACCTGGCATGCCGATGCCGACGATCGGGACTCCGAGGCGCCGCCCGACCTCGATCGTTGCGATGCTCAACGTGATCGGAATGCCACGTCGCCGCTCGAGGACGTGGTTCAAGTAGGAGTTGCGCGGGTCGTAGTACTCACTGCGATCGCCGCGAAAGCCCTCCCGCGCGAGATGCTGCACCACTCCGGTGAGAGAACGATCGTCACATCGCGACGCCAGATCGTCGAGCACGGCGAGCCACAGGTTCACGTCGACCCGCGAGTCGGCCGCCGCTGCGACGAGCAGCGCGGCCTCGTCGAGCGCGATCGACTCCTCCGCGCGCTGAACAAGCTCTGCAAACCTCCCCGCCGGACCCACGTCTAGTCCGGTGCCTCCGTGAGCGGGCGACGCCCGGCAAAGCCGTCCTCGGGCCAGTGCCACCACGCCACCTCCGGCTCGCCCACGAGCCAGCACAGCCAGTAGCCCTTGCCGTTCCCGGCCTGCGCCGGGAAGTCCACGAGGCCCGGGGAGAGATCGCGCAACACGATGCCGTCGCCTTCGAGCTCGGCGACCACTTCCTCGAACGTGGCCGGGGTGCGGTGCCCGTTCCCGGTCGTGCCCGCCACTGCACCTCTCGCACGGTCGATCGCGGCGTTGACGCGCGGCAGCGCGTCGTTCGCCTCGCCTGCCGTCCACCAGCGCGGTGGGTTGTCAGGATCGATCACGGCGTCACTGCTGGATCACGATCAGCCGTTCCTCGGTCATCTCCCGCACGGCGTACGCCGGACCCTCACGCGTGTTCCCACTGTCGCGGACACCGCCATACGGCATCTGGTCGGTCCGCCAGGTCGGTACCTCGTTGACGAGCACGCCGCCGAAGTCGAGCGTCTTGATCGCGCGCAACGCAACGTCCAGCTCGTTCGTGAAGATCGCAGCCTGCAGCCCGTAGTGCGTGTCGTTGGCCGACCGCAGTGCGTCATCGACGTCGTCGTACGCCGCCAGCGCCACGACCGGACCGAACACCTCCTCACTGCACACCTTCATGTCCGGTGTCACCTCGGTGAGCACCGTGGGCTCGAGCAGACGTCCGTCGACTTCGCCTCCCGTCAGCACCTTCGCTCCACCCGCCACCGCGTCGTCGATCCACGACTTCACGCGGTCGGTCTCGCTCGGCGCGATGAGCGCGGAGACGTCGGTCGTGTCGTCGAGCGGGTCGCCGATCACCAATTCGCTCACGGCATCGACGAGCGTGGCGGCGAAGTCGTCATGGATCGAACGGTGGACGAACACGCGCTGCGTCGAGATGCACGACTGCCCGGCGTGACTGAAGCCCGCGACCTTGATCTTCGCCGCGGCGGCGCGCCAGTCGCCGCTCGGCTCGATGACCACGGGCGCGTTGTTGCCGAGCTCCAGTCCCACGCGCTTGCGGGGCGCGCGCTCGCGGATCCCCCATCCGACCGACGGCGAGCCGGTGAAAGTGATCAATGCGACGTCGGGGTGGTCGACGATCGCATTGCCGACGTCGCCGCCGCTTCCGGTGACGACGTTGAGCCACCCGGCCGGCAGCCCACACTCGTCGAGCAGGAGATCAGCGAGCTTGATCGCGGAGAACGGCGTTTGGCTCGCCGGCTTCAACACCACGGCGCATCCGGCGGCGATCGCGGGCGCGATCTTGTGCGCGACGAGGTTGAGCGGGAAGTTGAACGGACTGATGGCTCCGACGACACCGACAGGAACGCGCAGGACGAAACCCAACTTGCCCGCGCCGGCGTCGGACGCGTCGAGGGGCACCATCTCACCAGTGAGCGTTCGAGCGACGGCCGCAGAGAACTGAAACGTGCTGACCGCGCGTTGCGCTTCGACTCGCGCCGTCTTGATCGGCTTGGCGGCCTCGACCGCGATCGTGCGAGCGAACTCTTCCTGGCGTTCCCGGAGGAGCACGGCGGCTCGATCGAGGATCTCGGCGCGCTCGAACGGCGCGAGTGGTGCTTCAGCCATCACCGTGCGTGCGGCTGCCACCGCACGATCCACCTCGTCGGGCGTGCCGCGGGTAACGGAACCGATCAGCGACCCGTCGTAGGGATTCCTGACCTCGATCTGCTGTTCAGACATGGAAGCTCCTTGCCCTCGCGCGACAGACTTGAAGCGCGTTGGCGGCTGGTCGGCCAAGGAGGGACGAAGTGACACTCGCTTCGCTCATCGAGTCGGTGTTGGGCGCGGACGCGCCCGTCGGTTTCCGAGCCTACGACGGCAGCACGTACGGACCGCCGGACGCACCGGCGACGATCATTCTGCGATCGCCTGATGCGCTGCGCCGCATCGTCACGGCTCCCGGTGAGCTCGGGTTCGCGCGCGCCTACGTGGCCGGCGATCTCGACCTGGAAGGTGACGTCTTCGCGGCGCTGGACCTGCGTGACCGGCTGCCGGAGGTCAAGCTCACACCGACACAGCTCATCAGCGCCGTGCGCGAGGTGGGCGTGAGAAATCTGCGACCGTTGCCGCCACCGCGCGAGGAAGCAAGGCTGCGTGGGCGCAAGCACAGCGTCGCCCGCGACCGGGCTGCCGTGACGCATCACTACGACGTGTCGAACGACTTCTACCGGCTCGTGCTCGGTCCCTCGCTGACGTACTCGTGCGCGGTGTTCACCGACGACGACACGTCGCTGGAACAAGCCCAGGCCAACAAGTACGAGCTCGTGTCGCGGAAGTTGGCGCTGCAGGAGGACATGCGGCTGCTCGACGTCGGCTGCGGGTGGGGCGGCATGGTCCTGCATGCCGCGCAGCACCACCACGTACACGCCGTCGGCGTCACGATCTCGCATCGTCAGGTCGAACTCGCATCGAAACGGGCGGCGGAAGCGGGCCTCGCCGGTCACATCGAGATCCGCAACCAGGACTACCGGTCGATCGACGACGGACCCTATGACGCGATCTCGTCGATCGGCATGTTCGAGCACGTCGGCGAGTCCAGGCTGGCGGAGTACTTCCAACGCCTGTACGCGCTCCTCCGCCCGGGCGGACGGTTGCTGAACCATGGCATCAGCCGCCCACCCGGCGAGAAAGCGGCACTCTCTCGCGGTGGGTTCATCTATCGCTACGTGTTCCCCGACGGCGAGCTCCACGAGGTCGGTCGTGTCGTGTCGATCATGCAAGAGGCCGGGTTCGAGGTTCGGCACGTCGAGTCCCTTCGTGAGCACTACGCGAAGACGCTGCGCCACTGGGTCGCGAACCTCGAGGCCAACTGGGACGAGGCGGTGAAGCTCGTCGGCGAGGCACGCGCGCGCATCTGGCGCCTGTACATGGCCGGGTCCGCAGTGAACTTCGAAGCCAACCGCACGCAGATCCATCAGGTGCTCGGCGTGAAGCCGGACGGCAGCAGTTCGGGGATGCCGTTGCGATCGGTGTGGGAGCCACTCTCCTGACCGCCGACTTCGCGTTCCTCGACTGGGACGCGCCGATCCCCTTCGCCCACCGAGGCGGTGCGTCGGAGGCACCGGAGAACACGATGCCTGCGTTCGAGCACGCGGTGCGGTTGGGCTACCGGTACGTCGAGACCGACGTCCACGTCACATCGGACGGCGTCCTCCTCGCGTTCCACGACGACGTGCTCGACCGTGTGACGGACGGAACCGGCCGGATCGACCAACTCCCCTGGTCAGCAGTGCAGAAGGCGAAGGTCGACGGTCGCGAACCCATTCCTCTCTTCGAGGACCTACTCGGCGCATGGCCCGAGCTGCGCGTGAACATCGACCCGAAACACGACGGTGCGGTTCCCGCGTTGGTGGACGCGCTTCAGCGCTGCAACGCGATAGACCGCGTCTGCATCGGCGCGTTCAGCGATCGACGGCTGGCGCGCGTGCGGTCGCTGCTCGGTCCTCGCGTGTGCACGTCGCTCGGGCCACGTTCGATCGCGCGGCTCCGCACGGCGACATTCGGTGTGCCGTCTGGGCGGTTCTTCGCGCCGTGCGCTCAGGTGCCGACCGGCGCCCGGGGCGTCACGCTCGTCGACGCACGGTTCGTGACCGGCGCGCACAAGCGCGGCATCGACATCCACGTGTGGACCATCGACGACCGCGACGAGATGGTCCGCCTCCTCGACCTCGGCGTCGCCGGGATCATGACCGACCGACCCGCGGTCCTCCGCGAGGTCCTCGAGTCCCGAGGTGAGTGGATCACCTGAGCTTGTGGCGGACTGACTCCGGCGGGAGGAGCACATTGGGGTTGAGGATCCCCTTCGGGTCGAGTGCGCGCTTGATGGCCCGCATCGCGTTGAGCTCGGCGTCGGTACGGGTCATCCGCAACCATCGCTTCTACGCAGTGCCGATCCCGTGCTCGGCCGAGATGCTTCCCTGTAGCGACGCCACCAGCGTGAGCACGATCTGGTCGATCTGCTCGTCGCCCGGGTCGACACCGGTCACGTTGACGTGCACGTTGCCGTCGGCGGCGTGACCAAACAGCCACACGGTCGCGTCCGGCCGCGTCGCGGCGATCCGCTCGCGCACGACGGTGACGAATCTCCCGAGTGCATCAGCGGGCAGCGTCACATCGAGCTTGTGGGGAGGGCCGATGAGGTTGATCGCCTCCGTGTGGGCCTCGCGGTAGCGCCACAGTGCGGCGCGGTCCGGGCTCGACGTCGCCACCGCGACGCGTGCGGCATCGACGCCCAGCGAGTCGACGGCACGCGCGAAGCTCTCCGACGGGTCGACGCGATCCGCGCACTCCACGACCAAGTAGGTCGGTGCCGGCGACGGCAGTGGTGCCGGGAGATCGAACGTGTCACGCACGAGCTGCAGCCCGTCATCGAAGAACAGCTCGATGGCCTCGACCGTCGGCAGGGAGCGACGCAGTTCGGACGTCGCGCGGAGCGCGCCATCGGTGTCGTCGAACCCGATCAGTGCGACCACGCGTTCGGACAGCAGCGGGACGAGCCGCAACCGTGCGGCGGTGATGATGCCGAGCGTGCCTTCGCTGCCGCACAACAGGGAGGGGAGGTGGTAGCCGGTGTTGTCCTTCACGAGTCCGCCGAGGTGCGACACGACGGAACCGTCGGCCAGCACTGCCTCGATCCCGACGAGCTGGGCGCGGGTGTCGCCGTAGCGGGCCACCTTCGACCCGCCCGCGTTCGTGGCGATCGAGCCGCCCACCGTCGCCGTGTCGCGCGCGCCCCAGTCGACGCCGTAGTCCCACCCCGTGGCCCGTGCCGCGCGCTGTAGGTCCCCGATCGTCACACCTGCACCCGCGGTGATCTGACCGGCACCCGCGTCGACCTCGGACAACATGTTCAGCCGACGCAGCGACAGCACGATCTCGTCCCGAAGCGGAACGGACCCTCCGACGAGACCGGTGTTGCCACCCTGCGGCACGATCGCCACGTCGTGCGCAGCGCACCACAGCACGACGAGCGCAACCTCGGTCGTGTCCGCGGGGCGCACGACCGCCGGAGTCGATCCTCGGAACCGGCCCGTCCAGTCGATCGCGTAGGACTCGGTCATCGCGTCGTCGGTGAGCACGTTGCTCGTGCCCACGATCGACTCGAGGTCGCGCAGGTTCAACGAACTCGGCTGAGCCAGTCGTCGATCAAGCGCCGGGCGATGCTGATGCCCGGCGGGATCTGCGGCAGGTCATCGGCCGAGAACCACTTCGCGTCGACGATCTCCACAGGATCGATCTCGATGTCGCCGCTCACCCAATTCGCGTTGAAGCCGAGCATCAGCGAGTGCGGGAAGGGCCAGGGCTGGCTGGCCCAGTAGCGCACGTTGTCGATCCGCACGCCCACTTCTTCACGAACCTCCCGGTGCACCGCTTGCTCGAGGGTCTCGCCCGGTTCGACGAAGCCGGCGATGCAGCTGTACATCGGGATCGGGAACGTCCGTCCCCGTGCCAGCAGCGCGGCCCCGTCGTCGCGCTCGACGAGCGTGATGATCGCCGGCGCAAGTCGCGGAAACGCCAGCAACCCGCATGCTGGACAACGGCGAGCACGTTCGCCGGGCGCGGCCTCGGTGGGGGTACCGCAACGTCCGCAGAAGCGATGCGTCCGCTCCCACTCGACCAGTTGCACGCCTCGTCCCGCGACCGTGAACAACGTCTCCTCGACCTGTCCGTACAGCCCCATCAACGGCACGGCACCGGCGCCCGGCTCGCCCTCGACGCCGATCGCCCAGCACGGACGGCCGTCGAGCACTCCGACGAAGATGGCGTTGTCGAGATCGTGGTCCGGTGCGTCGGACTCGTGGACCAACACGCTGGCTGCGCCGACGACGATCACGATGGGCTCGTCAGCTCCGTCGGGCGCGTCGAGCAGAGGGATGAACCTGGCGTCTTCCACGCTCGTAGTCTGCAGTCATGCACAACGTCACGCGGCATGCGCCCCGCGGGATGGTGGCGTCAGTGGACCATCTCGCCTCCGCGGCGGGGGTTGCGATGCTCGAGCGCGGCGGCTCGGCGGCTGACGCAGCAGTCGCCGCGAGTGCGGTGCTCGCAGTCACGACACCACACATGTGCGGGATGGGCGGCGACCTCTTCGCGCTCGTGCACACGTCCGACGAGCGGACGCCCGCCGCGCTCAACGCGTCGGGCCGCGCCGGTAGCGGTGCCGACGCCGTGCAGCTCCGGCTCCAGGGACACGACGTCATGCCGATGTTCGGCGATCTGCGTTCCGCTCCCGTGCCCGGCTGTGTCGACGGCTGGCTGGCCCTCCACGATCGCTTCGGGCGCCTGCCGATCGGCACGGTGCTCGAACCGGCGATCGTGTACGCCGGCAGTGGCTTCCCCGCGTCGCCACTGCTCGCCGGTATGGCGTCGCAGCTCCGCGATGTCGCGGGAGGAGAGGATCTCGTCGGCAACGGTCCGCTTCGCCATGGCGATCTCGTGCGCCGCCCGGGCGTCGCCGCGACGCTCCAGGCGATCGTCGACGGCGGCCGCGCCGGCTTCTACGCGGGCCAGTTCGCCGACGGTCTCATCGAGATCGGTCGCGGCGAGTACCTCCCCGCTGACTTCACGACGCCCCTGGCCGACTGGGTGACACCGCTGCACCAACACCTGTGGGACCACGACGTCTGGACGATCCCTCCGAACTCGCAGGGCTACCTCACCATTCTCGGCGCCGCCATCGCCGAAGGCCTTCCACTCCCGGACGATCCCGACGACGGGCTGTGGCCGCACCTGCTCGTCGAAGCGGCGCGCGCGGCGGCGTACGACCGCCCGCAGCGCTTGTTCGAGGGTGCAGACGTCAACGATCTCCTTGATGAAGCCGAGATCGCACGCCGCCGAGCGCTGATCGACGCCGATCGCCGCTCCTTGCTGGCATCACCGGCAGCGGCGGGCGACACGATGTACCTCTGCGCGGTGGACCAGACCCGTATGGGCGTGTCGCTGATCCAGTCGAACGCCAAGGGATTCGGCTGCCAGGTCTTCGAACCGACCACGGGCATCGGGTTGCACAACCGTGGCATCGGCTTCTCGCTCCAGGCCGGTCATCCGGCGGAGTACGGACCGGGTCGACGTCCGCCGCACACGCTCGCGCCGGCGCTGGTCACGAACTCCGACGGGTCGCTGCGCGCCGTCATCGGCACGATGGGCGGTGACGCGCAGCCGCAGATCCTCCTACAGCTGCTGACGCGACTTCTCCGTCACGGTCAGTCGGCGGGCAGCGTGATCGGCGCACCGCGTTGGTCGTTGCTCGGCGCCGAGACGGGGTTCGACACGTGGAACGATCCCGACGCGATTCGGGTTGCGGTCGAGACCATCGCTCCCGACGGGTGGGGAGAGGGCTTGCGCGCTCGCGGGCACGACGTCGTGCCGGTCGACGGGATCATGGGCACCTTCGGCCACGCCCACCTCATCGAGGTGCAAGGCGACGGACTCGCCGGCGCGGCCGACCCTCGCGCCCTGATCGGGTCCGCGTCCGGCTACTGAGCCGCGTCTCGACTCGACCAGAAGTTGTTCTCGGGGTCAGTCGCGGTCGGCGAACTTCGGCTCGCGCTTCTCGAAGTAGGCGGTGACGGCTTCGACGTTGTTCGGGCTGCCGATGAGCGATCCCATCGTGCGCTCTTCCGCCTTGAACGCCTCCGCGAGCGTCGCGTACCCCGCCATGTTCAGCAGCGCTTTGACGCCCTTGATCGCGAACGGGTTCTTGGCCGCGATCTCCTTCGCCAGGTCCATCGCGGTCGCGTGTGGGTCGTCCGCGACCTTGGTCGCGAGGCCCAGCTCCTTCGCCTCGGATCCCGACACCATGCGACCCGTGAACGCGAGCTCCTTCGCGACGTCGAGTCCCACGAGGCGCGGCAGCATCTGCGTCCCGGTCATGTCAGGGACGAGCCCCCACCGGATCTCGAGCACCGAGAGCTTCGCGTCGGGGGCGACGATGCGGATGTCCGCCGCGAGTGCGAGCTGGATACCGGCGCCCACTGCGGCACCGTGCACCGCGGCGATCACGGCCGCAGGCATCTCGGTCCACACGTAACAGGCCTGCTGCCCGATGTTCGTGATGCGATCCGCGTCGCGCCGGCCGACATCACCGACCGACTCGCTCACCGAGTCATCTGACGACGCGCCCGCCATCTTCTGGAAGTTCTCGAAGTCGAGCCCCGAGCAGAAGCCCTTGCCGTTGCCCGACAGCACGACAGCGCGCACCGACGGGTCGGCCTTGATGCTCTCCCCCGCCTCGACCAGCGCGTGGAACATGCCGATGTCGACGGCATTCATCTTGTCGGGACGGTTCAGGCGAACGTCGGCGACTCCGCCGTCGATCTCGATGGTCACGCGGTCGGACATGGCCAGATGCTCCCCCGTGTCGACGCAGATCCGCAAGAGTGGGGTCGATGGCCGACCCGAAGTCGTTCCAACTCTCCACGGAAGTCCACGAGTACCTGCTCGCGCACGGCAGTCCGCCCGACGACATCGAGCGCGCATTGATCGCGGAGACCGCGGGCCTCGGTGCGATCTCGCGCATGCAGATCGCACCCGAGCAGGGTGCGTTCCTCCGGATCGTGACGCAGCTGATCGGCGCACACCGTGCGGTCGAGGTAGGAACGTTCACGGGCTACTCGGCGCTCTGCATCGCGCGCGGCCTCGGCTCTGACGGGCATCTGTTGTGCTGTGACGTCAGCGACGAGTGGACTTCGATCGGGCGTCCGTACTGGCAACGCGCCGGCGTCTCCGACCGCATCGAGCTGCGAATTGCTCCCGCCGTCGACACGCTGCGCTCGCTGCCAACAGATCGCTCGATCGATCTCGCGTTCATCGACGCGGACAAGCCGAACTACGTCAACTACTACGAAGAGCTCGTGCCCCGTATGCGCGTCAACGGATTGATCCTCGTCGACAACGTGTTGTGGAGCGGAAGCGTCGTCGATCCCGCAGCCAATGACGACAACGTCACCGCGATCCGCGACTTCAACGACCACCTCGCCGCCGACCCTCGCGTCGAGGCGGTGATGGTCCCGATCTCCGACGGGCTCACGCTCGCTCGCATCCGTTGACCTCGCCCTAGTCCGATCGGCTCTTTCTGCTCGGCGCGCTCAACGTGGTCTCACCGATGCCGATGGCAGTAGCAGGACAAAGGGGGCCGTCCTGTGGAACTCGAGACATTCGTGGATCGACTCGATGCACTGACCGGCGACGACATCGCCGACGTGGCCGTCGAACTGCGTCGCGAGTTCGAGACTGCGGACGGCGAGCTGTGCTGGTGGCGAGCGACAATCGCCGTGGGCGCCAACCTCAAGCGCCATCACCGTTCCCGCGAGGCGGGCCTCGCCGCGCATCGAGCATCGGTCGCCGTCGTCCGAGCCGCCGACAAAGCTGACATGCGTGTCAGCAAGGACGACGTGACGCTCGTCGCGCGTGCGGCCTCCGAAGTGGCTCGCGTCCTGGTCGCGGACCAGGAGCGCGACGTGCCGCAGCTGCTGATCGGTGTGTTGGTCGCGCCGTGGCGCACGGTCGTCGCGGTCGCGGCGTGACGCCGTCGTAGTTCCCGACGGGTAACAAGCGGTCAGCCGCCGACGCGGCAGAGTCCGAATAGCCCGCTTCGCGGCTACGACACGCAGTTGTCGCACAGTTGCGACACACACGATGAACCAGCGCACTACATTGCCGCTCCGGCGGGCGGTGTCGTCCGTCACACTCCACGAAACCCAGCCACGGGGGGAACTGTGCTGAAACCAGAGACACCGCGCCGGAAACCGCGCATCATCACTGCCCTACTCGCCATCGTCTTGCTCGCCGCCGCGTGCGGTGGCAGCAGCAAGAACAACAACGCGAGTGGCAGCTCCGGCTCGGGCGGCTCAGCGTCCTCCGACACGACGAAGCCGGTCATGGGCGGCAGCGTCGTGTACGCGCAAGAGGCCGAGGACGCCGGCGGCGTCTGCATCTCGGAGTCCCAGCTCGACATCAACGGCATCAACTACGCGCAGACGATCTACGACACGCTCACGATCCCGAACGATCAGGGCAAGTTCGTGCCGTTCCTCGCGGAGAAGGTCGAGCACAACGCTGACGCGACGCAATGGACGATCACCCTGCGCAAGGGCATCAAGTTCCACGACGGCACGGATCTCACCGCGACGGTCGTGAAGAACAACCTCGACGCAGTGCGCGGCGTGTACCCGACCCGCAAGCCCGTGCTGTTCGGCCTCGTGTTCGGGCCGTACGTGTCCGACGTGAAGGCCGATGACGCGGCAGGCGTCGTGACCGTGACGACGAAGGTCCCATGGCCGGGCTTCGACGCCCAGCTGTGGTCGCAGGGTCGCCTCGGCATGATGGCCCAGGCCCAGCTCGACGACGTCAACGGCTGCGCGAAGAACCTCATCGGCACCGGCCCGTTCAAGCTCAAGGAATGGGTTGTCAACGATCACTTCACCGCCGACAAGAACCCGAACTACTGGCGCAAGGATGCCGACGGCAACCAGCTGCCGTACCTCGACGAGATCACGTTCAAGCCAGTTCCTGACGGACAGGCACGACTCAACGGTCTGCAGGCGGGCCAGTTCCAGCTGATCCACACCTCGAGCGCGCTCGACATCGAGCAGATCCGTGCGCTCGCTCAGCAGAAGGCCATTACGAACAACGAGTCGGACAAGTTCGGCGAGGTCGGCCACTTCATGCTGAACGAGTCGAAGG
>DASUCS010000173.1:0-12979 GCA_036275935.1 Acidimicrobiales bacterium
GTCGGCGCGGATGTACGACACGAGGTTCGCAGCTTCGCCGTCGCCTGCGACGAGATCGCGATCGGACAGCCATGCCTCGGCCCACCGGAACGTGTGGAACGCGCTGATCTCGATGAACAGCACGCGCACCATGAAGTTGGCGATTAGTTCGAGATTGGCATCGATGTCGTCAGGCAGGACTCGCTCGACGGCGATGCCTGAACCAGGCTGACCGAAGCCCATGCGAGCCAGCATCGCTTCGATGTCGATGTCCGCGCTCTGACCGTCGAACGCGACGTCGCGCGCCGCGAACCACATGTCCTTGTGGCCCGCCTCTTCTTCCCAGCCGGCCTCGTCGCGGCCGTGCGCCTCGAACAGGCCGCGGCCGAGGTGATCCATCGCCGTGCCCTTGATGTCCTCGACGAAGTGCTTCTGCAGGTTGCCCGGTTGCAGCAACCGGATGTTGGCGCCGTAGCCCTCGACGGTCCCGATGCGCGTCAGCGTCGCGATCAACGGCTCGTTCACGCCGGACTTGATGAGGAAGCGCGCCTGATCGAGGTTCGGGAAGTTCTCGGGCCACAGCTCGAGCGGCGCGTGCAGGATCTCGGTGCCGAACTCGGCGCGGTGCTTGTCCTGCCACGCAGTCACGCCCGGCACGCGGAACTTCGTGCGCGGCGACACGTAGGTGCCGTCGTCGGTGAAGCCCCCGTGGCAGCGAACACCGCCAGCGATGAGCGGCGCGCTCACGTCGTGGTTGCTGAGCAACTCGGCTTCGGTGAACTCGACCTGTGCAGTCGTCATCGATCCCCCATCGTTCGGAAGCGTCCGAGGCTGTTGACGTGAGAGTGTATACTCTTGCGTATACACGAGAGCAAGCGACAACTCCTCGCTCGTCCCGAGCGCCAGGCGGCGATCCTCAAAGGAGCCGCCGCGGCCTTCGCCCGCTCCGGCTTCGCGGCGACGTCGATGGAGGACGTGGCCGCTGCCTGCGAAGTCAGCCGGCTGCTCGTGTACCGCCACTTCGACTCGAAAGAGGACCTGTACCGCACGATCCTGGAGCGGGTCTTCCACCGCATGGGCGAGGAGCTCGAGGCGCGACTGCACCAGGCTGAGCAGCGCGGAGTCGGTGCCCGCACGATCCTCGAGGTGGCGCGCGAGGACCCGGACGGCTTCGTGCTCTTGTGGCGTCACGCTGCTCGCGAACCGCAGTTCGCGGAGTACGCGCACGATCAGCGCGAGGTTGCAGTGGCCGCGGTGCGCGAGCTGATGTCGCTCGACTCGGGTGACGAGACCATCGACCATTGGTGTGCGGAGGCTGCGTTCGGTTGGCTCATCGAAAGCGCGCTCACCTGGTTGGAATACGGTGATCCGTCACGCGACGAGGAGTTCGTCGCCCGCGCTACCGATGCCCTGCGCGCCATGCGCGCCGCGTGGGCGTGACGTCGACGACTTCAGTGCTTGTGTGCGAGACGCCGTAGCGGCGGAAGCGTCGGCGGCGGCTGTTGGCGCGGCGGCAACGCCGCCAACAACTCGGTCGTCGCCATGGTCACCTTGCGCACGGCGAGCTCGAACGCTTCCTCCGTGCGAGCCGACGTCGACTGCACACCGCTCACCTTGCGCACGTACTGGCGGGCGGCGGCTTCGATCTCTTCAGGTGTCGCGACCGGCTCGAGGCCGCGCAACGTCGTGATGTTCCGGCACACGCTTCGAGGTTATGGCCTCCGGAACACCAACTCGTCGTGAATCTCGATGCCGTGGTCGCCGACCAACGGGATCTCGGGCTTCAACGTCTGCCGCGAACGGTCGACACCGCCGGCGTGCAGCTCGGCGAACCGGAAGCCGTGTCGTTGATACAGGCGGATCGCCGTGATGTTGTCGTTGGTGGTGACCAACCACTGGCCCTTCGACGCATCGACGAGCGCACCTCCAATGCCCTCCCGCCGGCGCTCGGGGGCGACGACGAGCGCGGCGAGCTCGTCGCCTGCCTCTGTCGCCACTCCCACGAGTACGTCACCGTCGAACGCTCCGACGCCGGGGAGCGCGGCGACGTCATGGATCTCGCCGAGGCGCGCTTGCCAGCGACCGAACTCCCGCTCGATCAGATCGACCACACGCGGATCCTTGGGCGTCACCGGCGCGATCGCGAACGAGCCGAACGACGCGCCGCGATGCTCGTCGACGGCGGGAGGCGCGGTGAGCCGTGCGGCGGGATGGTTCGAGAAGTGAACCGGATAGCCGATGGCGGCATCGGCCCACGGATCCGCTGTCGACACACCGCGCACCCGGAAGTGTTCGAGCGACAGCATCCCCGACCGGTCGAGCGCGGGTGCAGCTGGCGCGTCGGCGGCAAGCAGGTCGCGCACCAACGTGTCGCGATCGCGCGTCCGGATCGCGTCCGCGATCCGTGACTGCAACTCGTCGAGCCGTGCCATCCGATCGACGAACGAGAGCTCACGCGCGTCGTCGAGGCCCAAGACTCGACACAGGCCCGACCAGAAGTGGTCCTCCGTGATGATGCTGAGCGCGACGTGTTGTCCGTCCGCCGTCTCGAACAGGCCGTACCCCGGAACGCCACGCGCCGCCGGATCCGCGCCTTCCGCACGCGGCGCGACCGCGCCCGTCCACGTCGCGAGCACGTCGGACATCGAGACGTCGATGTACTCGCCCTCGCCCGACCGGTGGCGACGGATGACCGCAGCGCAGATGGCGAATGCAGCGAACACGCCGCCCGCGAGATCGGCGATCGGCAACCGGCCGACCACCGGCTCGCCGCCTTCGGGTCGCAACGCGCCCGCCCATGCTTGGTAGTTGAGGTCGTGCGCCGGCGCGAGCGCGAGCGGACCGCGCTGGCCCATGCCCGACAGCGAGCAGTACACGATCGCCGGATTGACGGCGCGCACGTTCTCGTACGCGACGCCGAGGCGGGCGACGACGCCAGGACGGAAGCCTTCGATGACCACATCGGCGGCGGCCGCGAGCTCGAGGGCGCGCGCTCGGTCGCCATCGTGTTTGAGGTCGAGAACGATGCTGCGCTTGTTGGCACTCAGACCGGCGAACAGCTCGGGATAGGTGCGCATCGGGTCGCCGCCGGGCGGTTCGACCTTGATCACATCGGCGCCGATCTCGGCGAGGAGCTGCGTCGCGTACGGGCCGGGGCGCCAGACGCTCAGGTCGAGCACGCGCAGCCCGGTGAGCAGCCCCGGCGTCATCCCCACGGCGGCGGCACAGGCAGGTCGGGGCGGGCGAGGCGCCCATAGAGCCACGCGAGCTCCTCGCGAGCCGTCAGCCCGCTCGACACCGGCACGTCGTCACCGAAGTACTGGCGCAGCCGCGGCGTCCACACAGCCACGAAGTCACCCGGCCAGTCGTCGTGGGTGACCCCGACGTCGAGGTCGATGACGTGCACCTCCAGCTCCTGCCATCGCCGGCCGACGAGCTGCCACAGCGGACGGTCGCGTCCGCCGACGTCGGTCGTGGGGCGCCCCCACGCGTCAGCCGGGACCGACCGCCACGCGTCGAGCACGGCAGCGCCAGAGGTTCGCACGTCCGCGATCAGTTCCGCCGCGGACCGATGGGCACCCGCTTCGATCTCGGCGGCCCGACCCTCGAATCCGCCCGGGTACTGCTCGACGACCTCGCCTCGCTGGGCAGCGCGGGTCCGACGCACGTGGCTGTCCGCGTTGCGGGCGACGTGCGACAGGACGTGCCCCACCGACCAGCCAGGCAGCGTGGTCGGGCGCCCAACGTCGGCATCGGTCAGCCCCGCGATGGCGATGTCGAAGCGAGCTTGCGCGTCCGCGACGCGCGCGATGTCGTCGGTTGGCACCACAGCGCCTGACCCTATGTGCCCAACCGGCGCCGGGTCCCGCTCCCGGGAGTGGAACAGACCGCCGACACCGGCCGGGCAGCGGTTCCACGCTGGGGACGGACCGTGATTACCGAGAAACGGGCGAAGGCGGGTCGACGCACCTCGTGACCAGGCCTGACGTCGACGGAAGCGTGACGCACGCGAGGTGATCGTCCGGCCGGCGGGGCCGGGTGCTCACGTCGGTCGATTGACCGGCTGGTTCGTCGACGTGCACACCCGCACTCACTCCGGACGACGGTTTCGGCGCGAGGACCGGCGACGGACCCTGGTGCGTCGACGCAGACACCGGCGGTCGACGTGGGACGGCACCCGGCGCGGCCTCGGCGGGTGCGACGGGCAAGGAGCTGGCGTACACGACCGTCGTCGGCGGCGAAACGCGGGCCCTCGCCGCTTCGGGAGCGGACGGGCCCGCCATCGTGCCGAGCACGATCGCGAGGGAGGCCAAGACCGGCGTCGCTGTGGCGAACGCGGCTTGCTCGGGGGTCGCCCGCAACCGTCGACGGCCAACGAAGACCAGCACGGGCGCGGCGAGCCCTTCCAAGAGTCCCCGCAGTCGGTTGCGCGCCCGGTGACGCGCGACGGCCAGCCGGACTGACTCTCCTCTGGTCGACGAACCGGGTTCCTCGAAGCTCGTGAGCAGCACTTCGCGATCGCGTTCCGAGAGCTCCTTGAATCGCGTTGTCACCGCAGACAGCACGATGCGATGTTCCGCGGCCTGCGCCACATCGACGTGATCGGGTCGATCCGGAAGGTCGACGGGGCTGACGCGTGAGCGGCGACGTGCATCGATCGCGATGCGCCAGCTCACGACCGAGGCCCATCGCAACAAATCGTCCGCGTCGATGAAGTCGACACCGGTGCTCATCGCGCGCGCCGCCGTCTCCTGGATGGCTTCATCAGCGTCGTGGGGGTTGACGCCGCGTCGTCGGAGCATCGCGGACAGTCGCTCCGACACGGTCGGCCAAACGGATTCAAGTTTCTGCGTAATCACGTCGTCGTTCGAGCGTGAAGACAGGTCAGTGCGCGACGCGCGCGCATCCCGGAGGACGACATGCACAGCTCTCGAACCCATTCCGACCTCACGCGGATCATTGTCCGTTTGTTACTAGTTCTCGCCGTGAGCATCGGTGGCCTGCTGGTCGCGGCGGGCCCCGCCTCAGCAGGTCAATGCGTGCAGGTGTATCAGGGCGGTGTTGGCACCACGGTGTGCACCCCCTGAATGTGAATCTGAACGACAGGTAACGTGCGAGGCGCATGACGGCTCGGGATGTGCTGCTCGAGGTGCTGCGCACCGAAGGCATCCGCCATCTATTCGGAAATCCCGGAAGCACGGAACTGCCGCTGATCGACGCGCTGGCGGGCGCGCACGACCTGCAGTACGTGCTCGCGCTGCAGGAAGCCTCCGTCGTCGGCATGGCCGAGGGCTATGCGATGGCGACGGGACGTCCGGCCTTCGCGAACCTTCACACGTCGGCCGGGCTCGGCAACGCGATCGGTGCACTCACCAACGCGCAGGCGAACCACACCCCGATCGTCGTGACGGCCGGGCAACAGGACTACCGCCACATCGTCACCGATCCACTCCTCGCGGGAGACCTGACGGGGCTCGCTCGGTCCGTGTCGAAGTGGGTGCACGAAGTGCGAACGTCCGGCGAACTCGGCACGATCCTTCGACGCGCGTTCCATGACGCAGCCAGCGCGCCGGAAGGCCCCGTCTTCGTGTCGTTGCCCATGGACCTGCTCGACGAGGACTCGGCGTCCGACGTTCCGGCGGCGTCGACGATCCACCGCGGCACGGTCGCGCCGGCGCTCGACGAACTGGCGCGGCTGCTGACCGAGCCCGCGATCGGCAAGGTCGCGATCGTGGTGGGCGACGAGGTTGCGACAGGCGATGCCGTGTCGGAAGTGGCCGAGCTGGCCGAGGCGCTCGGCGCGTCGGTGCACGGATCGGCGTTGCACAGTCACGCGGTGTTCCCGCCCCTGCATCCACTGTGGGCCGGCATGCTCGCCCCCGCCGCCGCGGCGATGCGCAGCACGCTCGCGGTGTACGAGCGGGTGCTGCTGCTCGGGGGGCGCGGCTTCATGGCGTATCCGTACACACCGGGCTCGGCCCTTCCGGGCAGCACCGAGCTGCTGCAGCTCGCGCCGGATCCACTGCAGCTCGGGCGTGTGTACCCGACGCGATGGGCGGCGACCGGCGACCCCAAGGCAACGGTGGCGGCGTTGCTCCCACTCGTCCGCGGTCGTGCCGACGCCGCAGAGGTTGCGCTTGCAGTCGGGGCCGCATCGGCTCGCCGCACGGCCGCGGTCGAGCAGCTCGAGGAGACCGCGCGCTCCCGGTACGACTCGTCCCCCATGGACCCGATGGCGGCGGCTCACGCCCTCGTACGCGCGATGCCCGTCGGGTCGTTGATCGTCGATGAAGCCATCACGACCGGCGTGTACGTGCGCGGCTTCCATCACGAAGCCGTACCGAAGCGGTACTTCTTCAACAGGGGCGGTGGGCTCGGTTGGGGAATGCCGGCGGCCGTTGGCGTGTCGCTGGCCCATGGGGGCGAACCGGTCCTCTGCGCGGTGGGGGACGGCTCGGCGATGTACTCGCCGCAGGCGCTGTGGACGGCGGCGCACGAGCAACTCCCCGTCGTGTTCGCGGTCGTGAACAACCGGCAATACCTCATCCTCAAGAACAACCTGCGCGGCATGGGCGGCGACAGCGTCAAGAACGATCGCTTCGTCGCCATGGACATCGTCGAGCCGCCCGTCGACTACCTCGCGCTCGCGCAATCGATGGGGGTCGACGCCACGCTCGTCGAGAAGGCCCACGACGTCGGCGACGCGGTGCGGGCTGCGCTCGACCGCGGACGCCCCCACCTGCTCGAGCTCCCGATCGCCGCACCGTAGGAGCCGGCAACGTGCCGATGGAGCTCGGGTTGTTCGACGAAGTCGGCGAGGCTGTCCGCGGGCTGATGGACCCGAGGCTCGGCACCGTTCACTTCCGAGCTCATCGGTACGGCGTGAAGCTGTGGTTCGACACCGATGCTGCGCCGCGGGCGCACTACGAGGCCCAGGTGATCGGAGCTCGACACGTACCGGACGCGACGGTGCTCGCGCTCGAGGTCGGGTTCCACGCCGAGCACCCGAGGGTGGGCGACAACGAGGCGATTCTCGAGCAGCTCTCGAAGCGAGAGAAGACGTGGCGTAAGACCATCGGCGATGATGCGGTCGCCGGTCCGTTCCTCGGGCGGGCGGACACCTGGCGACGGGTGTCGGAGACCTGGCCCGACCCCGACCTGAGCGACGACGACATCGTGATGGACGTCGCGCTGCGACTGACCGACTACATGACGGCGCTCGAGCCGTTGCTCAGATCAACCGGAGGCAAGCGATGACGAAGCGCTTCGACAATCGAGTGACCGACATGCTCGGGGTGGAGATCCCGATCGTGCAGGCGCCGATGGGTTGGATCGCCCGATCGCAACTGGCATCTGCCGTATCGAACGCCGGCGCGCTCGGCATCATCGAGACGTCGTCCGGTGAGCTCGACGTGATCAAGGACGAGATCCGCAAGATGCGCGACCTCACGGACAAGCCGTTCGGGGTGAACATCGCTCAGGCCTTCGTGCGCGATCCGGGGATCGTCGACTTCGTGATCGACCAAGGCATCAAGTTCGTCACGACGTCGGCCGGCAGCCCCGTCCGTTACACCGCGCAGTTGAAGGACGGCGGCCTCACCGTCTTCCATGTGGTGCCGACGCTGCACGGCGCACTGAAGGCAGTCGAAGCGGGCGTCGACGGGCTCATCGTCGAAGGCGGCGAAGGCGGCGGTTTCAAGAACCCTCGTGATGTGTCGACGATGGTGTTGCTGCCCTTGGTGCGCTCGAAGGTCAACGTGCCGATCATCGCGGCGGGCGGCATGCTCGACGGCGCCACGATGGCGGCGGCGTTCGCGCTCGGCGCCGAAGGCATTCAGATGGGAACACGGATGGTGTCGTCGACGGAGTCACCGGTGCACCCCAACTGGAAGCAAGCGATCGTCGACGCCGCGGAAACCGACACCGTCATGCTCAACCGGCACGCGTCCCCCGCGCTGCGGGCTCTCCGAACGGATCGGACCAACGCCCTCGAGTTCGACACCGAGAACAACGCGATGGCGTTGTTCGGGCGGGCGATGGACCTCTACTTCGGTGGGGACATGGAGGCCGCCGTCGCGCTCGGTGGCCAGGTTGCGGGGCGAATCGACGAAGTTCGGCCCGTCGCGGACATCATTCGCGAGTGCGCCGACGACTGCATCAGGGTGCTGCACGACCTCGCCAAGCAGTACCCGATGCCCTGAGTCGCGGTCAGGGACGCACCTCGTAGTACAGGTTCGCGGGGTCGTCGAAGTCGTGGACGGTGAAGCGCGTGAAGCCCGCGTCGGTGACCATCCGCTCGGCTGTCTGCGTCGTGAAGCCCACCGTTCCCAGGCCCGCGCCGCCCGGCTCCGAGAGCGCGGACGACATGCACGTCGTGATGGAGAAGCCGTACATCATCGCCAGCATCGGGTTGCGTCGATTGACGCTCCAGTCCTCATCGCAGCGGATGTCCTTGATCAGCCAGGTGCCGTCATCGGCGATGGCTCGTCGGATCGCGGCGATCGTGTCCGCCGGATGGGTCATGTCGTGCAAGCAGTCGAACGTGAGGATGAGGTCGTACGCGGTGGTCGCCGGGAGTTCCTCGGCGCGGGTGGCGAACAGCTCGACGTTGGTGAGCTCCAGTTCGTCGACTCGTTGTTGCGCACGATCCAACGCGTGCTGCGACAACTCGTACCCGTGGAAGGTCGATCCGGGATACGCCTCCGCCAGAGCGGTGAGGGCGACACCAGCACCGCACCCGATGTCGGCGACCTTGGCGCCCCGCTCGAGCTTCGTGGCGACACCGTCGAGCGCGGGAACGATACGGGGCACGAGCGCGACGCGCGCCCACGGCCCGAGTGACCGTTCGGTCGAATGAGCGCCACTGGGACCGAGGCGGTCGTACGGCAAGCCGATGCCCGTGCGGAACGCGTCCGCGAGGTCGTTGATCACTGATGCATCCGTCGGCGCAGTGAACGCGCCGGCCGCGAAGAGCAAGCTGTGCTCTTCGTGCGCGAGCACGGCCGCACCTTCGGGCGTCAGCTCGAATCGCTCGCCGTCACTCGAGTCGAGCAGCTCCGCTGCCGCGTTGCCGCGCAGCCATTCGAGCAGCCAACGCCGATGCAGGCCGGTGGCGGCGGCGAGCTCGTCAGCGGTCGTCGGACCGCGCCCGTCCAGCGCGCGATAGAGCCCGAGACGATCGCCGAGGTGGATGAGCACCGAGACCAGCTCACCCTGCTTGTAGCTCCACACCCGGAACGCGAAGAGGTTGGCAACGTCGACGTCGAAGTCCTGGTTCGTCACCGGCGGATCATGCCAGCCCGCAGAACGACGGGTCAGGGCCGCACTTCCGCGCCGTCTCACACGCTCCGTAGTTCGACACGCGCGTTGCGTTCGATCTGACGTCACGCGCGCACGCGAACGCGTCGAGTCGTGTTTTGTTCCCGCGAGGTTCCCAGGGGGCAGGCGCACAGTGAGTCCCGGAGGAAGGGCAGGACGAGCGATGCGAGGGAGGTGCGCGATGCGCGGTGGCGGCAGGTTCTAATCAATAACCAACAGTGATCTCAGAGATGGGCGGCGTGAGCCGCCCATCTTCCGCGTCCGGCCTATGTGGGTTCGGCGATCTCCGCCAGCAGCGGATCGCTGACGCGCTCCGGATGCGCGAGCAGCTCGCCGATCAGGCGCTCGAACGCATCCTGTTCGGCACGCGTGAACGAGATGTCCTGAACCGTCAACGTGGTGCGCGCCGCCCAGAGATCGGAGACGGCCCGGTCCGGTTCGTCGAGGGCCAACAGGACCTCCGCCCGAGTGAGCAGGGCGGCGGCGATGCCGTGATGGTCGTCCGCCTCCTGGCAGAGCGAGAGCGCCTCGTCGGCGAGCACCAGGCCTTCGTCCGCTCGGCCTTCCTCGACTCGCAGCCTCGCGAGGAACGACAGCACCTCGTCCGCCGCTCGGCCGATCCCGTGCGCGCGATAGGGCGTCAACGCCTGCTCCGCGGTCTCCGAGGCGCCCCGCAGGTCGCCGCGTGCCATCGCGATGCGCGCCGACATTGCCAACACCAGCACGAGGTCACCTTCGAATCCGCGTCTCGACAGCGTCCGATGCGCACGATCGCACCACTCGAGCGCATCGTCGAGGCGGCCTTCGGCGAGCGCGGTCTCCGCCAGCACGAGACAGGACTCGCCCGCGCCGCGAACCACACCCAGGCTTTCGTTGCGGAGCAACGCCTCACGTCCGAGCCGAGTCGCGCGTTCGTAGTCGCCCTCGAGCACGGCAAGGCTTGCCAGGCTTCGGATGACGAGAGCCGAACCCAACGGCTCACCCACCTCGTCGAACTGCACGAGGCTGTTCTCGTACAGCTCTCGAGCGCGCCGCCAGTCGCCGGCATCACGCGCGCACGCCGCGAGCATCGCGCCTGCGCCCGCAGTCCCCTGTTGATCACCGCTCAGCTCGAACAGACGCAAGCACTCCGTCGCGTAGGCTGTGGCGTCGACGAGCGAGTTGCGATCGAACGACACGAGCGTGAGAACGCGGTACGCGTCCGCCTCCGCCCACACGTCACCGGCCGCTCGGCACAGCGCTGCGGCTTCCAGCGCACGCTGGGCAGCCAGGACCGGATCGTTCTCCAGACTCCGTGTGACCTCGGCGCGGATGCTCTCGAGCCGACCGCGAGTGGCGAGATCGGCTGGGTCACATCGCACCAGACCCTGCTCGCACCACCTCGCCGCAGCCGTGAAGTCGTCGAGCACCCACGCCAAGAACGCGGCGCCGGCCGCAGCTTTAACCCACCACGCCGTGCGCTCAGCGGTGAGCGCGAGCGCGCGATCCAGCCATTCCCGTCCCTCGCTGACGAAGTACCGCGTGTCCCAGAACGACACGAGCGACGCTGCCAGCTGCTGAGCGGCGTCGCCGCGCTCGTGGGCGATGAGCCACGAGAGCGCCGCGCGGAGGTCGTCGTGCCGAGCCTCGAGTGCATCGAGCGCGGCCCGTGCCTGCGGGCCTCGCACACGCGGACCGGTCGACGCCGCGATCGCCAGGAGATGGGCGGCGTGACGATCGCGTACTTCGTCGGCGGCCGATGACGCGGCGAGCTTCTCCTCGCCGAACTGCCTGATCGTGTCCAGGAGGCGGTACGACGTCGACCCGAGGTCCGCATCGGAACGAACCAACAACGACTTGTTGACGAGGCTGGCGACGGCGTCGACGACGGCGAGACGAGGCAGAGTCTCATCACCGCACACCGACTCCGCATCGCGGAGGCTGAACACACCTGCGAAGACCGACAACCGATCGAGCACGATCTGTTCGGTCCGCGTGAGCAGCTCGTAGCTCCATTCGACGGTGGCGCGCAGCGTGCGATGGCGCGGCAGCGCGCTGCGCTCGCCGTTCGTGAGCAACGCGAACCGGTCTTCGAGCAGCGTCACGAACTCACTCGGCTTGAACACTCGGGTCCGCGCCGCCGCGAGCTCGATGGCCAAGGGGATGCCGTCGAGGCGGCGACAGATCTCCACGATGGATTCCGCATCGGCGTCAGTGGCGACGAAGCCTGCGAGCGAGTTCGCTCGGTCGATGAACAGCCGCGCGGCATCGAAGTCCTCCACGCTGTCGAGACCCGACACGCCGTACTGGCGGGGAGGAACCGACATCGGCAGAACCGGCCACGGTGCTTCGCCGGCCACGCCGAGCGGCTCCCGACTCGTGGCGAGCACTCGCGGACCGTTGCCGGCTTTGAGCAGTCGGTCGACCAACGGGGCGACGACGTCGAGAACGTGCTCGCAGCAGTCGATCACGATGAGGCATTGCTTTGCGGCGAGCGACGCCACGATCAGCTGCGTGGCGTCGGCGCCCTTCTCCTCGAGCACGCCCAGTTGATTCGCGACCTCACGAGCGACGTGCTCGCCACTGGCGAGCGCCCCGAGCTCGACGAGCCACACGCCGTCCGGAAAGTCGCCGGATCGCTCCGACGCCACTCGCAATGCAAGACGAGTCTTGCCACTGCCACCTGGGCCGGTGAGGGTCACGAGACGTGACCTGTCCAATCGCTCGGTGACCTCGGCGATGTCGCGGCTTCGACCCACGAACGTCGTCGTCTCTACAGGCAGGTTGGTGGGAACGGCCGACGGGTCCTCGATCGTCTCGAGCGACGGAACCTCCAAGAGGATCGCGTGTTCGAGCCGCTGGAGTTCTGGCCCCGGGTCGAGTCCGAGTTCTTCGACGAGCACGTCGCGGCCTTCGCTGTAGACCCGTAGGGCGTCCGCCCGTCGCCCCGATGCGTGCAATGCGCGCATGAGCTGGCCACGGAAGCCTTCGCGCAAGGGGTGTTGCGCGACCAGGGACTCGAGCTCGGCCACGATGTCGCGCGCTCGGCCGAGCGCGAGCGCGGCATCGTTGCGCACCTCCAGCGCGCTGAGGTGGAGCTCCTCGAGGCGCGCGACCTCGGGCTGCGCGAACTCCTCGTACGCAAAGTCCGCGAGTGGCGCCCCTCGCCAGTAGGCCAACGCTTCGTCGACTCGGTCGATCGCGCCCTGTGGATCCGTGGAGTACAGGTCGCGGGCAGCCTCGATCAACCGCTCGAAGCACCAGGTGTCGAGCAGCTCAGGCGCGACGTCGAGGACATATCCAGGCCCTCGGGTCTCGATGGTCACCGGGAGTCCGTCGAGCGCCTTGCGAAGATGGGACACGTAGCGCTGCAACGTGGCCACGGCACTGCGAGGAGGTTCCCCCGACCACACGTCGTCGGCCAGCCGGTCGATCGACACGACCTCGTTGGCGTGCACGGCGAGTGCTGCGAGAACCGCTCGCTGTCGCAAGCCACCGAGTGGGCGCGCGCCGTCATCGGCGTCCACCGTGAATGCACCCAGAAGTCTGATCTCCATCGGCGCCCCCGGCTCCCACCCACCGGGCTCCTCGCCAAACGGTACCAGCCGTCTTCCCGCGACATTCCCAGCGGCTGCCGTCAGGTTGTGACCGTGCACCGGTGCGTGTCACCGGTGGTGTTGTCGCCTCGAACAGCTCTCCCGAC
>DASUCS010000174.1:0-3605 GCA_036275935.1 Acidimicrobiales bacterium
GTCGTCTGCATCGTGAGCTCCTTCGTCGTTCCTGAGTTCGACAATGCGACTAAGGCCCGTGCGGAATCATCGGGCGAATGCCCTCAGATCTCTGAGGCGCGGGCTAAGGCCCGCCTACGAAACGGCGGCGACGATCGAATCGTCCGATTCGCGAACCGCAGTGAGCGGTTCTGCGTTCGCACTACGGAAGGTGCGCAGCCGGAGGCTGTTCGACACGACGAACACGCTCGACAGCCCCATCGATGCGCCGGCAATGAGCGGGTTGAGGAACCCTGCCGCGGCAAGGGGGATTGCCGCGACGTTGTAGGCGAACGCCCAGCCGAGGTTCCCCTTGATCGTGCGTAATGTGCGCCTCGACAGCCGGATGGCGTCGGCGGTCACGCGCAGGTCGCCGCGGACGAGCGTGAGGTCGCTCGCCTCGATGGCGACGTCGGTGCCGGTACCCATTGCGATGCCGAGGTCGGCCTGCGCCAGCGCAGCGGCGTCGTTGACTCCATCACCGACCATGGCGACGACGTGGCCGTCGGCCTGTAGCGCGCGAACCGCGGCGACCTTGTCGGCCGGAAGCACTTCTGCGATCACCTCGGTGATGCCGACTTGTTCCGCGACGGCGCGAGCGGCTCGTTCGTTGTCGCCGGTGAGGAGCACTGGGTTGAGGCCGAGCCTGCGAAGGTCGGCGATCGCCGCGGGGCTCGTGTCCTTGACCGCGTCGGCGACGACCACGACGGCACGGGTCGCACCGTCCCAGCCCACGCACACCGCGGTGCGGCCAGCGGCTTCTGCCGTCTCCTTCGCTCCCCGGAGCTCCGACGTGAGGTGCATGGCCCAGTCGTCCATCAGTCGTTCGCGTCCGGCGAGGACCGCGTGGCCATCCACGACGCCCTGCACGCCGAGTCCTTCCAGGTTGGTGAAGCTCTCGACCGTCGGCAGCGTTCCGAACCGCGCCCGAGCGGCGTCGGCGATGGCGCGGGCGATCGGGTGCTCGGAGCTGTCCTCGAGAGCTCCGCCGATGCGCAGGGCCTCGTCCCGGTCTGTGCCATCGACGGTGACGACGTCGAGCAGCGTCATCTGTCCGGTCGTGACGGTGCCGGTCTTGTCGAGGACGATGGTGTCGACCTGTCGGGTTGATTCGAGGACCTGGGGTCCCTTGATGAGGATGCCGAGTTGCGCGCCCCGCCCGGTGCCGACGAGCAGGGCGGTCGGCGTGGCGAGTCCCAACGCGCATGGGCAGGCGATGATGAGCACGGCAACCGCCGCGGTGAACGCAGTGGCCGGCGTTTCGCCGGTCCCGAGCCAGAACCCGAGCGTGCCCAGCGCGATCGCGATCACGATCGGCACGAACACTGCGGAGATCTGATCGGCGAGTCGTTGCACGGGCGCTTTGCCGTTCTGGGCTTCGGTCACCAGACGAGTGATCTGGGCCAAGGCGGTGTCGGCACCGACGCGCGTCGCGCGCACCACGAGCCGTCCGCCCGCGTTCACCGTCGCTCCGGTGACGTTGTCGCCGGGACCGACTTCGACCGGCACGGGCTCGCCGGTCAGCAGCGACGCGTCGATGGCGGACGAACCTTCCTCGACGACACCATCGGTCGCGACCTTCTCGCCCGGACGCACGACGAAGCGATCGCCGACGCGCAGGTCGCCGACCGGGATGCGGCTCTCGACCCCGTCGCGAAGCACGGCAACGTCCTTTGCGCCGAGATCGAGTAGCGCTCGCAATGCCGCGCCCGAGCGACGCTTGGCCCGCGCCTCGAAGTAGCGGCCGGCGAGGATGAACAAGATCACCGCGGTGGCGACCTCGAGATAAAGCTCGTTCTGTCCGGCGCCACGCTCGAGCGTGAAGCTGAAGCCCATCTTCATGCCGGGAGTGCCCGCGTCACCCCAGAACAGGGCGTACACGCTCCAACTGAACGCCGACAGGGTGCCCATGGAGATGAGCGTGTCCATCGACGCGGCACCGTGGCGAAGGTTCATCCACGCGGCGCGATGGAACGGCCACGCCGCCCAGGTGACGATCGGAGCCGCAAGCGTGAGGGTGAGCCACTGCCAGTTCGTGAACTGCAGCGCCGTGATCATCGAGATGAGCAGCACCGGAATGCCGAGCACGGCGGCGCCGACCAGACGGTTCCGCAAAGCGGACAGCTCGCGGTCGTGCGCGCTGTCAGCGTGGTCGCTGCCCTCGACTGCCTCCTCCGACGCAGTGACGGGCGCAGTGGCGCGGTACCCGATCGCCTCGACTTCGGCGACGAGTTCGGCGACGCTCAGCGTGTTCGGCGCGGTGATCGTCGCTTGTTCCGTCGCGTAGTTCACCGCGGCGTTGACGCCCTCCAACTTGTTGAGACGCTTCGTGATGCGGGCGGCGCACGAGGCGCACGTCATGCCGCCGATGTCCAGTGTGATCGTGTGCGCGGTGCTGAAGGTGGTGTCGTTCATGTCAGTGCTCCATCGCGGGACTGCCGGTCACGGCCGACTGGTCGAAGGTGAACGCCGCGGTGTGCACGACGCCATGGTGCTTGAAGTCGAAGAACAGTCGGTACCGGCCGGCGGAGTTGAGGGTCGCGTCGAAGGTCACGATGCCGTTCGGTGCGTTCTCGTCGACGGGGTGGACATGTGCGTAGGCGAGGTCGCCGGTGCGAATGGCGACCAGGTGACCGTCGGCGCCGAGGTACGGCTCGAGATCAGTGACCGGCAGTCGTTCTTGGACGACCAGGAGCTTGGCGGTGATCTCGCCGCCGTCGTGACGCTCCGTCCTCAGTGCGACTGTGTACCCGTCGACGTGATCGACGTCGTTCGGTCCAGGGGTCGTGTCCGGGGCGAAATGACCAGCAACCGTGAGGTCAGTCCCGAGCGCGAGATGTGGCCCATCGGTGATCCAGAAGTCGGCTATCGCGCGATACGAACCCGGTGCCAACGCGGGGAGGTCGATGCTCCAGGTGCCGGCAGCGTCTCGAACTGGGTGCACGTGCTCGAACACGGTGAGCTCGCGGTTCACGACGATCAGATGCAGTTCCTTCTCGTGCGTCTTGGTGAACTCGCGGACGGGTTCGCCGTCCTGGTTGGTGATCGTGAACTGGAACGGTCCGCCCATCGGACCCAGGGCCGTGGAGCTCGGGACGAAGCGGTAGCCGTTGGCGGCGGCGACAACGCCCTCACCGATCGGCGGCGGAGCCTCGACGACGCGGTCGAGGCTCGGACCGATGGTGGCGCCCAGGCCGGCACCGATGCTCAGCATCGCGACGAGCACCAGGGCGAAGCTTGCGAGTCGAGTCCCGGCGTTCATCGGGCGACCTCGTAACCGGCCTCGTCGACCGCGACCGCGACGGCCGCGGGGTCGATCTCATGCGTGGCTTCGATCGTCAAGATGCCGGTGGTGGCATCCGCGGTGGCCCGTACGACGCCGTCGATGTTCGTGACTTCATCGCTGATGGCGTGTTCGCAGTGACTGCAGCTCATGCCGACGACGGCGAAGCGCTGGCAGAGGATTGCGGCGGGTGCGGTGGGTGCGGTGGTCATGGCTGTCCTTTCGGGGTGCAGTGATCGGTGCAGTCAGCGGTCAAGCGCGCGACGCCACCCACGTCGTGTGGGTGGAAGGCGGAATCGGTCGG
>DASUCS010000175.1:0-3275 GCA_036275935.1 Acidimicrobiales bacterium
ACCGTCGAATGCGCCGAGGAGTTGCGCGCCGCTGCGCACGACCGTTGCGCAGAACTCGATCTGGTGCGCCACGCTGAACGGGCCGTTGCCCTCGGTGTCCCACCGAGGCACGTCGGCGACGGTGACCGGCCGCTGCGTCAGGATGCCATCGGTGACGCAGTACTCGACGTCGACGTGCTCCGAACGATCGATCAACCGGATGAGGTCGACGTCATCGACGCCGAGCGGTCGGATGCGCGGCGAGCTCACCGCCGAAGTGTTGCCGTTGGGAGCCGTCGCAGGGCGATCAATATGAGTGACGTCGTTCTTCGTGGCGTCAGCCACGAGACTTGTGTCTCAGCCTGCAAAGAGTCCCCTCAAAGAGTCCGCGGCGACCGTCTGTTCGGTTACGTCGGCTCACCGGCCCGGCGTAGCAACGGCTCGTACACCGACCCGTCGAACTCGTCGACGACGGGGAACCCGCGGCCGTGGTCGCTACCCGGCCAGGTCCCTTCCTCTACGGGTCGTGGGTGGATTGCACGCGATCGCGACGCGAGAGAGCCTGGTGCGAGTGGGAGCGTCGTGACGCGGTTCCTCATCGTCCCTGAGCGTTCGGCCGTCATGATCGACGCGTCGTCGAGCGTGCATCCCATCCGGACCCGCACCGACGGGCTCGAGGGATACGTCGAGCTCGACATCGATGCCGACGGTCACATCGACGTGGACGCGGGTGTGAGTGGAGAGCTGTCGCTCGCCGTCGAACGACTCAAGTCGGGCAACCCGCTCGAGGATCGAGAGCTACGGCGCCGCATCGACGCTCGCAGGTTTCCGAGGATCACCGGGCGAATCACCGAGGTGCACACCAGTGGCAACGACGGACGTCACCGCGTGCGCGGGGACGTGACGTTCAGGGGGATGACGCGACCACACGAGGATGACGTCACCTTCACACTCACCTCCGGCGGTGAGTTGAAGATCGTCGGCCGATCCACGTTTGACGTCCGGGACTTCGGGATGCAGCCGCCAAAGATCCTCATGCTCCGCGTGCATCCGGAGGTCACAGTGGCGATCGACGCCGTCGCGACAACGGAAGTGACTGCGCCCTAACCGATCTCCTTGGTGCCGCCTGACACGAACCCATCGACATCACGTCGGTGGTGGTGTGATGTCGACGGTGAACAACCGCCGGAACGCGGCGCGGTACTCGACGTCGTCGTCGATCGATCCGAGCGCGACCCAGTCGTCGTCGTCGATGCTCGGCCGCGCATCGACGATCTCGGCTCCGCCCCACGAGCAGGCGTAGCGCAGCTTCGGTGTGTCGGTGGTGACGGCATGGTGGATCAACGCCGCGACTTCGAAGGGGTCGGTCGCGTTCGCGAGACCAGCGGCGTAGAAGTCGAACAGCCTGCGGTACTGCGTGTCGTACGCGCCGGTCGCGTCGGGCGTGTCGACGTTCTTGGCGAAGATCGCCGACTTCGTCACTCCGGGTTCGATGATCACGACCCGGATCCCGAACGCGGCCAGCTCGAGCGCGAGCTCCTCGCTCAGGCCCTCGAAGGCCCACTTCGAGGCGACGTAGGGCGCTTGTGCGGGCGAGGCGAACCGGCCCGCCACCGAGGTGATGTTGACGATCGCGCCGTTGCGCCGTTCGCGCATCGAGGGCAGCACCTGTTGGAGGCAGCGCACCGCGCCGCACAGGTTGACGTTCATCACCTCGAGATACGCGGCGGTCGATGTGTCCTCGACGGTGCCGTTCGTGCCCACACCGGCGTTGTTGACCAGGACATCCACCGGGCCGTACTGGTCTGCGATCTGCGAGAAGCCCTTCTCGACGGATCCGTCGTCGGCGACGTCGAGCTCGACCAAGGGAACCTCGACGCCGTGATCAGCAGCCATCGCCTGCAGCTTCGTCGCGCGTGCAACGTCGCGCACGGTGCCGACGACTTGATGGCCCTGCTTCGCGAGATGGATCGCGGTCGCCCGACCAATTCCCGAGTTCGCTCCTGTCACCACACTCACGGTCGTCATGGGTCGGAGCGTACGCGCGCGATCGTCAGACGTCGCCGAGGACCGCTCTGGCCGCGATCATCTGGTGGGTGTCGAAGCCTTCCGTGAACGACGCCGCGACCGAATGCAGTCGACGACGAACATCTTCCCCGTCGGGACCTGTTGCGCGGAGCGTCGCCAATCGGGTCAGCGCTTCGAGTTCCACCATGTGCGCGCCGCGTGCGGTGGCCAGGATGAGGCCTCGCTCGAAGTACGTCTCGGCGGCCACGGTGTCGCTCGGAGTGGACAGCAGCAGCAAGTCGCCGTGGGCGATGGCGATGTCGGCCCCAACGGGGTCCTGGGCCTCCAGGCTCATCTCGGCTTCTTGCAGCCACGCGATCGCCTGGTCGACCTTTCCCGCCCGGGCGTAGGCGTCCGACCGGATCATGAGCAGGTGCGCCCAGAACACGGGCGGCGTCGACAACCCTGCGTAGAGCGTGAACCCGCGCTCGACCTGCGTGAGGCCGCCCCCGGCATCACCCGACGCGACCGTTGCCGCTCCGCCCAGCACCATCGCGAGCGCCTGCCACACCGGGTAATCGTGGGTGGTCGCGAGCTCGAGTGCCTCGCGGGTCCGAACGGCGAGGGCCGGCACGTCGCCTCGCCACAGATCGAACACCGCGGCGTGATGCAGCGCGTACGCGAGCGAGTAGGGGTGATCGAGATCACGCGCGAGTTGAACGGCGCGAGTCATGCGCGTCACCGCGCTGTCGGCCAGCCCTGCCCTCCATCGCAACAAGGCCGAAACCGCGTTCACGACGACGCCGGGGTTCGGGCCGATGCGGAACTCGACGAAGCCGGAGGTCGTCGCATCGAACTCGGCGATGGCCTGGTCGAGATGGGCGATGGCAACGGGCAGGTCATCGACCCAGTAGCTGCTGATGCCAGAAAGTAGGTGCGCGTCGGTCAGCAGCGCGGGGTCTGCCTCCTTCTCGGCGATCTCCATCAGTTCGCCCGCAGCTTCGATCGTCGGTCCGATCTCCGTGCGCATCAGTCGGAGCGTCGCCAGGCTGCGCAGGGCGGGGAAGCGCAGCCGTTCGTCCGTCGTCGACTCGACGCGAGCGAGTGCATCGAGCATCGCTCGCTCGGCTTCGGGGGTGAAACCGCGGACCGCGAGTTGGGTTCGCGCGAGGTTCGTCTGCAGCGTGAGCTCGTCGTGCTTTCGCTCGGGCGTCTCCGGCAATTCCGACAGCACGCGCAGGAGATCGGCGCCCAACACGAGCATCCTCCGATAGTCGCCGCGCGCCTCG
>DASUCS010000176.1:0-9591 GCA_036275935.1 Acidimicrobiales bacterium
CCGCAGCGTCGTTGACGACGTCCGGCAGGTGCTCGAGGTTGACCTCTGCGCTCACGGGCGTGCTGAAGCCCTGATCGAGCAGAGCGCCGGCGGACCCGTAGGAATCCACCGCGTCGAACACGACCGCGACCATCGTGCGGCCGTCCCGGGTCGCCGAGCCGACGAACGTGTGACCCGCGAGGTCGGTCGTCCCCGTCTTCAAACCGTTCGCGCCGGGATAGAGGTCCAGGAACAGGTTGTGGTTGCCGAGGTGATGCCCGATCGCGTCACCACCGGTGAAGTTGTAGTCGCGGGTGTTGATGATCGCCATGAGGTCGGGACGCTGCATCACCGCCCGCGCCACGATGGCGAGATCGCGGGCACTGATGCGGTCGCCACCCTTGTTCGCGAACTGATCGTCGAGACCGGACGGTTCGTTCAGGATGGGGTGGTCCGCCAGACCGAGTCGTTGCGCGGTCGCATCGGCGATGCGCACGTACCCGTCGAGCGTGCCTCCTCCCACCTTCTCCGCGAGCGCGACCGCCGCGTCGTTGGCCGACACCATCAGCATCGAGTGCATCAGGTCGTCGTACTTCCAGGACTGACCCGCCTTCACGTTGATCTTGCGAGCAGGCATCCCCTCCGCGAGCGGGCTGATCGGAACCATGTCGGCGGCCGTCAGACGTTGCGACGCGATCAACGCAGTGAGGAGCTTGATCGTGCTCGCCGGCGGTCGGAGCGAACGTGAGTCCTGTTGCGCGAGCACTGCGCCGGTATCGACGTCGACGAGGACATACGCCTTGGGCAACGGCGGTGCCTGTGTCGGCGTGCGCTGTGCTGTCGCGGTCGCCGGAGCGGCGGCGGCGACAACGTGGGCGATCAGTGCAATCGCACCGACTGCCAACAGCGCGGCGAAGCGCACCCCAGATCGGCGCATCGGAGCGACCATAACGAATCCGCTCCGCGTGGTGGTAAACCCCCCGATCGCTGCGAGTTTTCGCGGCGGATGTTCCGGAATGGCTCGCTTTTCTGGCACCCTGGCCGAATGCCGTCCGGCGGAGCCACTGTCAGCGGCCTGGCTCTCGCCCGCGCGAAGTACGCGCTCGATGCGGCCGGGCTCGCGTCCAACGTGGAATTGACGCGGGCGCACAGCGTGACGAACGAAGTGTGGCTCACGGCTGATCACGTGATCCGGGTCAACCGCAGACCCGACCATCGATTGCGACGCGAGGCGCTGCTCGGCCCGATCCTGCCGCCCGAGGTCAAGTACCCGAAGGTCGTCGCCTATGGCGCGGGCACGGGCTTCGACTGGCTCATCGTGGGCCGGTCGCCTGGGCAGGTCCTGAGCCGGTGCTGGCCCTCGATGTCTGACGCGCAACGACGTGGTGCCGTGGGCCAACTCGCCTCGGTGCTGAAGGCGCTGCACGCCACGACCGCACCCGACGGGCTCGGCGACGTAGGCGCCCCGCAACTCCTCGAGTGTGGCAGCGGTCAGTCACCGGTCGCGCCGTTGCTCGCTGGACTCCAACGCGCTCGCACGCTGCCGAACGTCGGCGTTGGTCTGATCGATCAACTCACAGAGATCGTGCGCACCACACAGTCGTTGCTCGAGCCGTTCGATGTACCGACGCTGATCCACGGCGACCTCACGTTCGAGAACGTGCTGTGGGACGGCGACACGATCGCGGGGCTCATCGACTTCGAGTGGTCACGTGCCGCCCCGCCCGATCTCGAGCTCGACGTCCTGCTGCGCTTCTGCGCGTTCCCCGATCTCCACGTCGCGGAGGACTACGTCGAGGAGACCGCCGCGCAGAACTACCGCGTCGTCCCGCACTGGATACGGGAGCACTACGTGGATCTGTTCACGACTCGCCACGCGCTCGAGCGCCTTCGCATCTACGCCATCGCCTTCGACGTGCGGCAGCTCCTCACCTCGCCCCCGCCCGCGCCGCTGCACGACCTCCCGCCTTCACATGAGCTGCAGCGCTTGCACCGGCTTGCGCAGCACCGCAGCTACCTCGACAACTTCGCCAGCGGCGTGGAGATGTTGTGAGCCGAGCGGCTACGGGAGTCCGGCCCCGGGCACGTCGACTCGAACCTTCTCGAGCCGGCCAGTCCTCAGCTCGACCGCCTTGACCGGATCGAGACCCTTGCTCGTGAGCATGTAGAGCGTGCGCCGGTCGTCGTCGCCGAGCATGCAGGCGATCGCCAGTTGCTCGCCGCTCGACACTCGTGCGACCTGCTCACCGCCTTCGCGCACGCGCACGAACTCCCGGGTCCCCGGTGATGACACCCACACGCATCCATCGGCGTCGAGACAGATGCCGTCGGGCATGACGCCACCGGTGAGTGCCGCCCATTCCCGCCGGTTCGACAAGCTGCCATCGGTCCCGATCGTGAAGGCCGTGAGGCAGGCGCCGAACGACTCGCCCACGATCAACGTCGAGCCGTCGGGCGTGATGACCATCCCGTTCGGAAACTGGAGCTCGTCGGCCGCGACGCGGTGTGCGCCCGACGCGACGTCAACCGCCAGCATCACCGTCGTCCGAGGTGTCTCACCGGAGTGCAGGTCGAAACCGAACGATCCGATGTACGCCGTGCCGGTCGCGCTCACCACCATGTCGTTGATCTGATGCGCCGTGTAGGACGAGAGGTCGGCGACCTCTGACAGCGCGGTGCCGTCGAAGCGCAGCAGCTTGCGATCGTCCATCGACACGATGAGCAGCGCTCCACTCGTATCCCAGCCCAACCCCGAGGGGGATCCCGCAACCTCGACGATGACGTCGAGCGCGCCCGTCGCGGGCGTGTACGTCTTCACGGCGTGGTCGTGCATGTCCGAGAACCACAAACGGCCGTCGTGCCAACGTGGCCCCTCACCGAACGCCAATCCGTCGACGACAACCTCGGGCTCCGACATGCGCGGCACAGTACCGTTGCCTCGTGGACGCCAACGTCGTGATGGGGGTGGACATCGGCGGCACCGGCATCAAGGGTGCTCCGGTCGACATCGAGACGGGAACGTTGAAGGAAGATCGCTTCCGCATCCTCACCCCGCACCCGGCGAAACCGAAGCCGGTGGCCGACGTGGTCGCTGAGGTCGTCGACCACTTCGGGTGGGTGGGCCCGGTGGGAGCGACGTTTCCTGCGGTGGTGAAGGGCGGCGTGACACTGTCCGCCGCCAACGTCGACGAGGAGTGGATCGGCACCGATGCCGCCGCGCTCCTCTCGCAGCGTCTCGGCTCGCCCACCACGGTCCTCAACGACGCCGATGCGGCCGGTCTCGCCGAGATGCGCTTCGGCGCGGGCCGCGACCAGCGCGGTGTCGTGCTCATGATCACCCTCGGAACGGGTATCGGGTGCGGGATGTTCCTCGACGGAAAGCTCGTCCCCAACACTGAGCTCGGTCACATCGAGATCAGGGGCAAGGATGCCGAACGCACTGCCTCCGAGCTCGTACGCGAACGCAAGAAGCTCTCGTGGAAGCGCTACGCCAAACGGGTCGAGCGCTATCTGCAGCGATTGGACGCATTGCTCTGGCCCGACCTCGTCATCATCGGCGGCGGCGCCAGCAAGAAGGCCGACCGCTTCCTCCCCCTCATCAAGGTGCGTCCGCCGGTGGTCGTGGCGACGCTGCAGAACGATGCGGGCATCGTCGGCGCAGCGCTCGCCGCAGCGGAGGCGGGGCGGTGACGGCGGCGGACAGGGGCTCTGTGCTCACGACCGGCGCGAACTCCGGCATCGGCTTGGCCACGGTCATCGAAGTCGCACGCCGCGGCTTCCGATCGATCGGATCCGTGCGCAGTGAGGCGAAGGCCGACATCGTGCACAAGGCGGCCGCCGAGGCGGGTGTGTCGGTCGAGACCGTCCTGCTCGACGTCACCGACCCTGACGCGTGCCGCGCGGTCGTCGACGAGATCGACGACGATCTCTACGGGCTCGTCAACAACGCCGGCTACGGGATGACCGGGGCGATCGAGGACGTCACCGACGACGAGGCCCACCACCTCTTCGAGACGATGGTGTTCGCTCCACTACGTCTCAGCCGTCTCGTGCTTCCCGGCATGCGTGGCGCTGGCGACGGCTGCATCGTCAACGTGTCGTCGATCATGGGCCTGACGACCACTCCGCTGACGGGCTGGTACCAGGCTGCCAAGCACGCGCTCGAAGGCGCGTCCGACGCACTGCGGCTCGAAGTTGCGAGCGCGGGCATCCGTGTGGTGCTGGTCGAACCCGGCGGATTCAAGACCAGCATCTGGGACGACCTCGAACGCGACATCGAACAGCGTGGCGACTCGCGCTTCGGTGGGTCGTACCGGCGCACCCAGCAGCTGATGAAGATGAGCGCACCGATCATGGGCGAACCACATCAGTGCGCCAAGGTGATCGGTCGCGCGTTGTCGTCGCGCCACCCCCGAGCGCGGTATCTCGTCGGAGTGGACGCCATGGCGCTCGCCGCAACCTCGCGCCTCACACCCACCGCCGTGAAGGACCGGGTGATCCGTCTCACACTCGGATTGTGAGCGAGCACTCGTGCGAGCGAACCAGGAGCACAGTGATCGACTCGGCCGTCAAACGGCCGAGTGGCATCGATGCGTCGCGTGACGGGCGATCCTGCCGCGATGTGAGAATGCATCGATGACACTGCTCCTGCTGGCGACCGGAGGCACGATCGCCAGCAAGGTGCAGCCCGACGGCGGCGTCGCTGTCGCGCTGACGGGTTCGGAGTTGTTGTCGACGGTGCCGGACCTCGATCCGACAGAGGTCGAGGTGGTGGACGTCAGTCACGGGCCGAGTTGGAACTTCGATCTCGACGCGATGCACGCGATCGCGGTGCGCGCCCGCCAAGGTCTCACCACCGGCGCGACTGCGGGCGTCGTCGTGACCCATGGGACGGACACGGTCGAAGAGACGCTCTGGATGACCGACCTCGTCGCCGGAGATCTGACCGAGCGAGGCGCGATCGTGTTCACGGCGGCGATGCGCAACGCGGGCCAGCCCGACGCGGATGGACCCACCAACCTGCGCGACGCGTGCACGCTCGCGTCGTCCCCCGAAGCTCGGGGGCGGGGCGCGCTGCTGTGCGTCGACGGTGAGGTGCACGAAGCTCGTTGGGTCACGAAGACCGACTCGCAGTCGCTGGACACCTTCAAGTCCTTCGGTGGTCGCCCGTGGACCTGTCCGGCGGTCGGCCTCGGCATCGAGTCGCGCATCGCCATCATTCGCTCCTACGGTGGGATCGATGGCGACATCGTCGAATGGCACGTGCAGCGCGGCGTTCGGGGCCTCGTCATCGAGGGTGGTGGTGCGGGCAACGTGGCCGGCACCCTCGTCTCCGGGCTCGAGCGCGCCGTTGCCGGCGGCGTTCCCGTCGTGGTGGTGACGCGCTGCCTCACCGGTGCGGTGGCGCCGATCTACGGCGGGCCGGGAGGCGGCCACACGTTGGAGTCGATCGGCGTGATCGGCGGCTCGGACCTCAACGCGTCGAAAGCGCGGGTCGCGCTCGCGGTCGCGATGGGGGTCGATCCTTCGGTTGCTGCGGTGCGGGCCTGGTTCGAGGAGCTCGGATGACATTGGATCTGCTCGCGCCCGGTGTGTACGCCTGGTTCCAGTTACCCGGCGAGCCCGGTCGAGCGAACGCGGGTGTGATCGTCGACGACGACGGGCTCACGCTGGTCGACACGCTTCTTTCCGCGCCGCAATCGTCACCGCTGGGCGACGCCGTGGACGCACTCGGCTTTCCCGCGCGGCGGGTGGTGCTCACCAGCAGCAACGCCGAGTACTCGGGCGGGACGGGACGCTTCCGTCTCGCGGCCGTCTACGGCCGCGCCCAGACGAGCGCACACCTCGATCAGCCCGCGGATCCCGACGTGCTCCGCCGGCTCTATCCCGCGCACGCCGACGAGATCGACGACGAATTCGCAACGCGTCCGGTCAGCCACATCGTGAACGAGGCCGTGCAGCTCACGCCGGCATGTGCGGCGATCCCGATGTGCGGCCAGCAGGAAGAGAACCTCGTCGTCGTGGTGCCGGGCGCGGACCTCGTGTTCGCCGGAGCGATGTGCACCTTCGGTGTCACGCCGCTCGCGCACCAGGGGAATCCGGCGGCCTGGGCGGACGCGCTCGACGAGCTGGTGGAGCTCGCACCGATCGTCGTCCCCGGCCACGGCGCCATCGGCGGAGAAGAAGAGGTGCGCGAGCTGCAGGCCTACCTGCGCGCCTGCGTCGCCGCCGAGGGTGACCCGTCGCGACTCGAATCCGGGCCGTGGGACACGTGGGTCGCCCGCGAGCACGACGCCATCAACATCGAGCGGGCCGCCATGCTCGCCCAAGGCGTCGACGAGATCCCCCGCGCTCTCCTGCACCGCCTGGGCTTGTAGGCCAGACGCGGGTCAGCGGCGCGTCGCGGTCACGATGTGCACCCCGGCGGACAGCACGACGTGACCATCAGCGCCGACGTGATCAGCGAATGCTTCTCGAATCGCGCCCACGGCGGCGGCGGTCACGTCGTCGTCTGCGCCGGTCAGTGCCATGCGAGTCGGGCCGAAGTCGAGCGCCGCAGTCGCCGCGTCCGCCGCTGCCAGCCCACCCCCGAACAGCAGATCGAGGTCGTGGCGGTCGATCCTGACCTCACTCCAGCCGGCGTCGTGCAACAGCGTCGTGAGCCGCGCTGTGTCGGACAGCGAGTACGGACCTTCGTCGTCCACCGCCAGGAAGTCGTCAAGGTCGATGCCGTTGGGGAGCACCGTGATCGCTCGCTCTCGGAGCACACCGACAGTTGCCTGCAACGGAAGCGCAAAGACCTCGGACTCATCACGGCTCGGCCACACCGCGATCACCAGCCGGCCGCCTGGTCGTGCGGCTCGGGCCAGGTTCGAGAACGCGGCCAAGGGGTCGGAGAAGAACATGACACCGAACCGCGACAGCACGACGTCGAACGCAGCGTCTGTCGGGTCCCACAAGACTGCGTCGGCTTCGACCCACTCGATGGGTGCAACTCCAGCCGGGACGTTCGACGCGGCCGCAGCCAGCATCTCCCCGGAGATGTCCATCCCGACCACCCGCCCGGTCGGCCCGACTGACTCGGCGGCGGCGAGCGTCGTCGGTCCGGTCCCGCACCCGACGTCGAGCACGGACTCGCCTGGCTCGAGTCGAGCGGCGGCGAACAGCACCTCGGACACGGGGGCGAGTTGACGTTCGAGACCGGCCGCCTGCCGTAGCCAGCGAGCGACACGGTCCGGGGTCCAGTGCTCCTGCTCAGGCATCTACGGCACCTCACTCTGCACTGGAGTCGCCGTGACGGGCTCGGTGCGCGCGGCGCTGACGGCGACGACGCTGAGAGCACCGAGGACGATCAGCATCCCGAAGACCTGCACCCAGGTCACGCTCTCGTCGAGGAAGATCGCCGCGCTCGCGACTGCGAACACGGGCACCGCGAGCGTGAGCAACGACATGACGGTCAGCTCGACGTGGTCGTGGGCCCAGTTGATCAGCAAGTGCCCGACACCGCCGGAGCCGACGGCCAGCAGCACGATCCACGCCCAGCTGTCGACGCCGCCGGGATCGAGCGCACCGCCGAAGATCAGCGCGAGCGGCGCAACCGCAACCGTCGCGATCACGAGCATGGCGGCGAGGTAGTCGAACGGGGGCACGTCGCGGCGCACCCGCTTCGACGCGATGAAGTACAGCGTCCACGCGAACAGCGCCCCGACTGCGAGCAGGTCACCGCCGATGCTCCACACGGGCGCACCTGATGATCCGTACACGACGACGGCGACCCCGACGATCGCGGCGATGGACCATCCGATGATCCCGGCGGTCACCGGTTCGCCGAACATCGGACCGGCGACGAGCATCACCAGGGCCGGTTGCAGCGCGCCGACGACGGTCGCGTTGGCGACGGTCGTGTGCCGCAGCGCACTGAAGAACAGGACGATGTCGCCGGCGAACGCCAGGCCGCCGGGAATCGATCGGCGCAGCGTCGTCCACGTGAGGCGCCGGCCGCTCGCGTAGAAGACGATCAGCGTGACGACCGCGCCGATCCACAAGCGATGGAAGGCGAGCACCAGACCGTTCACCTGATCGACCACTCGCGTGATGACCGCGGCCGCGCCCCACACCGACACCGCCACCAGCACTGCCGCAGCACCCGCTCCGGGCCGCCGCCCCGCGTGGGTCATGTATTTTGAGCCGTCATCCCACCGTCGACGATGAGCACGGCGCCGTTGATGTACGAGCTCGCCGGCAGCGCGAGCGACAGCACGGCGTGCGCCACCTCCTCGGGCTCGCCGTAGCGTCGCAGCGGCACACGCCGGCGAGCGAACTTCGTCTTGGCCTCGTCCGGGATCAACGACGTCATGCCCGTGTTGATCGGACCGGGGCACACGCAGTTGACGGTCACGCCACGCGAACCCAGCTCGACCGCCAAGCCCCGAGTCAGTCCGATCACCCCGTGCTTCGACGCGGTGTACGGCGAGATCCCCGCCGTCGCGCCAACGCCCTCGGTCGAGGCGATGTTGACGACACGACCCTCCCCGTTGCGCATCAAGTGCGGAAGACACGCGCGGATCAGGCGCGTCTGACCGCGCAGGTTGACGTCGAGGGTGGTCTCCCACGCGGACTCGTAGTTCTGACCGTCGATCGGCGCGGGGATGGAGACGCCCGCGTTGTTGACGAGTATGTCGATCGGGCCGTGGTTGGAGACGATGTTCTCGACGACGTGGTTCACGCGCGAGTCGTCGCGGACGTCGAGCGACCACGCCGCGGCCTTGCCGCCGGCCTCGAGGATCTCCTGGGCGACTGCCCCGGCGCCGTCGAGCGTCACGTCGCTGACGGCAACGAACGCACCTTCGTCAGCGAACAAGTGCGCTTCGGCGCGTCCCATGCCGCTTGCGGCACCGGTGATGAGCACGACTCGCCCGGCAACGGAACGGTTTCGAGTGGAAAGGCGAGGGCTCACGCTGCGGACAGTAGCGTCGCTCCCCGATGGTGTTGGCCGAGTACACCGCAGGCGACTGGGTGCTGGCGATCGTCACAGCCGTCTTCGTGTGCATTCCCTTGGGCATCTCGATCTGGGCGTTGCTCGACGCGGCGCACCGCCCGGAATGGGCATGGGCGCTGTGCGGCCGCCGTCGAGTGGTGTGGATCACGCTCGTCTTCTTCGGGATGCTGAGCGTGGTCGGCGGACTGATCATCTCGTCCTGGTACCTCGTCGGCATCCGCCCCCGAATACGCGATGCCGAAGAGGGCAAGCTCAGCGCTTGAGGAGTAGATGCGGCGGTGGCGGGCCGAACCGTCCGCGCAAGAAGTCGGCCAAGCCGCGTACCCGGCCCTCGACGTTCCAGTACGGGCCGCGACGCGCCGGAACGACTGCACCTGACGCGAGATGCCACAACGCGATGTTGAACCGGATGAACGCGTGGTACGTGCCCGAGTGCTCGCGCACGAGCAGCAACGTGTTGCGGAGCTGCAAGTAGTCGATCGCCGCGGACGCGGAACCGACGTACGGGTTCTTCACCATCGCTCCACGCACGAGTCCGCTCTCCCACCCCGCTTTCTTGGCCCGGAGCGCGAGATCGGCTTCCTCGCAATAGGCGAAGTAGCGCTCGTCGAAGA
>DASUCS010000177.1:0-2550 GCA_036275935.1 Acidimicrobiales bacterium
ATGCCGAGCACCTCGTTGTCGAACACCTGCACGTCGACCCCGCGCACCGCCTGCACGATGCCTTCTTCAGTGGCAAACGTGACCTCGAGGTTCTCGACCTCGAGGACCGGCGCGCTGCGATCGTGCTGCTCGGGCACCGGCTCGAGTGTGATCTCACTCATGACGTGCGCCGCTGCTTCGGATCGAGCGCGTCACGCAAGCCGTCGCCGAGGTAGTTGACGCACAGCACCGTGATGAGGATCGCGACGCCGGGGAAGAGCACGAGCCACGGCGCGATGTCGTAGTTGCTCTTCTCGATCGAGATCATGTAGCCCCACGTCGGAACGCTGGTGCCGGAGATGCCGTAACCGAGGAACGACAGCGCAGCCTCGGTGAGGATCGCGGCGGCGACGCTCAACGTCACCGTGACGACGATCGCGCCGGTGCAGTTGGGCACGAGGTGCCGAGCGAGGATTCGCCGGTTCGACGCGCCGAGCGCCTTGGCCGCCTCGATGAACTCCTTCTCCTTCAGCGACAGCACCTGGCCGCGCACGATGCGCGCCATCGGCATCCAGAAGAACAGCGACAGGATCGTGACGATCGATCTCAAGCTGCCGGTCGGGCCGAACACCGTCTTCGCCCACGGCTGGTAGTTCGGCAGACGCGTCATGAGGATCAGCACGACGAGCAGCGGCACCGCGAGGAACAAGTCGGTGACCCGCATGAGCAGGTTGTCGAGCCAGCCGCCGTAGAAGCCGGCGAGCGCACCGATCGTGATGCCGATCAACGCGGATGCGAGCGCGACCGCGATGCCGACCTTCAGGGAGATCTGGCCGCCGTGCAGGATCCGCGACAGTTGATCGACACCGATGCCGTTCGTGCCGGCGGGATGCGTCCACGAAGGAGGCACGGCCTTCGTGACGTCGGTCGAGCGCAACGGGTCCTTGCTCGTGAGCAGATGCGGGAAGAAGACGACGATCGCCAGCAGCGTGAGGACGACGGCGCTGATCAGTGCCGGCTTGTGGCGCCGGAACCGCCGCCACGCGAGGCGGGTCGGCGACAGCGGCTTGGTGGTGAGTCCTTGCCCGGCGGCCGACAGGACGTCGATGGCGTCGGGTGCTTCGAGCGTGTCGTCCGGCGGCAGTTCGGTCTGCAGCACGACGTGGTCCTCGGTGCGCTGGTTGACTTCAGTCAAGGCGGATCCTCGGATCGAGCACGCCGTACAACAGGTCGGCGACGAGGTTGAAGAGGATGACGGAGAACACCACGATCATCATCCAAGGAAGGATGTTCACGTACTCGCCGTCACTGAAGGACTGAAGGAAGTACCGCCCCATCCCGTTGATGCCGAAGATGTACTCGGTGATCACGAGACCGCCGATGATCGCTCCGATGTCGATGGCGGAGTACGTCACGACAGGAATGAGCGCGTTGCGCAACGCGTGCTTCACGATCACGCGCCGTTCCGACAGGCCCTTCGCACGCGCGGTGCGCAAGTAGTCGGAGCTCAGCACGTCGAGCATGCTCGCCCGCATGTACCGGCTGTAGATCGCGATGCCCTGCACCGCGACCGTCAGTGCGGGAAGCGTGAGGTGGATCAAGCGGTCGTAGCCGAGACCGGTCTCGGTCGAGTTGTTCACGCCCGATGTGTAGAAGGGTGTCGACCCGAACCAGTCTCTGAATTTGAGCACCATGATGATCTGGAGCATCAGGCCGAAGAAGAACGGCGGGATCGACAAACCGAAGAACGACGTGCCGGTCGAGAGCGTGTCGAACCAGGAGTACTGCTTCACCGCCGAGAAGATGCCGATCGTCACTCCGAACGTGACGGTGAGGATGTACGCATAGAGCCCGAGCTGCAGCGTGACGATCATCGCGTCGCGCAGGTCGGGCCACACGTCCTTGTTGCGGAGGTTGTGCCCGAGGTCGCCGTGCACGAAGTCCGTGATCCACGACTTGTACTGCTCGAAGCTGGAGTCGTTGAGGTGCAGCTCCTCCCGGAAGCGCTGGACGTCGGCGGCGGTGACGCCGGGCCGGCGCAGCGACGCGGCCGGATCCGTCGAGGCCTTCACCGCGACGAACACCAGGATGCTGGCGATCAGGAGCACCGGGATCGACCAGAGGAGGCGGCGTACGGCGTAGAGGAGCATGCGGTCCCTACAAAAGTAGAACGTGGGGGAGCCGCCCGAGAGCGACTCCCCCACGCATCAGGATTTCGTTACTTGACGGACCAGGCGTACATGTTCTGGAACCCACCGAGCGGCGAGTTCGTGAACGTGCCCACCGGGCCATCGAGCTTGTCGGTCCGCCACGCGGTGAGCGTGGGGAACTGGTACAGCGGCAGCCAGACAGCGTCCTGACGCACGAGCTTGCCGATCTGATGGATCAGGTCGAGCCGCTTGGCCGGGTCAGCCGTCTTGTCGGACTGATGCATAAGGTCCGTGGCCTGCTGGTTGCACCAACCGGTGTTGTTCTGGCCGGCGAAGCCGTTCTCGGGCGTCGGGATGTTCTCGCAGGCGTAGATCGCCGTGACGGACGGGTCGGGCGACGCGCTGTTGATGTACAGCGCGA
>DASUCS010000178.1:0-10793 GCA_036275935.1 Acidimicrobiales bacterium
TCTGACCCCAACCACGAACCCAACCATCGTGCATCGCCACCGGCCAGCGGCCGAGGCGATGCACGATCGTTGCCAATCTGACGGGGTGTCAGGTCCGCTCGTAGGCTTGGGCGCGTGAGAGGGATCCTCAGCGCGGCGGCGTACCTGCCGCACGGACGGCTCGACCGCTCGACCATCGCCCAGTTCGTGGGCTCGGGTGGCGGCAAGGGCACGCGGACTGTCGCGGCCTACGACGAAGACACCACGACGATGGGGTTCGAGGCCGCTCGCCTCGCCCTGCGGGCCGGCGGTGACGCCACGCCGAACGCGTTGTGGTTCTCCACCGTGACGCCGGGCTACGTCGACAAGACCAACGCCACGACCATCCACGAGGCGCTGCGTCTGGACGACGACGTGCCCGCGTTCGACTTCGGCGGTTCGCAGCGCTCGGCCGTCGGCGCGCTGCGCACTGCGCTCGAAGGGTCGGGAACGACGCTGGTCATCGCGTCCGACATCCGCACCGGCCTTCCGGGCAGCGGCGACGAAGCGAGCGGCGGCGACGGTGCGTCTGCCTTGCTCGTCGGCGAGGGCGACGGCGTGATCGCGGAATGCCTCGGCACCGCGTCCCAGAGCGAGGAGTTCGTCGACCGCTGGCGCACCCCGGGTGGCGAGCGTTCGAAGCTGTGGGAAGAGCGCTTCGGTGAGACCCGCTATTTGCCGCTCGGCGAGCGCGCCTTCCAGGCTGCGCTGAAGCAGGCCGAGCTGAGTCCCGATCAAGTCGACAAGCTGATCGTCACCAGCCTCCACGCTCGCGCCGCCAACGGTCTGAGCGGCCGGCTCGGCGTCGCCGGTGAGAACATCGTCGACAACCGCGCCGCCACGATCGGCAACACGGGTGCGGCCCATCCCGGGCTGCTGCTCACCTCCGTGCTCGAAGCAGCCGAACCCGGCAAGGTCGTCGCGCTGCTGGTGCTCGCCGATGGCGCGGATGCCTTCATCTTCCGTACGACCGAAGCGATCTCGTCGTTCGAGCCGCCTCGCAGCCTCGATGACCAAGCGGCCGGCGGCGCGCCGGTCAGCTACGGCAAGTTCCTGGCGTGGCGCAAGATGCTGCCGGTCGAGCCGCCGCGCCGGCCCGAGCCCCTGCGGGTGTCGTCGTCGGCCGCGGGACGAAGTCTCGACTGGAAGTACGGCTTCGTGGGCCGCGCCGATCCCGAGACCGGTAGCCCGCAGATGCCGCCGTTGCCGAGCGGCTCGGATCCGATCCCGATGGCCGACGTGCCGGGCACGATCGTCACCTACACGATCGACCATCTCGTGTACTCGGAGAGTCCGCCGGTCATCTTCGGCATCGTCGACTTCGACGGAGGCGGCCGGCTCCCCATCGAACTGACCGACGTGCAGCCCGACGACGTGAAGCCGGGCGTGCGCGTCGAGATGACGTTCCGCAAGCTCTTCACGAGCGACGACATCCACAATTACTTCTGGAAGGCCCGACCGATCCGAGGGGGAACGAAGTAAATGGGTTCACACGGCATCCGTGACCGCGTCGCGATCGTCAGCGTCGGTTGCACCAAGTTCGGTGAGCACTTCGATCGCAGCGCCGACGACCTGCTCGTCGACGCGGTGAACGAGACGCTCTCGCCGCTCGGCCTCGACAAGCAGGACATCGACGCCTACTGGCTCGGCACCGCACAGCGCAGCTGCGGCATCACGCTCGCCAAGCCGCTCGAGCTCGAGGGCAAGCCGGTGACGCGCGTGGAGAACTTCTGCGCGACGGGCTCGGAAGCGCTGCGCCAGGCGTCGTACGCCGTCGCCTCCGGTGCGTACGACATCGCAATGGCCGTCGGCGTCGAGAAGGTGAAGGACGCCGGCTACCAGGGCCTGCCCGCAACGCAGCCGCCGAACGACGGCACTGTGCGCAACCTCACCGCCGCCGCGATGTACTCGATGATCGCACCGGCGTACGCGAAGAAGTACGGCGTGAGCGAGGGCGAGGTGCGCGACGCGCTGTCCCACATCGCGTCGAAGAACCACTTCAACGGTGCCCGCAACCCACGCGCGCAGTTCAAGCGCGAGGTGAGCAAGGAGCAGATCGAGAAGGCGCCGAAGATGGCGGGCACGCTCGGTGTGTTCGACTGCGCGGGCGTGGCCGATGGCAGCGCGGCGGCGATCGTCGTGCGGGCCGAGGACGCGCACAAGTACACGGACAAGCCGCTGTACATCAAGGCACTCTCGCTCGTCGCCGGGAACGGCAGCGGGCTGCAAGATCCGAACTACGACTACACGACCTTCCCGGAGGTCGTCGACAGCGCGATCGACGCCTACAAGCAGGCCGGCATCACCGACCCCCGGTCGCAGCTCGGTATGGCCGAGGTGCACGACTGCTTCACGCCGACCGAGATGGTCCTCATGGAGGATCTCCAGTTCTGCGACCGCGGCACGGCGTGGAAGGAGATCCTCGCCGGGACCTTCGACCTCGGCGGCGACCTCCCGGTCAATCCCGACGGTGGGCTGAAGAGCTTCGGTCACCCGGTTGGCGCATCAGGGCTACGCATGACGTTCGAGTGCTGGCTCCAGCTGCGTGGTGAGGCGCCCGAACAGCGTGCGCTCGGCAACGACCGCAAGCTGGCGCTGACGCACAACCTCGGCGGCTACCCGGGCGAGATGGTGTCGTTCGTCTCGATCCTCGGCACCGAGCCGGACTGACGAACCGAGCCGGTGAAGCCGCTCGACGGCGTCCGCATCCTCGCCGCCGAGCAGATGCAAGCGCTTCCGTACGCGACGCAGCTCCTCGCGCGTCTCGGCGCGGACGTGGTGAAGGTCGAGCCCCGCAGCGGTGAGGCGGGACGGGGCGCACAACCGTCGATGCTCGACCCCGAGGGCCGTGTCGTGGGCGCAACGTTCCTCCGCAACAACCTCAACAAGCGCAGCGTCGCGATCGATCTGAAGTCGCCGCGCGGACGCGACCTGTTTCTCGACCTCGTGCCGAATTTCGACGTGGTCGCCGAGAACTTCAAGGCGGGCACGATGGATCGCCTCGGCCTCAGCTACGACGTGCTGACCAAGCGGCGCGCCGACGTCATCTACGTGTCCGTGTCGGGCTTCGGCGCCAGCGGCTCGCCGTACGAGTCATGGCCGGCCTACGCCTCGATCGTGGAGGCGATGTCCGGGATCTACGAGTTCATGAACCCGCCTGGCGAGCCGCCGCGCGCCAATCCGGTCGGTGCGCTCGGCGACATCAGCGCCGCGCTGTTCGCCACCATCGGCATCATGGCCGCGTTGCGCCATCGTGATCTCACCGGCGAGGGCCAGCAGGTCGACATCGCCATGTTCGACGCGGCGGTCGCAATGACGGATGTCGTCATGAACTTCGCGTCGCTCGGCCAGCCGTCGCAGCCGTTTCCGAAGCACTTCATCCTCGACTCCTTCCGGGCTGCCGATGGGTGGTTCGTGATGCAACTGGTGCGCGAACACCAACTACCGCGTCTCGCAGAAGTCGTCGGGTGTCCCGAATGGGCGACGGACGAGCGGCTCGCCACCCGCGACACCTGGGGCGCGCACCTCGAGGACATCATCCGTCCCGGCGTCGAGGCGTGGAGCGCGAACCGCACGATGGTCGAGGCCTGCAAGGAGCTGACCGCCGCAGGCGTCGCGGCCGGGCCGTGCTTCCACGCGTCCGATGTCGTGACCGATCCGCACCTCGAGCAGCGCAACATGATCGTGCGCATGGATCGAGTGGACGGCGTGGACGAGCCGGTGCTGCTGCCCGGCAATCCCGTCAAGCTGTCGAAGGTCGCCGAAGGTCCGGAGACCAGGGTGCCGTGGGTCGGCGAGCACACACGTGACGTGCTGCGAGCCGAACTGGGACTGAACGAGGACGCGCTCGACGAGCTCGTCGCAGAAGGAGTGGTTGCGTGAACTTCGACTTCGCGCCGGAGCAGCTCGAGTTCGTCGAGGAGGTCGAACGGTTCCTCGACGAGCACGACGACCCCGAGGTCTTCGACGTCACCCGCGAGAACATGGCGCAGATCGTCGACACGCCCAAGCGGCGCGAGTTCATGGCAACGCTCGGCGAGAAGGGCTGGCTCGGTATCACGTGGCCGAAGGAGTGGGGCGGCCAGGAGGGCGAAGGGGTCTACGAGTACCTGCTCAACGAGCGACTCGCCGGACGGGGTGGACCGCAGATCGGCAAGGGCGTCGGCATCATCGGCAAGACGATCCTCGCCCACGGCAGCGAGAAGCTGAAGAAGGAGTTCCTGCCGAAGATCCTGCGCAACGAGGTCGAGTTCGCAGTCGGCTACAGCGAGCCCGACGCCGGATCCGACGCCGCCTCCATGCGACTCAAGGCCGAGCGCGACGGCGAGGGCTGGCGCCTCAACGGGCAGAAGACGTGGACGACGTCGGCCCACTTCGCCGACTGGTACTGGGTTGGCGCCCGCACGGATCCCGAATCGAAGCACCAGGGGATCACGCTGTTCCTCGTCCCGCTCGACCATCCCGGCATCACCATCAACGGGATCTGGACGATGGGCGACGAGCGCACGAACGATGTGTTCTTCGACGACGTGTTCGTGCACGACGACTACGTCGTCGGTGAGGTCAACCGCGGCTTCCAGTACATCTCTGAGGCCCTCGACCTCGAGCGGTTCACGATGTTCACGCTGTCACCGATCGAGCAACGCCTCGACGTGTTGACGGACTACGTGCGCACGGCGACCCGTGACGACACGCCGCTCAAGGACGATCCGATCGTGCGTCAGCGAGTCGCGCATCTCGCGACGGAAGTCGAGGTCGCACGCGTGCTCGGTTTGCGAGTCGTCGCGCAGTCGATGAAGGGCGGCGCGCCCCCGACGACCGAGTCGTCGGAGTACAAGCTCTTTGCCACGGAGCTGTCGAAGCGACTCGCCAATGCCTCGATGGACATCGGCGGTCCAGGCTCGCAGCTGCGGGTGAAGACCGAGGAGGCTCCGATGGGGGGCCGGGCGGAGTCGACGTACCGCTACACCGTCATCGACACGATCGGCGGAGGTGCGTCCGAGATCCAGAAGAACATCATCGCCCGCCGCAAGCTCGGGCTCCCGAAGAACTTCTGATGCCCGGCTTCCTGGACGGGATCACCGCGCTCGATCTGTCATCGGTGGGTCCGGCGTCGCGAGCGTCGCGTTGGCTCGCGGACTACGGCGCGTCGGTCGTGAAGATCACGCCGAAGGATCCGAAGCTGCAGATCGAGCCGCCGTTCCATTCGTACAGCGTGCACCGAGGGATGACGCGCGAGCACTACGACCTGCGCGACGACACCGACCGGGCCGCGTTCCTGGCTCGGGCGTCGAGCGTCGATGTGATCATCGAGAGCTTCCGTCCCGGCGCGGTCGCGCGGCTCGGCATCGGCTACGAGGATGTCAAGGCGCGCAACCCGGGCATCGTGTACTGCTCGACGTCGGGCTACGGGCAGGACGGCCCGCGATCGCAGTGGGCCGGCCACGATCTCAACTACCTCGCCATGACCGGCTACCTCGCGGCCACACAGCCACGGGCCGACGGTGGACCGCCGATCCCGGGTGCCACCGTCGCCGACAGCGCGGGCGGCGGGATGCACGCGGTCATCGCCATCCTCGCCGCATTGGTGCGGCGCGTGTCCACCGGCCAGGGTGCATACCTCGATGTGTCCGTGCACGACGGTGTGCTCGCGCTGATGGCGCTGCATGTCGACGAGTACCTCGCCACCGGTGAACTGCCACACAACGTCCTGACCGGGCGCTATGCCTGCTACGACACGTACGAGGCCGCCGACGGAGGTTGGCTCGCGGTTGCGGCGATCGAGCCGAAGTTCTGGGCGAACCTGTGCGGGCTGCTCGGGCTCGATCAGTGGTCGGCGCGCCAGACCGACGACGAGGTCCAAGACGACATCCGCGCCGACCTCCGAGCCGCATTCAAGACGAAGACTCGCGACGAGTGGACGGACCTGCTGGCCGCGCACGACACGTGCGTCACACCGGTTCTGTCGGTCGACGAGGTGTCGGTCGACGCCGTCGAGACGAGTCACCCCGACCATGGTTCGTTCCGGCAGATGCCGCCGACGCTCGCAGGGACGGTCCGATGAGCTCCACCGTGCCGGACGCCGTCGCGAAGCTCATCGACGAGGTGCAGTACGAGGAGACCGCCGAGTTCCCGGTCGAGCGCGGCTACGTCTGGACGACCTGTTCGTCGGTGCAGAACGGCAACCCCCTGTTCTGGGACGACGCCACGGCGAAGGAGATCACGGATGGGCCGATCGCACCGCCGACGATGTTGTCGGTGTGGTTCCGCCCGCACCACTGGACGCCGTCCCGTCCGGAGGAAGGGCTGCCGCTCCAGGCGCACTTCGACATGAAGGAGCTCCTCGCGCTGCCGGAGGCGATCATCTCGGAGAACACGATCGTCTTCCACGAACCGGTGCGAGTCGGCGACGTGATCACGTCGTGCCAGAAGCTGAAGTCGGTGAGCGAGGAGAAGACGACGAAGCTCGGCACCGGTCGTTTCTGGGTGATCGACGTCGAGTACCGCAACCAACGCGGCGACCTCGTCGGGGTCGAGTCGTACACGGCGTTCGGTTACGTGAAGGGCGAGTCGTGAAGCCTGCGGCTGGCGACTCGCTTCCGGTCCTGCGTCACGAGGTGACCGCGACGACCATCGTGCTCGGTGCGCTGGCGTCGCGTGACTGGCGACCGATGCACCACGACCACGACTTCGCCGTGAACCGCAACGGCACCAAGGACATCTTCATGAACACGCCCAACCAAGCGGCGTGGTTCGAGCGCTACCTCACTGACTGGACCGGGCCCAAGGGCCGGCTCGGACGGATGACGTTCCGCATGAAGGGATCGGTGTTCCCGGGAGACACGATGCAGCTCGCCGGAACGGTGACGGCGGTCGACACCGACGACACCGGCTGCCAGTGGGCGTCGGTCGACGTGGCCCTGACCGTCGACGGCAACGTCTGCACGACGTGCGCGGTCCGCATCGCGATCCCTGTAGACGACGACGACAACCCATGGGCGCGCCGAGGCGACGCCTGGAGGCCCTGAATGGATCTCGACTTCACCGAGGAACAAGATCTCCTGCGCGAGACCGTGCGCGGTGTCTGCGCCCGGCACTGCGGGCTCGACGTCGTGCGCCAACTCGAAGACGATCCGGTCGGCTACCCGGAGAAGTTGTGGACGCAGCTGCTCGAGCTCGGCGTGCTCGATCCGGACCTCACGATGCTCGACAAGGCGATCGTGTTCCAAGAGCTGGGACGCGCGCTGGCGCCGTCGCCCGCGTTCGCCAGTGCGGTTGTCAGCACAGGAGCGCTCACGCGCGCCGGACGGCCGCCATCTGCGGATGCCATCGTCGTTCCCGCGTGGCTGGAGCCGGAGCGTGGCTTCGGGCCCAGCGGCGTGACCGCGACGTTCGACGGCACGGGGGTGACGGGGGTGAAGCGGCACGTGCCGTTCGCGTCGTCAGCCGATCGGCTGTTGGTGCTCACACGTGACGGGCTGGTCCTCGTTGATCCGACGGCAGACGGCGTCACGTTGACGCAGCAGATGTCGATCTCGTCGGACACGCAGTACCGGGTCGATCTCGACGGTGCGCCCGGCGAGCTCGCCGCCGAGGACTACTGGCCTTTGTGGCACGACACGATGCTCGACGCGATCATCCTCGCTGCCGCCCAGGCGGTGGGCGGCGCGCGCTACGCGCTCGACATCACGGTGCAGTACGCCAAGGACCGGCACCAGTTCGACAAGCCGCTGGGTGCGTTCCAAGCACTGGCGCACTACCTGGCGGACGCCGTGACCGCGCTCGACGGGGCCGAGCTGCTCGTGTGGGAGGCGGCGTGGGCGCGCAGCGAGGGACGCTCGATCGCCAAGCTGGCGCCGATGGCCAAGCTGTTCGCCTGCAAGACCTTCCGCGACATCACGGCGATGGCGCAGCAGGTGTTCGGGGGTGTCGGGTTCACCGTCGAGTACGACATCCAGCTGTACTTCCGCCGGGCCAAGCAGCTGCAGCTGTCCTGGTGGGACGACCGTTACTTGGAAGAGCTCGTCGCCGCGGAGGTGCTCGATTGAGTTACGACCCCTTGCAGGTCGGGGGAGTGGACGACTACCCCGTGAAGGTCGGCAGCATGCTGCTGACGCTCGTCGACCCCAACAAGGGCTACGAGCGCGCGTACAACCGATGGTACGAGCGCGACCACTTCTACGGCGGGTGCATGATCGGCCCGAACACGCTGGCCGGAAGTCGCTGGGTCGCGCCGCGCCCGCTCAAGGACCTCAGGTGGCCGAAGGCCGACAACAGCGTGGCGACGCCCTGGGATGCCGGCTCGTACGTCGCCATCTACTTCGTGGAGAAGGGTCATCACGACGACTTCTTCGGATGGGGCAGCAAGCAGGTTCGGGCGCTGTACGGCGACGGGCGCGGGTTCAACGAGCGCACGCACGTGCACACGATCCTCTACGACCACGTGGGTGCGTCCTATCGCGACGCCGATCCTGTCCCGGTGGACCTCGCCCTCGACGCGGCGTACGACGGGATCGTGCTCGCATGGTTCGACGGCGACCCCGGCGACATCGACCTGACCGGCACGAACATCGAGATTGCGTCCGAGTGGATCCCGACGCCGGGCCAAGAGCGCCCACCGGGTACGCCGATGGATCTCGGCAGCGGGCCGGGGGGAGCTGACCGCCGGTTGCAGCTGTTCTTCGTGCGCGGCGACGTCACCGCGGCACTCCCGACGATCCGCGAGCACGCCGGCGCAAACCTGGTGATGGCCGCACCGTTCTTTCGCACCGCGGTCGGCACCGACAAGTACGTCGACGACCTCTGGTGAACGGATCTAGTCGCGGAACTCGGGGGCGCGCTTCTCTCGGCGGGCGCGGATGGCTTCCTCGAAATTCTCCGTGGTGAGGCGCACGTAGAGCTGCGCGTGCCCTTCGTGGTCGATGTGCGACGACAGGCTGCCGGCGTCCAGGCTCGACCACAGCAACCGTTTCGTGCACTCGATGCCGACGCGGCTGAAGCCCATGATCCGTTCGGCGAGCTCGTAGCACGCGTCGAGCAACTGCTCGCCTGGAACGACGCGCGACACGAGCCCGATGCGATCGGCTTCCTCGGCGTCCACGTCTCGGCCCGAGAGCATGATGTCGAACGCTCGCGACGAACCGATTGCACGCGGAAGCAGGTAGCTCAGCCCGAGCTCACTGGCCGTAAGGCCGTTGTTGATCCCCGCAGCGCGGAAGTACGCAGACTCCGATGCGATGCGGATGTCCGTCGCGAGGCTGAGGCACAGGCCGCCGCCGATCGCCGCGCCGTTGATGGCGCCGATCACCGGCTGGTGCATTCGTCGCAATGTGAGGATCACGTCGTCCAGCAGCTCCAAGGCCCGGCGGGCGATCGACGTCAGGGTGAGGCCTTCGACGCGGGGGAGCGCGCCCGGGTCCTCCAGATCAGCGCCCGAGCAGAACCCGTGGCCGGCACCGGTGATGACGACGACTCGCACGTCGTTGTCGTAGCTGAGCGCCTCGAGCGACTCCTTGAACGGGATCATCACGTCGAACGCCATCGCGTTCATCCGCTCGGGACGGTTGAGCGTCACCAGTGCGACACCCGGGCGCGGGCGGTCGATCAAGACGAAGGACATGGGCGGATCGTACGATGCCGGGTCTATGCCGATCCCCCTGGACGAGTACCCGGTGCACCAGGTGCCGTTGTCGCTCGCACACCCCGGAACGAGCGATCCGAACTTCTACGACCGGTGCTACTTCAACGGTCACGACCGCACCGGCGAGCTCTTCCTCATCACCGGTCTCGGCGTCTATCCGAACCTCGGCGTCATCGACGCGTACGCGACGGTCCGCAGGGGTGACACGCAGTTCACCGTGCGCATGTCGGATGCGCTGGGCGACGACCGCATGCGGTCAGCGGTCGGTCCGTACCGGGTCGAGGTGCTCGAACCGCTCCAGAAGATCCGCCTCGTGTGCGACGGGCACGATCACGGTGTCGGGTTCGACCTCACGTGGACGGGATCGTTCCCGGCGGTCGAGGAGGCACATCACGTCGTGCGACGCGCCGGCCGGGTCATCATCGACGCGTGTCGGTTCGCCCAACTCGGGACGTGGTCCGGCACGCTCCACGTCAACGGTGAGGACATCACCGTGAACGACGACACATGGGTGGGCAGTCGTGACCGCTCGTGGGGCATCCGTCCCGTCGGCGGACCCGAGGCGCCCAACCGCGCGACCGAGGAGTTCGATCCGAAGTTCGGCTTCTGGTGGACGTACGTGCCGCTGCGCTTCGACGACTTCGCACTGGTGCTCATCATGCAGGAGGACGGCGACGGCTTCCGTTCGCTGAACGACGCGGTGCGGGTCACCGCCGGTGACGACGGCGAGCCGGTCATCGAGCAGCTCGGCTGGCCCGAGATCGACATCCGCTACCGCTCCGGCACGCGCATCCCCACTGGCGCGGCGATCCGCATGTCCGATCGTTCCGGCAAGCCCGTGACACTCGAGGTGGAGTCGAAGGGTTACGTCGTCCTCCATGCCGGCCCGGGCTACGGCACCGACCCCGACTGGTCGCACGGGCAGTGGAAGGGTCGCAACTACGTCGAAGGCGTTGCCGTTGACATGAGCGATCCGGACGTCGTCGCCCGCACGCCGTTCGGCGTCATCGACCATGTCGCGCGCGCCGAGTGCGACGGCCAGGAAGGCTGGGGGTTGTTCGAGCACGGCTCGATCGGTCGTCATGCGCCGTCCGGCTTCGACGACTTCGGGTCGGTCGCCCCGTGACCTACTCCG
>DASUCS010000179.1:0-2472 GCA_036275935.1 Acidimicrobiales bacterium
GCTCGTCGCCAAGGATCCGAGCTTCTCGCGGCTCCTCGTCGGCTATCGCGTGTGCCCGTCGCTCGCGGTGACCCCCGTGCCGCAGGGATTCAACGACCAGGTGCACAGTGACATCCCGACCCTCGTCTACGCCGACGAGTACGACCCGGTGACGCCGCCCGACGACTCGCACCACACCGCGGATGCACTCGCGCACTCGACGTTCGTGCTGTTCCCGGGGCTCGGCCACGTGGCGTTGTTCAGCGGACGTCCGTGCCCAGTGACGATCTTCAAGGCGTTCCTCGCCGCGCCCGCGTCGTCCGTCGACACCTCGTGCGTCGCGTCGATGGGGCCACCGCAGTGGAACGTGGGTTGATGCTCAGGACCTGAGCCCCGCCATCCGGCGGATCGCGACGAGGCCAGCGGGGCTCCCTTGCCAGTGCCGTTCGATGGCCGCCGGGCCCGCGACCCGCGCGACGTGGCGGAGCACGAACGCAACGACGATCACGTCATCGGCGTAGCCGAGCAGCGGTACGAAGTCCGGGATGAGGTCGATGGGGAGCGCGATGTAGACGAGCAGGACGCGCAGCCAACGTCGCACGGACGGCGACAGCTCGCGATCGCGGTACATCGACCGCAGCAAACGAACGGTGTCGGGAACGACCTGCCGCGCCTCGCTGAGGTTCATGCCGCGCGGACGAACAACCAGCAGTGCAACGACGAACGCCAGCCACAGCACGAAGACAGTGACGAGCGCGCCGATGACGAAGCGCATCTGTTACGACTACCAAACCGTCGCCGTCAATGCGGGAGTGACAGCGCCTGGTTCTCGGTGGATCGGCAGCCGTCGGCCTTGCACGAGCGCAACGCATCGAGTCGTTGGTGGAACGCGGCGAGCAGGTCGGGAGGCGCGCTCGCGGCGAGGTTCGTGAGCTCGTCCGGATCAGCGGTCAGGTCGTAGAGCTCCTTCTCGCCCGTGGCGTACTCGACGTACGTGTAACCGGCAACACGCAGACCCTGGTACTCGGGGATGTTGCTCAGCGCCGCCTTGCCCGCCCGGATGCTGGTGGACGTCGTCGTCGGGTCTGTCGAGCTCGGCGACGCGCTCGCGCTGTCGCCGTCGCCGAGCTGATCCGGATCGTCCGGTTCGAGCTGCCCCGCGCCGGCGCGGTCCTGCGGATCGAGCGAGGTGTTCCAGTGCTCGAGGAGGTACGCCTGGCGCCAGTCCGTGTTGGCCGGCGGATGGCCATCGAGGAACGGGAGCAGCGAACGGCCATCGGGTCCGTCGGTCAGCGTCGCCCCACCGATCGCCGCGATCGTCGGGGCGATGTCGATGTTGCCGGCGAGGTCCGACACGTGGGCGCCCTCCGCGACCTTCGGACCGCGCACGAGCAGCGGAAGGTGGATGTCGGTCTCGTAGGCCGTCTGCTTGCCGGCCTTCATGCGGTGCTGCCCGAGGTGGAAGCCGTTGTCGGAGGTGAACACGACGTACGTGTTGTCGAGCTCACCGATCTGGTCGAGGTGTTCGATCAATCCGGCGACGTCGCGGTCGACCGCCTGCAGCGATTGCGCACGCTTGCGGGCCAGCTGGTCGACAATCGTCTGCGCCTTCGGACCCATGAGCGGCAGCTGTTGGATGAACTGCGGCTTGTCGCTCACGTCGGCTTCGTTGTACGACCCGTCGCGTGGCGCCTTCAGTCCCGGGAACGCCTTCGCGTCCTGCGGCGCGGGCGTCGCCGGTTGATGCGGCGCGTACACGGCGAGGTAGGCGAAGAACGGTTGGTGCGCGGCGTGGGCCTGGTCGATGAAGTCAGACGTCTGCCGGGAGTACACGTCGGTCCCGTAGTCCTCCGGCTTGTTGCCGTACTCGACCTGCGTGCCGTTCTGGTTCAACGTGTAGTTGAACTCGCCGTAGGCGTTGCCCCTTGACGAGCTCGACCACTTGTCCCATCCCGGCGGGACGTAGCTCGGCGACGCCGTGTTCGGATAGCCGTTGAGGTACTTGCCGAACAGGCCGGTCGTGTAGCCCGCGTCGTGCATCGCCGTCGCGATCGTCGAGTCCTCGACCTTGATGGCGTGCGCGGTCTCGAAGCCGCCGGTGGTACCGCCGTTCGTCAGCACACCGGTGTTGTGGGAGTACTGCCCACGCAGGATCGACGTGCGTGCCGGGCAGCAGAGCGTCACGTTGTCGAAGTAGTTGTCGAAGGACGTGCCTGCTTCGCCGATCAACGACCGGATCTCGGGCAGGTACTGGAGGTCGTCGAGTCGCATGTCGTCGGTCAGGACGAACAGCACGTTGGGCCGGCCGCCAGTGGTGCCGGTGCCGGTGGATGGCTTCGACCCACCGCCACTCGTGCACGCTGCGACGATCAGAAGGGTGGCGACAGCGACCGCGAGAGAACGCACGCCCCTGTCGTACTCCCTCGACAGGGGCAAACGGTTGTCGCGATGTAATGGATCTATGAAGGCTGGCCGCCGTTCTGCCGGTAGTAA
>DASUCS010000180.1:0-27666 GCA_036275935.1 Acidimicrobiales bacterium
GCACGTCTCCATGTCCGACAGGTTCAGGTCGGTGAACATGTTCGACAGCAAGGTGAGCACCTTGTTGCCGATGGAGTGCCAGAAGTACAGGACGCGGTGCGCGGCTTGGCCTTGGAAGCGCGAGCCGAACACGACGTCGGCCCGTCCGTCGAGCAACGGTTCGATCATCACGCCGTAGTCGTTCGGGTCGTACTCCAGGTCGGCGTCCTGCACGATCGCGTAGGGCGCTCGGACCTCGGAGAAACCTCGACGCAGCGCCGCGCCCTTGCCCTGGTTGAACGGCTGCTCGTGCACCTGGACGCGCGGATCGCGGGCCAGCTTCTGCAGGATGTCGCGGGTGCCGTCCGTCGACCCGTCGTCGACGATGATCACCTCGGCCGTGAACGGCGACGCGAGCACCCGCTCGACGATCGGTTCGATCGTGGCGCGCTCGTTGTAACACGGCATCACCACCGCGAGGGACTGCTCTGACATGCGTGACTGCCGCGTGACTACGCGGTCATGCCTCCATCGACGACGAACTCCGAGCCGGTGCTGTAGATGCTGTCGTCGGACGCGAGGTACAGCGCGAGGCGAGCGACTTCCACTGCCTCTGCTTGCCGACCGACCGGCACTTGCTGCAGCACCATCGCCATCACACCGGCGTCGTCGAACTGCTGACCCATCGGCGTGTCGATGATGCCCGGATGGATCGAGTTCACGCGGACACCGAAGCCGGCGACTTCCTTCGCCGCGGCTTTCGTCATGCCGCGCACCGCCCACTTGCTCGCGCCATAGGCGATCATCCCCGGTGAGCCCATGAGGCCCGCGACCGACGAGATGTTGACCACGGAACCCGACCTGCGCTCGATCATGTGAGGGAGCACGGCCTTCATGCCGAGGAACACGCCGATCTGGTTCACGTCGATGATCTGGCGGTACTCGGCCTCGGTCGTCGTCGTCGTGGCGCCGAAGCGGAAGATGCCGGCGTTGTTGATCAGCACATCGATCTGACCGTGCTCTGCGAGTACGGCGTCGACGACGCTCGTCCACTCGGCTTCGCTGGTCACGTCGTGATGGTGGAACGTCGCGGCTGCACCGATGTCCGACGCGGTCTGCTTGCCGTCGTCGTCGAGCACGTCGGTGATCACGACGCTCGCCCCTTCGGCGGCGAACAGCCGCGCCTCCTGCTCACCCATGCCGCGTGCGCCCCCGCTGATGAGGGCGACCTTGCCATCGAGACGTCCCATGGCTCAGAAACGTAACAGTGACGGCGCAGCCGTCCCCGTTGAGGGCGGGTGGCGGGGCCGAGCGGTGCTACAGGAAGGGGGTCGGGCCTTCCGGGTGCTCGTGCGTCACCTTGAAGAGCACGCGGTCGAGGATGAAGAACTTCGCGATCCACAGCACGCCGAAGCCGATGATGTTGCCGACGTTCGCCAGGATCTTGCTGTCGGGGTAGCGGTTCTCGAGGAACACCACGACCACGGTCGACAGCAGGAGACCGAGAAATGTCATGACCCAGAAGGGGATGACCTCGGCGTACAGGGAGCTCTTCCCGCGCTTCTGCCACACCCACGCCCGGCTCAGGTAGTACGTCGGGATCGTGCTGATGGCGACGGCGGTGACGTTCGCCCAACCCCACGACCAGTCGAGGACCGACGCGAACAAGAAGATCAGGCTCTGGCCCATGATCACGCCGACGACCGAGGTCATCGAGTACTTCCAGAACTTCTGGACGAGGGGGCGGTCGTAGAGGTCCTGCACCCACTGCGGTCCAGGGACGCGGCTGCGCGAGGTCGTCGACACCGATCCCGAGACTACGAGATCAGGCTTCGACGGACTGCAGTTCCAACGCCGGCGTCAGCCGGTCGTTGGCCGCCAGCACTGCGCCACGCAGGTCGATGACGTCGTCGCGTGGCATCCACCCGCTGAGCTCTGCGTAGGTGACGAGCTTGCGGTCACCGACGGGCAGCAACAGGCGGATGCTGCGCGCCATCACGCGCAGGTCCAAGAGGAGCGAGCGGTGCTCGAGGTAGTACCGGTCGTATTCGGGATGCTCGAAGATCATGCGATCGCAGTGCTCGCTGATCTGCCACAGGCCCGTGCAGCCGGGGCGGACAGTGATGCGCTGGGCGGCGAAATCGGGCTCGAACGCGCGGTACAGGTTCGGCATCTCCGGGCGAGGCCCCACGAGGCTCATCTTCCCGGTCAGCACCAACAGGAGCTGAGGGAGCTCGTCGAGGTGCAGCCGGCGCAGCATCCGGCTGAAGGCGGGGATGTGCAGCTGCGCGACTTCGTACTTGTTGGCGTAGTGCGGCGTGGTCTTCGGGAGCGTTCGCACCTTGAACAGCGTGAAGGGTTGACCGTTGCGCCCGATGCGGGTCTGGGTGAAGAACGGCGACGTCCGCAGCACCGCGGTCGTGATCAGCGCCGACACGGCGATGATCGGCAGCGCGATGACCAGCAGCAGCGTGGCGGCGACGACGTCGACAGCTCGCTTGGCGATCGCACTCGTCATTTCGCCACGACCCTCCCGATCGACGGCCCCCTGTGGGCACCCCCTGCGGGAATGCCACAGAGAATTCGTTCGGGGTCCGTCCTCCCAGCTCCTGCCCATTTCCACCGGTCGGGCCCCCAACGTGCGCGTCAGATGGCTATGCAACGAGGGAACCATAGACCGCTCTCAGCGCTGGACCCGCTTTCCCGAGGTCGAATTGCTCCCGGACCCGTCGGGCCCCGGCGGCACCGATGGCCGTCCGCAACTCCGTGTCCGCCAGCAGCTCGAGGACCCGATCGGCCAGTCCGGCGGGATCGTGCTCGCTGACGAGGAAGCCGGAGCGGCCGGACTCGACCACGTCACGATTGCCCACGACGTCGGTCAAGACGACGGGCGTGGCCGCTCGCATGGCTTCGAGCGGGGCATAGGGCCCGCCCTCGAACCGCGACGCCAGGACGAACACATCGAGCTGGCCGAGCGTCGCGGCGGCGTCCGCGAGCTCGGGGATCAGGTGGAGTCGGGCGTCGAGCCCGGCCGCGGTGACGAGCCGGCCGATGTCGTGACGTTGGGGGCCGTCGCCGATCAACACGAAGTGGGCGTCGCGATGGCGCCGGTGCACCTCGGCCGCGAGCGCGACGAAGCGCTCCGGAGCCTTCTGAGGGACGAGGCGGGCGACGGTCCCGACGAGGGGGGTGCCGGGGGCGAGGCCGACGAGGCTGCGGAGGTCCGTCGCGTTGGCGGCGTCGGCCGGGGGGTCGATCGCGACGCCGTTCGGAATGACGGTGACGCGAGGAGGCGACGCGATGCGCAGTCGATCCAGCAGTGCTGCCTCGCTCGTCGACACCGCGACGATGCGGGCCGTGCGGTGCGCGAGGAGTCGTTCGACGACGATCGCCGAGCGCGCCGTTGCCAGCCCGTTCGGTGTGTACACGCACGGCCGGCCGGTGGTCGTCGCGACGACGCGCGCGAGTGCGCCACCGATGGAGCTGTGGCCATGCACGAGATCGACACGCGCGTCGCGCACGAGTCGACGAAGATCGGTCACGGCGCGGACATTCGCGGGCGTCACGGGGGAGCGGCGCATCTCGACGAGGTGGACCGTCGCGCCGGCGTCGCGAAGGCGTTGCGGCGCCAACCTGTCGGTCACTCCGCCGACGCGAACCGAGGGGATCGCGACATGGTGTTCGACGTCACCGACGTGGCGAACGATGTCGATGACGTGACGGGCGGTGCCACCCTCGAGCGCCTCGAGGACGTGCAGGACGATCGGCCGGGTCATGCGCGGCCGCCGAGCGCGCGCTCGTACACCGCGAGCGTCCCGTCTGCGGTTCGGGACCAGGTGAACGCGCGTGCGTGGGCCATGCCGTCGTTGGCTCGCACCGCGGCGGTGTCGCGATCCGCGAGCAACGACAGCGCCTCTGCCCACGCGTCAGCGTCGTCCGCGGGCGCAATCAGCGCGGCCGTGCCCAGCGCGTCGGGCAGCGCCGCTCTGTCCGCCACGATCACCGGAGTGCCCACTGCCATCGCCTCGAGCGGCGGGAGGCCGAAGCCCTCTCCGAGCGACGGGTGCAGCAGCGCACGCGCCCCGGCGAGGAGGGCCGGTAGCTCCCGGTCGGGCACGAATCCGGCGAACCGCACGCACGAACCGAGGCCGAGCTCGTCGACGCGCGCTCGCACACGACCCGCGCCCGCGCCATCGGGCCCTGCCACGACGAGGTGCGGGCGGGCATCACCGAGACGAGCCAGTGCGTCCACGACGACGCCGAGGTTCTTGCGATCGTTCACCTGCCCGACGCAGACGACGTACGACTGTGGACTGACGCCGTGGGCGGCGGCGATCCGGTCGATGTCGGTGGCGTCGACGGGCTCGAGGAACTGGGGGGCCACGCCGAGGGGAACGACCGTGATTCGTCGCTCCTCGATGCCGGCGATCTCGACGGCCAGGCGTGCGGTCGTTGCGGAATCGGCGATGACGGCGGCGGCTCGATCGCGTGCGTCGGCGAGCGCCCGATCGAACCCCCAACGATGCACACGGCCGAACCACTCGGGATGCGTCCGCGGAAGGAGGTCGTGCACCGTGTACACGACCGGTTGCGACGTCGGAACCGGGAACGTCGGCGCCGTCACGTGCACGATCTCTGCGTCGCCGATCTGACCGTCGATCCGCGGTCGGCCGAGCAACGACCAGCCGAGATGAACGAGCTTGCGCGGGCCGCGGAGATGGCGAAGTCGGACGCCGGGCGGCAACCAGTCCGCGATGTCGCGCTCGGCCGTCGACACGACCTCGACAGCGTGTGAGGTGCGATCGGCGAACGCGCGCACGAGCTCTCGCGCGTAGCGATCGATCCCGGTGGGCGTACGCGTGCCCGGCCGGTGGGCGACGACGGCGATGTTCACGCGATCGCGCGTTCGAACACCGCGGCGGTCCGTTCGACGAGTCGTTCAGCGGTGTAGGTCGCGAGCACGTGCGCCTGCCCGGCGCGAGCGAGCTCTCGGGCGAGCTCGGGCTCGCGCACGATCCGCTCGATCGCGACGGCGAGCGCGGCAGCGTCGCCGGGCTCCACCAGGAGACCGGTGCGGCCATCGTCGACGATCTCGGATGGTCCGGCGACACGCGTCGCGACGACCGGCAGACCACACGCCATCGCCTCGATCAACGCCATGCCGAACGGCTCCTCGCGACTCGGTTGCACGTACACCGTGGCGTCGTCCCACTCGCTCCATGGACACGATCGATGACCGTGGAAGCGCACGACATCTTCGAGGCCCAGTCGTTGCGTCTGCGCGTCGAGCGACTTCGCATGTTCGTCGTGTCCGACCTGCGCCGCGCCGTAGATGTCGAGCGATGATCCGGGTAGGCGCGGCCGCAGCAACGCCAGAGCATCGAGCAAGACGTCGAAACCCTTCACGGGGTGCAACCGACCCGCGGTCACGATGCGGGGCGCAGGCGCTCCGAACGATGGTCGCAGCGCCACGATGCCCTCGGGGAGCGCGGGAGGGATGACCACTGCCCCTGGCCCGAGGCCGCCACTCGCAGCAGTGGACGGTGCGATGCAGGCTCGAGCCCAGCGCCGACCGAACCGGTCGATCCGTGATGCCGGACCCGGCGTGTGCACGTGCCACACCCCCCTCGCGCGCGCTCGCGCGGCTGCCGGTGCGCCGAGCACGATGCCCCGTTGATCGACGACATCGAGCAGCGCCGCGTTTGCGGCCCGCAGGTGATGGGCGAGACGCAACCACCATCGGGGCAGTGCCACGCCTGCTGCGATCCGGTTGCCGGTTCCATGCACGCCGCCGTAGCGCAGCAGCGCGGGAGGCGCGACGAGCACGGTGGTCGCGATGCCCGCCGAGCGATAGCTGTCGATGGCGTCACCGCCCGCCGGTGCGACGACCTCCGTCGTCCACCCTCGCGTCGCCAGCCCGGTTGCGAGTGCCGTCGTCGTCGCCTGCGCGCCGCCTCGCACATGCGGGTAGCACTCGAGGAACACGGCGTGACCCGGCACGGCACTACCTTGACACGGCGTGTCCGACGGGCCGGTGCGAGTCGTCGTCGACGGCAGCGCGCTGACCGACGGATCGCGAGATCGCGGATTCGGCACGACGTTGCGTCACCTGTTGCGTGGGCTCGCGGCTGCGCCTGCACTCGATCTGGTGGTCCTTGCCGAGCCGGAGGCCGCGCTGCCGGTCGGCGTGGTCCCGGTGCCCCTGCGTCGCCACCACATGCGGCCCAAGCTCGCGCTGCTCGAACACGAAGCGCGACTGCCGCGCGATCTGCGACGCGCGCACCCCGACGTGGTGTGGAGTCCGGCCAACCAGCCGCCCCGGGGCGTCGCGCCGCTCGTGCAGACGATCCACGACCTGACTCCGTTGGTGTGGCCGAGCTCCGAGACCGAGCACGACGCACGCCGCTGGAAGCGCAGCGCCGCTCGTGTTCGGGCCGCGGCCCGGGTCGCTGCGGTGTCGCGCTCGTCGGCGGACCAGGCGATCCGGCTGCTCGGTGTCGACGCGGCGCGGGTCGAGGTGATCCACAACGGCGTCGACCCGGGCTACACGCCGGGCGACGTTGACACCGACGATCCGTACCTCTTGTTCGTGGGCGCGTGGGGACCGCACAAGGGCCACGCCGAAGCATTCGCGACAGTCGCCGCGCTGGCGGAGGCGGGCTATCCGCATCTCCTGCGGGTCGCAGGACCCGATGACGCGTGGATGCGGCAACGGGTGCAGGACGTGCGCACCCGCGCTGTTCGACCGGATCGCGTGGAGGTTCTCGGGTTCGTTCCCGACCTTGCCGCTCTGTATCGCGGTGCGAGCGCGCTGGTCTTCACGAGCCGAGCCGAGGGGTTCGGTCTGCCGATCCTCGAAGCGATGGCGTGCGGCACACCGGTGGTGGCGTTCGCCAACACGTCGACGCCGGAGATCGCGGGCGAGGCCGCACTGTTGGTCCGCGACGGCGATGTCGCGGCCATGGTGATGGCAGTTCGGCGCGTGCTCGACGACGCTGCATGCGCGCGTGAGTGCCGGGAGGCCGGACTTGTCCAGGCGGCGCGGTTTCGGTGGGACGACGCGGTGACGCGGTACGTCGAGCTGTTCGTCGACGCGGCGCACGGCTGACATCGTGCACGTCACCATCGACGCCCTCGCCGCCTGTCACCCCGAGGCCTCCGGTCGTGGGCTGGGTCGGTACGTGGACGCGCTGCTCACGGACGTCCCGCGCGCGGATGTCGACGTCACCGCGTTGGTCACGGAAGACCGGACCCTTCCGTCCGGCGTGCACGGCGTGAAGCTGCATCGCGTGGATCCGCATGTGCGGCTCGAGTGGTACGAACACGTCGTGCGCATCGGCTTCGACGCCGCTCGCACGAGGCCCGACGTGTTCCATTCACCGGGACTGGAACCGCCGCTGTGGTACCGACGCCCGTGGGTGCAGACGCTGCACGACGTCACGCCTCTGGTCTTCCCGAGCGACGAGTGGGGCGTCGAGCCGTTCCGTTGGCGCCTGCGCGGGACGTTGATGCGCCGCGCCGCGGCGGTCATCTGCATCTCGCAGCACACCGCAGACGTCGGCGTGCGTCACCTCGGCCTTCGGCCCGAGCGCCTGCACGTGATCCACCACGGTGTGGCCGCAGCGTTCCGCGACGAATGTCCGCCGTTCGTCGCGGAACAGCCCTACATCCTCATGGTCAGCGGCTTCGGTCCTCACAAGGGTTTCGCAGAAGCATTCGACATCGTTGGTCGACTCGCGGATGCCGGACTTCCGCACGAGCTGCGAGTCGTCGGCGACTTCCAGGGCGCGCACGCCGTTCGCGTCGCGCAGCTGCGGATGGCCTCACGCCGCCCTGACCGAATCCGGCTCGAAGGCCGACTCGACGACCGCGACGTCGCGGGTCGCTATCGGGGTGCGGACGCCGTGATCGTGACCAGCCGCTACGAAGGCTTCGGCCTCCCTGCGCTCGAAGCGATGACGTCGGGCGCCGCGGTGGTCGCGTTCGACAACAGCTCTCTCGGCGAGATCGTGGGCGACGGCGGGGTGCTCGTGGCCGACGGCGACGTCGTCGGGTTCACCCGTGAGTTGGCGGCGCTGCTGTCCGATGACGCCGCGCGCGAGGACGTGCGTGCGAGCGGGCGCCGGCGCGCCCAGCAGTTCTCCCGCGAGCGTTCTGCGCAGCAGCACGCCGAGATCTACGCGTCGGTGGCTTGATCGGCGTGCGCATCCTCTGGGTCACGCCTCAGCATCCGGATCCCGTCGCCGGGGGTGGCGGCGCCCACGAGTACGAGCTGTTGCGCTACGTCGCCGCCCACCACGACATCCACATCGTCACGAGCGCGGGCTACCTGTACAACGGGCGATCCGCGCTGCCCGACCTCGGCATCACGTACGACGTCGTGCAGTCGCCGACGTACGAGTATCCGAAGAACAAGTTCGAGGTGGCGAGGGCGATGCTGCGGGCTCGGCCGACGTTGGTGCTGTGGACGATGCGGCGACGATGGGACGACCTGTCGGCCGCGGTCGAGCGCACGTGGAATTCGTTCCGCCCCGACCTCCTGCACGTGTCGCTCGGTGAGCTGGCGCCAGTGCTGTCGGCGGCACGCGGACCGTCGTCGCTCCTGCTGTTCGACTCGTACACGCGCCACGTCGAGCGGCGGCTGACCATCGAGCGGATGCCTCGTCGTCGCCTGCAACTGCACGTCGAGCGCCGGCGCGCCGCCAACTGGGAGCGGCAGTGGTACTCGAAGGCCTCGGCGGTCGCGAGCGTGTCGTCAGTCGACGCCCACCGCTTCCAGGAGCTGTTGCACAAACCGGTCGACGTGATCGAGAACCCGATCGCCGACGAGTACTTCGCCGTGCCCACCACGACACGTTCGCGGGACACCGTGCTGTTCGTCGGCAGCCTGGCCTATCCCCCGAACACCGATGCGATCGCGTGGATCGTCGACGAGATCTGGCCGGCGATCCGCGCGCGACGCCCGGACGCGAAGCTCGTGATCGCGGGACGGGGGGACGACGACGCGGTGACCGTCCCGCGCGTGCGGCGCCAGGTCGAGGCGGCGGGCGGCGTGTTCGCGGTCGACGTCCCGGACATCCGGCCGTACTACTGGGACGCCGCGGTCGTTCTCGCTCCGATCCGGCTCGGCGCGGGGTTGCGCAACAAGGTCATTCACGCAATGGCGTGCCGCGCGCCGGTCGTTGCGACACCCGCCGCCCTCGAAGGGATCGCGATCGACGAGCGCGATGTGACCATGCGCGAGACCGCGGCCGAGATCGCAGACGCCGCGGTGGACGCGATGAGCGATCCCGCATCGACTGCATCCCGTGTCGAGCGCGCCGCGTTGGCGATGCAGCGGTACCGCAGCGATGTGATCGGTGAGGCATTCGATCGCTGGCTGCGAAGGGCGGCTGGTACGGTGCCGCGCCCTTGACGGACGACGTCGCGCCCGTGCCCGCTACCGCGGTCGTGTGCACGCGCGATCGCGTGCACCTGCTCGAGCGCGTTGTCGTTCCGCTCCACGCGGCGGTGGCTGCGCTGCCCGGGGCTGAGCTCGTCATCGTGCAACAGGGCGAGGGTGACGTCGCGGCGGTGTGCGCGCGCGCCGGCGTCGACGCGCGAATCGTGCGTGACCGCGGCATCGGCGCGTCCCGAGCGCGCAACGTCGGTTGGCGCGCAGCCAGGGGAGAGGTGGTGGCGTTCACGGACGACGACTGTGTCGTGCCGTTGCAGTGGCTCGTCGACCACGTGCGCGCGCTCGACGACGTTGGTGTCGTCGCGTCGTGCGGTCAGGTCGTCGGCCTGTCGCGGTATGGCGGTGAGGCGTCGGAGGTCTGGGACCGAACGGCGCACCCGGCCCGTCGGAGCTGGCTGACGCCTCCCTGGGAGATCGGTCACTCTGCCAACTTGGCGGTCCGCCGCGAGGCGCTGGAGGCGATCGGCGGCTTCGACGAACGGCTCGGGCCCGGGGCGCGGACTGCCCCCGCCGGTGAGGACGCCGACCTGCTCATCCGACTGCTCGAGCTCGGCGATGCCCAGACCGGCGTCGGCGAATCCGTCCGCCACGTCGATTGGCGGCGCAAGGACGACCACGTTCGTACGTTGCTCGACTATGAGCTCGGTGCTGGTGCCTGGATCGGAAAGCTCGGGGTGCGCCATCCGCGCGTCGCGGCGTCGATGGGCCGTCGGCGTCTGCAGCTGCTGCAGACGTCGTCGCCGTGGAGTGAGCGGGGTGCGGCTCTCCGAGACCGGCTGGCCTTCGCGCGGGGCCTGGCGCTCGGCGCATGGCTCGGCATCGGTCGCCAGCCAGGCAGGGATCCCCGCCCGTCGTGCGAACATTCCTCAGCAATGACCAATCGCAGCGTCGACGGAATGCGGACGTACTGGGACGAACGGGCCAAAGAGAACGCGGCCTGGTACGTCGACACCTCGTTGTCGTACGACGACCCGGACATGGAGCAGTTCTGGCAGCAGGGTGCGCGCATCGTGGAGATCGCGCTCGACGAGCCGCCGGCGACGGCTCCGCGCCGACACGAGCTGGCGGTCGAGATCGGGTCGGGTCTGGGTCGCAACTGCAAGGCGCTCGCCGCACGGTTCGATCGAGTCGTCGGCGTGGACATCGCGCCGGAGATGGTGCGCCGCGCCACCGAGCTGGTTCCGGAGGCGACGTTCGAGCTCGTCGACGGAGCGTCGCTCGCACCGGTCGCATCCGGTACCGCGGATTTCGTGTTCTCGTTCACTGTCTTCCAGCACATACCGGATGTCGCCGTCATCGAGCAGTACATCGAAGAGGCGGGGCGCGTGCTGCGTTCCGGGGGCGTCTTTGCGTTCCAGTGGAACAACGAGCCGGGACACCTGCGCTGGAAGGCACGGCGCACGCTGCTCGCAGCGCTCCAGCGCACGGGGCTGCGTCGTGAGCAATACGCTCGCCACGCGCCGCAATTCCTCGGGAGCAAAGTGCCAGTCGAAACGGTGAAGGGTGCCCTCGCGCGTGGCGGTCTCGAGTTGGCGACCACGCGCGACCTGGGGTCGTTGTACGCCTGGGCGTGGGCCGTCAAACCGTGAGCGCGGTTCGCCGCGCGGCTCGGCCCGGTGCACCGGCGCTCGCGCTCGCCGCGGCAGTGCGTCCGGGTGCCTCGCGTACGCAGCGCATCGTTGCGAGTGGCGCGTTGATCGGTATGTGGAGCGCGGCGTACGCGAAGTACCGCCAAGCGGGCAAGGCGACGACCGCCCGCGAGTACGACCTCCTGCGCACTGCGAGCTGGGAGGCGTTCGTCCGGCACTACAACGAGCGCGTCCCGACCATCGAGGAGGAGTTCGACCTCTGGGGCGAGTTCCACCAGCACCGTCACGAGATGCGCTACGACCTCGTGGCGGACGAGGTGCGACGGTTCACGCCGCTTGGGGGCACGATTCTCGACATCGGCTGCGGGTCGTGTCTCGTAGCCGATCGAGTTGCCGACCTCGACGCGACGTATGTCGGGCTCGACTTCCCCGCTCATCACATCGCGTACGCACGGAAGCGGTTCGTCGATGCGGACCATCGCCTGCACACGACGTTCATCCGTGGTGACGGTGAGAAGTTGCCGATGCGCCCGAACACCGTCGACACCGTCGTGTTCAGCGAGGTCATCGAGCACCTCATGCGTCCCGAGCTCGCCGTGTGGGAGATCTCCCGCGTGCTGCGGCCGGGCGGCGTGCTCCTGATGACGACGAACAACGCATCGGAAGTGCCGCTGCGCTCGCCGTTCAGCCATCTCTTCGCGTGGATCGAAAAGGCGGTGGGCGCGACGCATCCCTCGCTGATCAGCCGGCGACCGTGGGTGTGGCCGCAACCGGTCGACCCCGAGCTGCTGCCGGAGGGTTCTCCCCCCGTGTACCTGCCGCACACGCACCACATCCAGGGCGAGACGAAGAAGTTGTTCGCCGCGGCCGGTCTCGACACGTTCAAGTGGACGACGTTCGAGTTCCCGCCCCCACAGGCGGCGACGACAGCGTGGCTCGAGCGGCACGGCGAACCGGGCAAGCGCGTCGTCGATGCGATCGAGGCAGTGGCGACGCGCGTGCCGGGCGTGCGCCGCTTGGGATGTCACGTGTTCATGCGGGCCCGAAAGGAGCGCATGCCTGTCGCGGCCGCGCCCCCTCCGGGCGTGTGGCCCGGCCCCTTCTCGGCATGACCGGCGGCGCGGCCGAGCGCGCCGAGCTCGAGCGCCGCATCGCCGAGCACCGCTGGTACCACACGATCGAGCTCGCGCCGGGACTGACGACGCCCGGCTGGTTCGACACCCGCCCCGCCGTCGACGTCGTGCGTTTCCCGGAGCGGCTCGAGGGCCGGCGCGCGCTGGACGTGGGAACCTTTGACGGCTTCTGGGCGTTCGAGATGGAACGCCGCGGCGCAGCGGAGGTCGTCGCCATCGATCTGCTCGACCCACGCCGCTGGGACTGGCCCTACGGCAGCGACGACGCGGTCGTCGCCGAGATGGACACGATGAAGGCCGCAGGAACCGGCTTCGACCTGGCGGCGTCAATGCTCGAGTCGTCCGTCAAGCGACTCGAGCTCAGTGTGTACGACCTCGATCCCGCGGCCATCGGCGAGTTCGACTTCGCGTACGTCGGCAGCCTCCTGCTGCATCTCCGCGACCCGGTGCTCGCGCTCGAACGTGTGCGATCGGTGGTTCGGGGCGACGTGCTCATCGTGGATGCGGTCGACCCCGAGCTGGCGCGCGTGTTCCCACGGCGTCCGGTCGCCACGCTCGACGGACGCGGTCGCCCGTGGTGGTGGCGTCCGAACCCGGCCGCGCTCGCGCAGATGGCCACGGCAGCCGGGCTCGCCGTCGTCGACGGTCCGCGTCGCTTCTACATGCGCCCGGGTGCTGGCCAGGCTGTGACCCGTCCATCGGTGGCGTCACTTCGGACGAAGGAAGGTCGGCTGGCATGGATCACCGCGCGCCACGGTGATCCACACGCGGCGTTGCTCACGCGCGCGTCCTGAGTCGCTCGACGAGGTGCTCGACGCGCCGTAGCGCCGTCACCTCGCGAGGATGTGAACCCGCCACGCGCCAGGCGCGAGAACGAGCGCGCCGGATCGGGCTGGCGGTCGGCTGCGATCGGTAGGCGACGAGGTGGGACCGGCCGTGGTGGACCGAGTAGTGCAGCAAGCCGTGCTCAGCGGCTCGGTCGAGCAGGTCGGTGATCGGAAGCGCTCGGTGGAGGTGATCTTCGTGCGGGTCGTGTCCGTGCGGTGCCGGCTCGAGGAAGTTCACGACCACGATGTCGGCGAGCGACTCGAGCCGTTCGAGGAGCGCCACCGGATCGTCCACGTGCTCGAGAACGTCGAAGCAATACGCGACGTCGAACCCACCGGGGATGTCGCGCTCGATGTCATGGATGCGGGCTTCGAGCCCCCGCTGTTGCAATCGCCAACGGAGGTACTCGACGCTGGGGTTGTCGAAGTCGGCGAACTCGACGCGGTAGCCCTGCTCCAGCAAACGCAGTCCGTCGACGCCGATGCCGCAGCCGTAGTCGAGCATCCGCGCGCCAGGGTGCGCGACCTCGCGCACGAGACGCCGGTACGGCGCCTTGGTGCCTGACATCGAGAAGACCGTCAGGTCGTACAGATAGGCACGTGAGGTTCGGTAGAAGGTGCGCTCGTCCGGCGCCGCCGCCTCCTCTTCTTGGAGGCCGGCGACGTGTCGTTGCAGACGGTCCTCGTCGTAGTCGTCGCCGAGGTATCGACGCAGTTCGTCGCGGTCGCGCTCGCCCTCCCAGGCCTCGAGAAATGGGTCAGCCAGCCGTTGCCAATACCAACGTCCGGCTCGCGCCCGTACGAACGGCGTCGCCGCAGGAACGCGGTCGACCCAACGTGCCCACCCGGACCAGATCGGCGGGCCATCCAAGGCTGGCGCGATCCGATCGCGGAACCACGGTTCGAACCACGCGTGCTTCTGCGCCATCATCCGCTCGCCGACCGCAATGCCCCGAAAGCGGCTCTCCAAGGCCGGCCAGTCGTACGCGTGGTGGTGGTGCACCAGGGCGCGAGGTTCGTAGCGCAGGACCATGCCGAGCTCGCCGAGCCGCCAGCCGAGGTCGAGATCTTCGTAGAACAGCACGAAGTCCGGATCGAACCCGCCGCTCTGCACGAAGAGCTCACGCTTCAACGAGACGTTGCACGAGTAGAAGCGCCCGAAGCCGGCGTCGCGCTCGCCGTGCGCGTGTTGGCGATCGAGCGCCCCGTAGTCGAACTGCGAGCGCGACCAGTCGAGCCACCGGTTGATCGAGTTGTGCGCCACCTCGGGATGCCATGCCACCCGACCCAGCACCGCGGCATGGGAGTCCGGTTCGTTCGCGTGCGCAGCGACGTGTCGCTCGACGAGCGCGGTCGTCGGGATCATGTCCGCGCCGAGGAACAGCAGCAGCGGGCGGTCGGTCGTGGCCGCGCCGGCATTGCGCGCAACACCAGGGCCGGCGTGCGGCTGCACGATCGTCCGGACGTCGGGGGGGACGCTCGGCACTGGTTCGTCGGTGCCGTCGACCACGACGACGATGTCGTGACCGGACACCGTCTGGTGCGTCAGCGAGTCGAGCGTCCGGGCGAGCGTGTCCGGTCGGCCGCGGCTGGCGATCACGACGCACAGGTCGCTCGCGCTGAGGTCAGTCAAGCTCCAACCAGCCCGGCCGCTGATCGGGAGGTCCGTAGTACTCGATGACCTTTGCCGGCGCGCCGACGGCGAGGCAGTACGACGGGATGTCCTTCGTCACGACGGTGTTGGCACCGATGAAGCAGCCTTCACCGATGGTCGAGCCGATGACGGTGCACTTCGACGTGATGCACGTACCGGCCCCGATCGACACGGGCTTGTAGTCGTAACCCTGCGCGAGGATCGGTACGTCGGTGTCGCGGAATCGGTGGTCGCCGTCGACCAGCACGCAGGCCTGACCCAACACGCAGTCCGGTCCGACGTCGATCGATGTCGAGCACTGGATGAACACGTCGTTGGTGCACATCGTGCGGTCGCCGATGGTGACCCGTCCCCCGCCGCTTATCTCGCAGGTGAAGCCGCGGCGGAAGTGCACATGCTCCCCGATCGTCAACGTGCCGTGCTCGGGGATGACGAGAGCGAAGCGCGGACCGAGGAAGGCGGAGGGGGCGATCGTGACGCGCGCGTGACCGTGCGTCGCGAGCACGTACAGGCGGCGGAGTCGCGAGAGTTGGCGCGGTCCGTCCAGGTGCGTGAGCCGCCACGGCACCCTGCGCCAGTTGGGCATGGGCCGTCAGACTACGACGTGAGCGGACGCGTACGGCATGCTGGCGCGTCGATGTCGACGCGGCCGATCTTCGTCGCGGGCTCGGCCCGCAGCGGGACCACGCTGTTGCAGTCGGCCCTCGGCGCGCACGCGCGCATCGCCGCACCACCCGAGATCTACTTCGCCACACGGATCTGGTCGCTCTCGGACTACTACGGCGATCTTCGTGACGACGTCGCGCTCGAACGCGCTGTGCGGGCGACGCTCGACTTCGTCCTGCTCGAATCGCTCGACCTCGACGTCGCCGCCGTGCTGGCCGAGGCGAAAACGGCGCCGCGCACGTACGGCGGGCTGCTGGACGCCGTCATGCGCCACATCGCCGACGGATGGGGCAAGGCTCGCTGGAGCGACAAGACCCCGTGGCAGGCGCCGTCGGTGGCGTGGGAGCTCTCGCCTGACGCTCAGGTGATCCACATCGTCCGGGATGCGCGGGACGTCGTCGCTTCCTCCGTCGAAGCACCCTGGATCCACGACCGGCCGCTCGACCTCGCCCGAGCATGGGCGCGCTTCAACAGGCGCGCCGCACGGGAGGGCGCTGACGCGGGCCCGGCGCGGTACCACCGCGTGCGGTACGAGGACCTGGTCAACGATCCCGAGACCGTGCTGCGGTTGGTGTGCGCCTTCCTGCACGAGGACTTCGACGCCGCGATGCTCGACCCGGCGGCGCGCTCGGAGAGCGGCACCGTCGTCGACGCGGCAGCACCGTGGCAGGACCGGGTCGCGTCACCGATCGGCGCATCCCGCGTCGGGAGGTACATGCACGTGCTCAACCGTCGCGAGCGATGGCTCATCGCCCCGACACTCGATCGCGAGCTGGAAGCATTCGGCTACGAGCCGCCTCGACGGCGAGTGTTGGCAGCCGGTTGGGCGTTGCGGCCGACGGAGTGGCCGAGTGACGTACGACGCGCCACGAACCACCTCCGGTTGCGACGACAGACGGACCCCCAACAGCGCTACGCGCTGACGATGAAGTTGCTCGACGACGGCCTGCGGCGCGTCAGCCCGCCGGAAGTCTGATGGCAACTCGCGAAGAGCGCGTGTCCGTGGGGAAGGGCTTCTCGTTGTCGGGTCCGGCCACGCCGTTGCCCGAACTCGTGCGAGGGATCTGGAGCTCGCGACGACTGCTCGCGCTGCTGTCGCGCAAGGAGTTCTTCGTGCGCTATCGCCGCGCGTCGTTCGGGGTCGTGTGGGCGCTCGTCCTTCCCCTCCTGCAGGCGGTCGTGCTCGCGGTCGTCGTCAGCCGCTTCGTGACGTTCGAGACCGACGGCAACTTCACGTTGTTCGTCTTCGCCGGGACGCTCGCATGGTCGTTCTTCTCGCAGACGATCAGCGGCGGTACGACGGCGATCGTCGACAACGCCGACATGTCCGCCAAGATCTACTTCCCGCGCGCGTTGTTCCCGCTGGTCGTGGTGGGCAGTGGGCTGTACGGGCTCGTGATCAGCGCGTTCATCCTCGAGGTCTTCGTGCTCGGCTTCGGCGAGTTCGTTCCACCGCGTGCCGCGCTGCTCGTACCGGCGATCGCGGTCCTCGTCGCATTGTCGACTGCCGCGTCCCTCGTGCTCTCGGCACTGCAGGTCTACTTCCGCGACATGAAGTACGTGATCGCGGCAGCACTGCTCCCGTGGTTCTACTTGACGCCGATCTTCTACCCGCTCGATCGCGTCGGGCGATTGCGCACGCTGGTCGAGATCAACCCGGTCACGGGCGCCGTCGAGCTGTTGCGCGCCGCGACCGTGGGCGCGGATCGAGGTTGGACCGTCGCGTTGGGTTGGACCGTGCTGTGGACCGTGGCCCTGCTCGTGCTCGCGGCCCTCATCCACCGTCGCCACGACCGCGTGATGAGTGACCTCCTGTGAGCTCCGTTCCGGTCATCGAGGTCAACGGCGTCGGCAAGCGCTACGTCAAGTACGAGGACACACCGACGCTGGTCGGGCACGCGTTGCGTCTTCGATCTCGTACACGTCGCTCGGCGTTGTGGGCGCTTCGAGGCGCCGACCTGCACGTGCAGCGCGGTGAATGCGTCGGGGTGATCGGCCGTAACGGCTCGGGAAAGTCGACGCTGCTGCGCATGCTCGCGGGCGTGACGGCACCGACCGAGGGCACGGTGACCGTTCGTGGTCAAGTCGCGCCCTTGATCGCCGTGGGCGTCGGCTTCCATCCGGAGCTCACCGGTCGCGAGAACGTCTACGTCAGCGGCACGATCCTCGGCCTCACCCGGCGCCAGATCGACGAACGGTTCGACGAGATCATCGACTTCGCGGAGATCGAGGGATTCGTCGACACGCCGGTGAAGTTCTTTTCTTCCGGGATGTACGTACGCCTCGGTTTCTCCGTGTCGGTGCTCGCTGATCCGGACGTGCTCCTCGTCGACGAGGTGTTGGCAGTCGGGGATCTCGCGTTTCAGATGAAGTGCTTCGATCGGATGCAAGCGGTGCGCGAGTCGGGCACGACGATCGTGGTCGTCTCGCACAACCTGAACGCGATCCGCCGGCTGTGTGATCGCTCGGCAGTGCTCCACGCCGGTGAGATGCGCTTCGACGGTGGTACCGGCGACGCAATCGCGCTGTTCCACGAGTTGCTCGGCGAGTCGCGCGAAGTCGATGCGGACAGCGGACGTGACGTGTTTCGTCCGACGGGAGCGGCGCGCTTGTCGCACTTCGCGCTCGCGAGCACGAACGGCAGCGACGCCCACGCCACGGTCTCCGCCGGCTCTCGAGCACGCTTCGAGGCTGACCTGCAGTGCGAGCTCGACATCGCCGCGCCGTACCTCAGCCTCCGCGTGTTCCACGAGTCCGGCGTGCAGGTGTACGGCGAGACGGTCGCGGTGGAGGGCGGGTTGCGAGCCGGCGACCGCCAGGCAGTGTCGGTCGAGCTTCCGGTCGAGCTCCCGCGCGGGAGCTACTCGGCGGAGCTGTTGCTGATCGGACTCGACGCGACGCTGCACGCCACGCCGCCGCCGCCCATCCTCTTCTATGTCGACGGACGCGACGGCGTGCGCGGCGTCGCCGACCTCCACGCGTCCTTCACGCTCCGCCCGCGCGAATGAATCAACGGTTGGCGGTGGCGAGCAGGTTGCCGGCACCGAATCGGCGGGTTCGGTTGGACCGCGCGAGCCAGTGGTACACGCGCCGAGCGGAGGGCGACGGCACGAAGTCCGTGTAGATCCAGTGCCCGAAGGCGACGTCGATGTTGCGGAAGCCAGCCCGTTCGAGCACGGCGTGAAGGGAGCCGCGGCTCTGCTCGTTGACGTGCATGAGGCGCTCCATGTCGTTGCGCGGATCCGACGGCCAGCGGCGACCGCCGGGCCACAGCTGCCGTAGCAATCGGTACGTGACGCTGTAGATCTCCCGATTCGGCATCGTATGGATGACGATGCGACCGCCACGGCGCAGGACGCGGTGTGCGTCGCGCACGGCGAGCGCGAGCTCGTCGGGTGCGAGGTGCTCGACGACGTCGAGCATCGCCACGACATCGACCGACGCGTCCGGGAGCGGTAGTCGACGTGCGTCACCGAGGACGACAGCGGCACGATCGCTGATGGAGTGCTGCTCCAACGTCCTGCGTGCGAGCGGAATGGCGGCCGCGGCGTACTCGACGCCGATCGCCCTTGTCGCGCCCCGCTCGATCGCAACCGCCAGGAGCTCGCCGCGACCCGTCCCGACATCGAGGACAACATCGCCCCGGGAGACGCCGGCGAGGGCGAGGCAGTGCGCGTACACGCCGGCGGCGAGCGCGCCACCGGAACGAACCCACTCCTCGTGTCCCGCGCAACAACCGGTGTAGTAGTCCTCGGTGTACACGCCCGCGGGCACGACGGGGGGCGCAAGCTCGCCGACGCCGTTCTCGTTCACGTTCGCGGGGCGACTGTAGCGTCGCGCCGGTGAGCAACCCCCGAGTGTCGGTGATCGTGCCTGTGCGCGATCGCGCGGAGTTGCTCGAAACCCTTCTCACCGGCCTCGCCGCGCAGACGTACCGGGACTTCGAGGTGATCGTGGTCGACGATGCCTCGACGGATGACTCGCCGGTCGTCGCGGAGCACGCGGCGGCGCGCGGCGAGCCAGTGCATCTCGTGCGTCAGGCGCGCGCCGTCGGTGCCGTCGGCGCGCGCGTTGCCGGCGTGTCAGCGGCGCGCGGCGAGATCCTCGCGTTCACCGACAGCGACTGCCGGCCCCAGCCAGAGTGGCTCGCAGCGTTGGTCGCCGCGATCGACGATGGCGCGGACGTCGTCCAGGGGCTCACTCGGCCGGCGCGAGCGGCCGGTCCACTCGAGCGCACGGTGGCGAGTCACGGTGACGACGGTCTCTACGCCACCTGCAACGTCGCGTATCGCCGCTCGGTGTTCGACGCCGTCGGCGGCTTCGACACGCGCGCCGAACAGGTGCTCGGGTTCCGGAGCGACGAGCGGGCCAAGGGCCTCGGGTTCGGCGAGGACAGCCTGCTCGGTTGGCGGGTGCGGCGGAACGGAACGTCAGTGTTCGAACCGAACGCAGTCGTCGAGCACCACGTCTTCCCCTTCGAGGCTGCGGGTGCAGTGAGTCGCGCCTGGCAGGCGGGTGCCTTTCCGGCTCTGGTGCGCGAGATCCCGGAGCTGCGCGGCACGCTGCTGCACCGTCGTGTGCTGCTGGGGCGGCGCCGCCAGGAGTGGCTGCTGCTCGCGTTCGTACTGGCGGTGCTGCGCCGCCCGTGGCTTGCCGCGCTCGCGCTCAGCCCGTGGGTGTGGCATCACGCCAACCGCATCGACCGCGCCGATGCCCGTTGGCCCGCGCGGGTCGCGGTCCTGCTGGGCCTCGAGGTCGTGACGGAAACGGCCCTGGTCGCGGGATCGGTCCGCGCCAGAGCCGTCGTGCTCTAGCCCCCGTAGATGCGTTCGTAGATCGGGGCGAGGGCGTCCCAGTCCCAGGGTTCGGCCGCGGCGCGACAACGCGACGCGATGTCGGGCTCGCACGCGAGGTCGAGCGCACGGTCACACGCATCGACGAGCGACTCGAGATCGTCGGGCCGGCACAGGAAGCCCGTGCCCTCGGCGACACGTTCCGGACTCGCGCCGTGTCGCGTGGCGACCACCGGCGTGCCGCACGCGAGCGACTCGACGAGCGCGAGCGCGAACGACTCCCACTTCGAGGGCAGCACCGTGACCCACGCGTTGCCATACACGTCGGCGAGGTCGGGCGTCGCGAGTGGAAGCACCTCTGTGCGCGAGCGGGCCGCCTCGGATGCAGCTCGGAGGTGCACCGAGGCATCGCCGGGTCCGGTCATGACCAAGCGCACATCCGGTCGGCGCGTCGCCAACTCCGCGACGGCGCGAAGCAGCAGACCGATGTCCTTCATCGGATCGTCGAACGTTCCCGAGTAGAGGAGCGTCGGCTGCGCCGCCCGTTTCCATGTCACGGGGAAGCGATCGAGCCGCACGCCCCCCGGCGTGATCGCCGGCTCGCGGTCGAAGGTGCGCCGGAGCGCGTCGGCCGCGGCCTCCGACAGGCACCCGTACACATCCGTCTGACGCACGACGAACTCGTGCGTGCGTCGATCGGGACGCCGATCCCACAGCGCACGATCGGGAATGCCGAGGTTCGTGTAGACACACCGACCGCAGCGTCGGAACCGCCGCGCCACGACGGCGGCCGCGGCGTCCGACGGCATCAGCGAATGCACGACGTCGTATCGGTGGCGGAGCAGATGCGGCAGGACCTGCGCGCCGAATCGGCGCTCGGCCTGCGCGTTGTCCGCGGATCTGCGACGCAGCCGCTCAACCGTGACGCCGTCCTCGCGCGCACGTCCTGGTGACGACTCCGAGGTCGTCCAGATCGTGACCTCGTGTCCACGGCGCGCCATCGCCGATGCCAGTTCGTGGAGGTAACGCTCGCCACCGCGGCGCACGTCGGGCCACGAGTGCGCGTGCGTGTAGGCGATCCGCATGCTGGACGGACAGTCAGACCGCAGGACGGGCGAGCAGGGCAATGTGCGGCACGCCGGCACTGCGCAGCAGCGTGCGCCGGAACAGCCATTGCGCGCGATCGCGTGTGGTGCGCGGCTGTGGATGCGATGGGCCGTACGGGATGGCGTAGGGCTTCGTCGCGCGCACGATGTCGAAGCCGGCGGATTCGATCATGCGGCGGTGCGCGGCAACGTTCGGGATCCACCACTGACACAGCTCGTCCACGACGTTCAGTCGCGCCACGGCTTCACGCCGGTGCAACACCGACAACGACAGATCGATCGTCTCCGCAGACAGGAACAGGCCGGCCGTGACCCGTCGAACGGCTTCGAGAGCGCGCAGCGGGTCGCGCAGATGAAGCAGAAGGCTTCCGCACGTGACGACGTCGAACCTGCCGAGCTGGGCAGGGTCGAGGTCGTAGATGGAGACCTCCTGGCGATCGACCTTTGATCCGAGGAGCTCCGCCGCCAACGCGAACCCCGCGCCCTTGTCCGCGCCCGCGAGGCGAGCGAGGTTGGCACCTCCTTGCGCCCGCAGACGCGCGGGCCAGTCCCACTCGTCGGGATCGGCGATGTCGACGGCGACGACCTCACTCGCGCCGCGTCTCTCCATCTCGAACGCGAGGTAGCCGTCGTACGTCCCGATGTCGAGGCATCGACGACCAGTGAGATCGGGCCATGGCATCCGGTCGACGATCGGGCGCAAGTCGAACCACCCTGGCGTGACGACTCCCGGTTCGACCTCGATCGTGTGGTACCAGAGCGGATGGGCGGCGACACGGCGACGGTGATCGGCGAGCCGCTCGGCGGAATCCATCGACTCCATCTTCCATCAGTCGGCGCGCGGGCTCACCATTCCGCGTGCGTGGATGCGCGCACTCGCGTTCCGCCGTCGGGCTGCAGCGCCGAGCGCGTTGAGCGCGGCGTAGATGCGAGTGGACACCGGGCCGAGCTCGCGCGCGCACCAGTCGTACGTCGCGGTCCACACTCGGGCCTCGCGCCCCGAGCCCCAGTGCTGGCTCCCGGCCGCGTTCCCGATATGGGGTACGGCGATGTCGCCGGCGAGCTCGACCACCCAGCCTGCCCGTTGCAGCCGCCAGCACAGATCGAGGTCTTCGACATACATGAACCATCGCTCGTCGTAGGGACGAGGCCCGGCCGCTGATGCACGCAGCACGTGGACCGCGCCGAACGCCCAGTCGATCGGCTCGCACGAGCGATGGTCGGCCACACCCTCGATCCAGTAGCGCCGTCCGAGCGAGCCGTGCAGCCGACGCGCCGGCATCAGGTTCGCCACCGCAGCCAACGCGATCGACGGGAAGCGGTGCACCGACGGCTGTAGCGTCCCGTCCGCGTTGAGGAGCCGAGGGACGACGAGACCGGTGCGAGGGTGCGCCTCCAACCGCTCGACGAGCGCGCGCAGCGCGCCAGGCGGCGGTTCGGTGTCCGGGTTGAGCGCGATCAGCACCGGCGCCGCCGTGTCGCTGAGCGCATCGTTCATCGCGACCGCGTAGCCGGCGTTCTCGGGGTTGCGTCGAACCTCGATTCCGGCGTGCCTTTCCGCGACCGCGGCGGAGTCGTCATGGCTGTCGTTGTCGACGACGACGACCTCGGCGCGCAGGCCCTCGAGCGATGCCGGCAATGCCGCGAGACAGCGGTCGAGCAACGACGCGGTGTTGAACGACACGATCCCGACGCGCACGTCGATCGTGCGGTCGCCCGTCTCGCCTGCCACCGTCGACACCCTACGGTGGTACAAACCCCCGCATGGCCGAACGCCCGCGGGCGTGGTACCACACGATCGATCTGCCCGACGGCTCGGCCACGCCGGGCTACTTCGACACGCGTGCGATCCCCGCGCTGGTCGAGTGGCCGTCGAACCTGCGCGGTGGACGCTGTCTCGACGTCGGCACGTTCGACGGCTTCTGGGCCTTCGAGATGGAGCGTCGAGGCGCCAGTGAGGTGATCGCGCTCGACGTCGACGACCCGGCGACCCTCGACTGGACCTACGACGAACGCGAGCGCGGGCCTGCGCTCGTGGTCGATTGGGGGGCCGAACGCGGGCCGGGTTTCGCGGAAACCGCCGAGCGACTCGGGTCGTCCGTCACGCGGATCAACCGCTCCGTCTACGACCTCGATCCATCGAACGACGGCCAGTACGACGTCGTGTTCTGTGGAGCGCTCTTGCTGCACCTGCGTGATCCCGTGCGCGCCCTCGAAGCGATGCGGGGGGTGTGCCGCGGCGCGCTCGTACTCGTCGAGACGATCGACCCCGTGATCGACCTCGTCGCCACCAGGGTTCCGGCGGCCCGGTTCCATCCCGACTGGGACCAGTGGTGGCGCGTGAACAGCGCGGGGCTGGTCGAGATGACCCGCACGGCGGGTTTCGACGTCCAGTGGTTGTCGAAGCGCTTCCTCGTCCCGTTCGGTCCCGGCAACGGCGACGACGCGCCCGCGCGCATCCACACCATCGCAGCGCGGCACCTGTCCGGGCGTGGGGTGCTGCACCGCGCGCTCCGGGCCGTACCTCGGGCCGCGCGGCCGACGCGCTGATGCGCGCGCTCGTCCTCACCAACCTGTATCCGCCGCACCACTACGGCGGCTACGAGCTGCTGTGCCAGGACACCGTGACCGGTTGGCGAGCGAGCGGTCACGACGTCACCGTCGTCTGCACCGACCACCGCATCGCCGGCGTCGCGGACGGAGACGAACCCGACATCGAGCGGACGTTGAAGTTCTATTGGCGCGACTTCGAACTGCTTCGACCCCCGCCACATCAACGGCTCGCGATCGAGCGATCGAACCACGCCCACTGGACGGCCGTCCTCGACCGCGTGCAACCGGACGTGGTGTCGGTCTGGAACTACGGGATGTTCGGTTATCCGGTTCTTGCCGACGTCGTACGTCGCGACATCCCGCTCGTGCTCGTGATCGGAGACTTGTGGCCGTGCTGGGGGCCGTCATTCGACCGTTGGACGACGATGTTCACGCGGGGCCGCGCCCGCCAGATGGCGGGGCGTCTGGTCGAGCGAGTCACCGGGATCGCCACGACCTTTCCCGATCTCGGCGCCCACTGCCTCGTGCTGCCCGCGAGCGAATGGCTTCGGGCCCGCATCGAGCGCGACTCGCCGTTCCATTTCGAGCGCGTCGAGGTCGTGCCGCACGGCTTCAGCACACGCGACTTCCCGATCCTGGATCCGAGCGATCGCGCGGACGCGACGTTTGGTTGGCGGCTGCTGCTTCCTGGCCGTCTGGACGAACGCAAGGGTTGGCGGACCGCGGTGCGTGCGCTCGCGTCGTTGCCGGACGCGACGCTGACGCTCGCGGGTGGAGGCGAAGCACGTGAAATCTCTGCCGTGCGCGCAGTTGCTGATGCAGTCGGCGCCGGCGATCGCGTCGAGCACGTCGTCGTCGAACGCTCTGAGATGGCCGCGCTGTACCGCACAGCGGACGTCGTCCTGTTCCCGAGCGAGTGGAACGAGCCCTTCGGCATCGTCGGCCTCGAAGCGATGGCGTGCGCCGTTCCCGTTGTGGCAACAGGGACGGGCGGATCGGGGGAGTACCTCGCGCACGAGTCCAATTGCCTCTTGTTCGAGAAGGGCGATCCGGATGCGCTCGCGGCCGCGGTGCAACGCATCGCCGCCGACTCGGCACTCCGCGAGCGGCTCGTCCGGGCGGGCCACGCCACCGCCGAGGTGTACCGCGCCGAGGCAACCGTACGCGCGCTCGAGGAACGTCACCTTGCCGTGAGTCGTGATGACTGACCCGATCACCGGAAGCGGACCGGTTGGGAGCCCGTCGCTACCCTGGTCGCCCGTGCCCGACGAGGCCGGCGAGAACGGCGCGGACTTCGACAGCAGGCGGTACGCCGCGGCCGACGAGGACACTGCGATCGAGCCACAGGGCCTCGTGCCGCAGCTGACGGGCGAGCTCACGACGCTGCGCAAGCATGTCGAGACCGTGGAGCAGGACGTCGCCGCATTGGTGGCCCGCGTCCACGCGCTCAGCTCGGCCATCGTGGGCGTCGAGGTTGCGATCGGCGACCGGCTCACGGAGTACGCCGACACCGTGGTGCAGCTCGGACGCGGGCTCACGACGAACATCACGACGTATCGCGAGGGAAACGAGCGCACGATCGCCGAGCTCCGGCGCGCCCTCGCAGACTCCGACGAGCTCTTGCGCGGGGTGCTGACCAAGTCCGACGATCTCGCGGTGGAGCTCGCGACCGTGCGGAGCGAGCTGACGACACAAGCATCGGACGATTCCGTCGATGTCGACGAGCTGCGCGATGTCGTGCGCGACGCGGTGGAGCCCCTCGACGTGCGCGGTGCGATCGGAAACCTCGCGGCTGATCTCGCGGGGCTCGGCGACCGGCTGACCAACACGCTCGCCACCGCGACCGCGCCGTCGGTCGGCGTGGACGCCGCGATGCAGGCCGAGGTGCTGACCGCCCTCGAAGGCATGCGGGCCGAGCTCGAGCGCGTGGGACGTGCCGAAGAGGAACCGAAGGGGGAGGCGGACAGCGAGCAGGACGACGCGCTCGCGGCAGAGCTCGAAGCGATGCGAGTCGAGATTGCCGGCCTGAAGCGCCGGATCGCGCTGCGCACGGCGAAGTTGACGGACGAAGAGGTCGAACGCGTCGCCGATGCCGTCGCCCACCGGATCTCGCAAGCCTTCGAGGTGGTTCCGGACGACGAGCCCGCACCCGCACCGAAGCCCGCGTCCAAGCGCCCGACGAAGGCGTCCACCCCACACGCGAAGACGGCGAAGCGGACATCCAGCGCGTCCGCCCGGTCGGCGCCGCGCCGCTGATCCGGCATCCCCGCGCCGCGCCGTAGCCCCCGTATCATGGCCAAGTGAGCGAGGCGCCCGAGGTCGAGGAGCCACCCCTCAAAGAGGCCTGCGGCTGCTTCGGCGTCTACGCGCCGGGCCAACCCGTCGCCCAGCTGACCTACCTCGGGTTGTTCGCCCTGCAGCACCGCGGCCAGGAAGCGGCGGGCATGGCGGTGAGCGACGGCAACGAGATCATGATCGTCAAGGAGCAGGGGCTCGTCGCCACGGTCTTCGACGACCGGACGCTGGCGCCGCTCGTCGGGCACCTCGCGATCGGGCACACGCGCTACTCCACGACGGGTTCGAGCACGTGGCGGAACGCGCAGCCGGTGTACCGCAGCGTGGGCGACACGGCAGAGGACACCAATCAGTTCGCCCTCGGCCACAACGGCAACCTCGTCAACACCGAGGCGCTCGTGCGCGAGGCCGGGATGCTGCCCGGCACGGTCACCAGCGACAGCGATCTCGTCGCGGAGCTGCTGGCGAAGGAGATCAGCGCCCAGGGCGACGAACGCAGCGACGATCGCGCACTGGAACGCGCGTTGATGGTCGTCCTGCCGACGCTCGAGGGCGCGTTCTCGTTCGTGCTCGCCGACGAAGGCCACGTGATCGGCGTGCGCGATCCGCACGGATTCCGCCCGCTGTGCCTGGGCCGGCTCGAGAACGGTTGGGTGCTCGCCTCCGAGACACCGGCGTTGGACATCGTGGGCGCCCACTTCGTCCGCGAGATCGAGCCCGGCGAGATGGTCGTCATCGATGCCACCGGCTACCGGTCGGTGCGGCCGTTCGCCGAGGCGGCCGTGGAGCCGTCGCTGTGCTTGTTCGAGTTCGTGTACTTCGCTCGTCCCGACAGCCGGCTGTACGGCCGCGGCGTGCACCAAGCACGCGTACGCATGGGCGAGCAGCTCGCCGAGCAGGCACCGGTCGAGGCGGACATGGTCATGGGAGTGCCGGAGTCCGGCGTGCCCGCGGCCGAAGGGTTCGCACGCGTCAGTGGCATCCCGTACGGCCAAGGGCTCGTGAAGAACCGCTACATCGGCCGCAGCTTCATCGCTCCGAGTCAGGCGATGCGCGAGTCAGCGGTGCGCATGAAGCTCAATCCGTTGCGCGAGAACATCGCCGGCAAGCGGTTGGTGGTCGTCGACGACTCGATCGTGCGCGGCACGACGCAACGACAGCTCGTCAAGATGTTGCGCGAGGCGGGCGCCGTCGAGGTGCACCTGCGCATCACTTCGCCGCCGATCAAGTGGCCCTGCTACTACGGCATCGACACGGGCAACAAGGGTGAGCTCATCGCCGCGCAGATGGAGCGCGAAGAGATCAAGGAGTACGTCGGCGCCGACAGCCTCGAGTACCTCAGCCTCGAACGGCTGAAGGAGTCGACAGGGGCAGTCGGCGCAGGCTTCTGCGACGCGTGCTTCACCGGTGAGTACCGCGTCGAGGTGCCCGTGACCTTGCGCAAGGAGGTGCTCGAGGGCAACTCCATGCCGCCCGGCGAGCTCGAACGCACGATGCACGAGCCGCCGCTGCTCACGACGGACCGCTGACGCCTGATGGGCGAGTCGGACAAGGACGCCGGCGTCGCCATCACCGCGGGCGACGAAGCGGTAGCGGCCATAAAGGACGACGTCC
>DASUCS010000181.1:0-8936 GCA_036275935.1 Acidimicrobiales bacterium
GGGTCTTGGCAGTGCCGATCGCGGACTTCGATGGCCCGGCGCAAGGCACCGGTGAAGAACCGTTGGCGGACTCCGACGTCGATGACTCGCGACGGGCTGGCGAAGACGATGCGTTCCACGTCAGCTTCGGACAGCAGCGGAAAGATCTGACCGGGGGACACAACGGTGCCGTCGGCCAGCTCGCACAAACGATGGAGTGTGCCGAGCCCGACGTGCACGGTGAGCAACGGCCGAGGCTGGTGATAACGGCCCTGCCGGAACGCCCGCGACCGGCGGGCCATCTCGACTTGGGCGTCGGCGTGGCGTTGGGCAGAGGTGCGCGGTAGGTGGGCAGGCAGGGCGTCGGGACCGTACTCGGTTCGGGCGGCGGCCCAGTCAGCTTCGAACAGCTCGTGTTCGATCGAGGTGAGTTCGGTGAGGTACTCGGTGCCGGCGACGGGGTCGAGCCAGCCTCGGATGTCGACGTGACCGTCAAAGGTTCGCACGGCCTGCCAGCGTCGTCCGACGGGGTCCGGTCGGGATCGTTCCTTGTCGACTTCGGTGCAGGCCTGTTCGATCCAGTAGTCAACGCAGCGCTGCGCGTCCGTCAGCCGTAGACCGGCGAGCTCGTTGATCAACACCTGCTCGTCGCGGGTGAAGATCGGCTCGAGATCCCGTTGACAGGCGCGGGAGAGCAGGTCGACTTGGTCGACGGAGAGCTTGCCCTCCGCGAACGCCACCGCAACGCCCGGCATCAGCATCAACTTCTTCGCCCGACCTACTTCACGTTTGGCCGTTGCTGACGTCAACGACTGCTCGCGCGCCAGTCGCGCCCACGGCGCCTTGGAGTTGTCGTCCGCCCACACGCCTCGCACATCCCACTCCGCCGTCGGACCACATCGCAGCGAGGCCAACCGCGACGTCAGCCGGTGCAGCGCACCGACGAATCGGTGCAAGGTGTCGTCGCTCAAGGAACGGGCATCGACGCGCGCCAACTCATCGAGCGCAGCATCGACTCGTGCCACTACATCCAGCGCATCCGGAGCGTTCATCGTCCACCTTCAAGACCCGAATTCAGGGGAAGGGAGCACCGCTCCGAGCGCCATCCGGCGTGCGATCAAACTACACTTGTGTAACCCAGAAAACAACCCCTGAGCAGGGAATTTTCAGATCGTCGGGCTGCGCTCGATGAGCACGCCATCGCGTTCGAGGCTGTCGATGGCTGCATCGTCGAGACCCAGCACCTCGCGCAGCACCTCGCGGTTGTGCTCGCCCTGCCACGCGGGGCGACCCGACGTGCCCGCGTCTGCGGCCGAGAAGCGGAACGGGGAGCGGGGCAGGCGCATCGCCGCGTCATCGCCGAGCTCAACGTCCACCAACGCGCCACGAGCTTCAGCCCATTCGGCGTCGGCGACATCGGTGATCGGCTTCATCTGACCGACGGCGAGGCGGCCGCGGCCCAGTGCCGCCTCGAACTCGTCGAAGGTCCTGAACGTCGCGGCGAACTCCTGGAACACCTCGAGCATCTCGCCGCGGTGAGCGTGGCGGGCCTCGCGCGTCGTGAACCGTTCGTCGTCGAGCAGCTCCGGGCGCTCCATCGCCGCACACCACGCGGGGAAGCTCGACACCGGATCGCCGGGGATGTGCACGACGGTGCCGTCGCCGAGCTGCAGCACCGGCGCGTTGAAGCTGCCGAAGATGTGCAGCAAGTCGCCCTGGCCGCCGGCGAGCTCGACCGCGGTCCACTCGGTGGCCTGCAGCATCACCTCGGCCATCGACACGTCGACGTGCTGGCCTTCACCCGTGCGATCCCGCTGCACGAGCGCGGCGAGGATCCCGATCGCCGCCTGCAGCCCGCTGTAGAGATCCGCATGCGACACCGACTCGGGGCTGGCGTCTCGCCGCAGCCGTCGCGCGCTGAACTCCATGAGTCCGAGCTCTGCATGCATCACCGGCGCGTACGCGCGTCTGCCGGCGGCGGGGCCGTCCTGCCCGTAGCCCGTGATCGAACAGAACACGACTCTGGGGTTGCGCGCTCGTACCGTCTCGTAACTGAGCCCGAGACGGTCGAGCACGCCGGGACGGAAGTTCTCGAGCACGACGTCGACGTGCGCCGCGAGCGACGCCACCACCTCGCGGCCCGCCGCGAGGCGCAGGTCGACCGACACGCAGCGCTTCCCGCAGTTCTGTTGTGCGAAGTACGCCGGGAAGCCGCCGATGCGAGGTTGCGCGGTGCGGGTGAGATCACCCTCCGGAGGCTCGACCTTGATGACGTCGGCACCGAGATCCGCGAGTGCCTTCCCGCAGGACGGACCCGACAGGACTCGTGAGAGATCGAGGACTCGAACTCCGGCGAGAGGCCCGCGGTCGTGCATCGGTCAGAGCATCGCGCGCAGCGCCTGCCGATCGGCTTTGCCTGCCGCCATCATCGGGATCTCGTCGACCACCACGATCTGCTCAGGTGTCTTGAACTTGGCCACGCCTTGCTGGTCGAACCATGTGCGGCACTCGTCGAGATCGAACGTCGCGCCGGGCACCAGGTCGACGAACGCCACGACTTGCTCGCCCAACCGCTCATGAGGGACGCCGAGCGCGACCGCGTGGCGCACGCACGGATGCGCTTCGAGCACCGCCTCCACCTCCCCGATGGCGATGTTCTCGCCGCCGCGGATGATGATGTCCTTGAGCCGGCCGGTGATCGTGAGCCAGCCGTCTTCGATCGAACCGATGTCGCCGGTGTGAAACCAGCCGTCGTCGTCGAACGCGTCGTCCCGTCCGACGTAGCCGACGAACAGCTCGGGTCCCCGTACCAAGAGCTCACCGGAGTCGTCATCGACGCGAAGCTCCACGACGCCGGTCGGTCGCCCGTCGGTGGTCCGAGCGTGCTCGGAATCGTCGCCCGAGTGCGTCGTCGTGACGGTCGGAGCTTCCGTCGATCCATACGTGCGCTTGACGACACAGCCCAGCGCGTCTGCGGCCGCGTCGACGAACGCCGGGGTCACCCCCGCGCCACCCGATGAAACCAACCGCAGGCTGCGCACCGCCGCTGACGTGAAGCCCGGAGTGCCCATCAGCCCGACGAAGAACGTGGGCGGACCGATCATGAAGGTGATCTGTTCGTCCTCGATCGTGCGCAACGCCGCCGCGGGATCCCACCTCGCCATCAGCACGGTCTTCATCGGCACGACGCCCGGAACGGTGATGCCGTTCAAGAGGCCGGAGATGTGTGCGAACGGTGCCGGCATGAGGATGGCGTCGCTCGGCGTGAGCTCGTGGACGTTCGCCATCAGCCGCGCTTTGTACGCCAGCCGTCCCGACGTGTGGATCACGCCCTTGGGCGTGCCGCTCGATCCCGAGGTGAAGAGGATGACGGCAGCCCCATCGTCCTCGACGAAGAGGTCGGTGATCGGCTCGCCGAGTGGCAGCTCGTCGCCGACCGTCAACCGTGGATCGACGAGCGTCGTGATTCGCTCGACGTCGTTCGGTCCGGCCAGATGGTGGATCGGAACTGCGACTGCGCCGAGGCGCCAGCACGCGCGGTAGAGGACAACGGCGTCGATGACGTTCGGCCGCTGCCAGCACACTCGGTCGCCCGGGCCGATCCCTTCCGCCGCGAGTCCGCCGGCGACCTCTGCAACACGCTGATGCAGGTCGGCAGTCGACCAGCGCACTCCCGCGTCGACGTACAGGTCGTCGCGTGGTGGCGCAGTTGTCAGTGCTTCGTCAATCGACGTCAAGCAGTGGCGCCGTTCACTTCAGCTCGCGGGAGAGGAAGTCGACGGTCAACGGCCACGATGCCGCCGCCGCGGCAGGATCGTGGAACTGCGCGGCGAGGAAGTTCTCGAAGGCGTGACCGGCGCCGTGCTGCACGTGGATCTCGACGAAGTCGAGCCCGCCGAGATGGGCACGGATGGCATCGACTTGTTCGTTCGGGATGAACGGATCGTTGCCGCCGAAATGGAAGATCGTCGGGCATGTGAGCGATTCGGCCTCGGACAGCCGATCCGCGATGCCCGAGCCGTAGTACGACTCGACGGCGTCCGGGTCGAAGTGTCAGCCGATTGCGTACGCGAGGTGACCACCGAGGCTGTAGCCCATCGCCGCGACCTTGTGTCCCGCTACTTCTGGGAGCCCGCGCAGGTGATCGAGCGCTGCGCCCAGATCGGCCAGCCGAGTCTCGTCCGGGATCTGGCCATACTCGGTCATGTAGCCGAACGCTTCCTGCAGCGCAGCCTCGTCGTGCTCCAACGCGATGTTCGGCTTCACCCGCCAGAACACGTCGGGGCACAGCACGACGTAGCCGAGCTCGGCGAGGTCGTTGGCCTTGGCGATCAGGAACTCGCCGACGCCGAAGATCTCCTGCAGCAGCAGGACGCCGGGGCCGCTGCCACCGTCGGGCAGCGTCAGGTGTCCGGAGAAGGTGCCGCCGTCCGGGGCCGTGATCGTCTCAGTGCGGGTCGAAGGCATGAGCCCAGCCTGTCATCCGCGGAAGTCGAACGCGACCTTGATGGCGCCGGTCGAATCCTGGTTGATCAGCGTCTGCCAGGCGTCGCGCCACTTGTCCAGCGGAAACGTGTGGGTGAGCATCCCCGTGAGGTCGATGCGCCCGCTGGCCGCCAGCTCCAAGTAGTGGGCGATCGCGTGTTGACGGACCCCCTCGACCTCCTCGAAGCCGAAGGCGTTCGAGCCGATCCAGCGGATCTCCTTGAAGTACAGGGGGGTGAACTCGCCCCGTTCCCACGACGACAGACCGAGCTGCACCATCGTCCCCCGCGCCTTGAGCACGCGCATGTCGACCTCGAACGTCGCCGGCGCGCCGACCGTGTCGTACACGACGTCGATGTAGCCCGGGTAGCAAACGGGAAGTCCTTCCCACGGCGTGCGCAGCACACCACCGGACCAGTCCGCGAGCTGCTCGATGAGCTGCTGTCGCGGTTCGGGACGGAACACCGTGGCGCCCAGCTTCTCCGCCAGCGTTGCCTGCGCGTCCCACGCAGCGATCGTCGCGACTTCCACATCCGGATAGAGCGCGCGCAGGATCGCAGTGGCGCACGTGCCGAGCGCTCCGGCGCCGTACACCACCGCGCGTCCTGACGACGGCGGTGGGTTGCGCGTGATGGCGTGCAGCGACACGGCGAACGGATCGGCGAGCACGGCGACTTCGTCGGGAACGCCGTCCGGGACCGGGATCATCATGTGTTGGTGCGCCGGCACGAGCTCGGCGAACCCGCCGGTCGCGTCGGACGAGTTGCCGGTGTGGATCCCTTGCGCGAGCCGACCGTCGTGGAAGTGCACGCACATGCTCCAGTCGCCGATCTGGCAGGCGGGGCAGGGCGGCGTGATGCCGCGCGGACCGCACGACAACCACGGGTTCAGGACGACGCGCTGGCCCGCCTCGATGCCCTCGACGTCCGGACCGACCTCTTCGACCGTGGCGACGACCTCGTGTCCGAGCACCTGTGGGAACGAGATGAACGCGGTCATCGGGCTGTCTTCCGCGCCCTCGAAGTCCATCAACACCTGCTTGGTGTCCGATCCGCAGATACCGGTGAGCCGCGGCCGGATGATCGCCCAGTCGGGGCCGAACAGCTTCGGCTCGTCGATGTCGATCAGATCCATCGGTGTGCTCGCGAGGTGCTTCACCAATCGAGGCGCGTCCTCGGGAGGGGCCGGTGGCATCGGATCGGGGAACTCGCCGAACACGAGGGCCTTCACGTCACTGCTCCTTCTTCGTCTGCTCTTCGCGCGCCATCGCGACGACGCCTTCGAGGAACACGTCGATGTCGGTCGTCTTGAAGGCGGCGACGTCCTTCATGTCGGGGCTGTACGTCTCGAACCGGTCGCCTTCGATCGCCTTGATGATGTCGGCGGCGACGGTCTCGGGCGGCTCGAGCGGACCGTGGTACACGGGCTCGTCGTTGCCGGGCAGATCCCAGATCTCGGTGTCGATCGGGCCGGGGATGATGAGCCGAACCTCGACGCCGGTGTCCCACAGGTCGATCGCCATCGACTCGCTCCAGCCGCACAGCGCGAACTTGCTCGCGCAGTACGCCGCTTCGTGGATGATGCCGAGCCGGCCGCCGAGGCTCGACACGTTGACGATGACGCCGGAGTCGCGCTCCAGCATCCGGGGCAGGACGGCCATCGTCATGCGAGCGGGCGCGAAGAAGTTCACGGCCATCGTCTGATCGACTTCCGGCACCGTGAGGTCCTGGACTGCACGACGCTTCGGGATCGCGGCGTTGTGCACGATCACGTCGAGGTGCCCGAACGCGTCCCACGCTTCGAGGGCGACGCGCTCCGCCGCGACGACGTCGCCGAGATCGCAGCTCCAGTAGCGATGATCATCGCCGGGGCATCGCTGCAACACCTCGCGCAGCCGATCCTCACGGCGAGCAACGACGCCGACGGTCGCCCCCCGTTCGGCGAGCATCGGCGCGAGCGCTGCGCCGATTCCCGACGACGCCCCCGTGACGAGCACGGTGGTGCCGTCGCCTACCTGCACACGCCCCCCATCACCGAGGCGACGCTACCTGACACCGATGTCAGGTCTCCCATTCTGGGCCGGTGCGCCCGCCCGCCGTTTGTCGCTCAGCCTCCACATTGAAGGGAACGGCCTATTCGCGCGCTCGGCGACACATTCTGTGGCGCACACCGCAAGTTGTCTCGGGCCTTCGCGCCTTCGCGCGCACCAGCCACAACAACTGTGGCTCCCACTCCACATTGGGGCGCCGAATGCGGCGTGGGACGGGGAGGAGACGTCGGTGGCCGGGGGTCAGTTGACGGCGAGGTCCGGGGGATAGTTGGCGAAGATCCGGGTGTTGTCCGGTTGGCGGCGCAGCACCCCGCGCCACAGCGTGTCGGGATCGTCGGTCGTCGCGTCGCTGGGGAGGGCGTCGACGACGAACCACGCGCCTTCGGCGATCTCGTCGCGTAGCTGCTGAGCGTCCCAGCCCGCGTACCCGGCGAACACGCGCACATCGTCGATGACCGCGTGCATCAGTGCCGCGTCCGAGGTGAGGTCCAACACGCCGATCGGCCCGAGCACCGCCGTCCACGCGTCCTCGCTCGGCTCGGGACCATCGCCGACCCGTGCGAGCGCGATCACCGAGCTGCGCGACACCGGGCCGCCCACGAACACCACGGGCGGGGGCGCGCTGAGGTCGGCCCAGTCGGGGAGTGGGTCCTCCACACCGAGCTCCGAGGGGCGATTCAGCACCAGGCCGAGTGCGCCCTCGTCGTTGTCCTCGAGCATCAGGATGACGGTGCGGTCGAAGTTCGGATCGGTCAGCAGCGGCGTCGCCACCAACAAGCGTCCCTTCGTCCCGGCCACGGCAAATGTCTAGAACACTCTTGACGAGGTGCGTAACCTCGACTTCGCACGCACCGCACCCCCCTTTGTTTTGGCGGGTGCGGCGCGTTCGCGCGCGTCCATACGACGATTCGAGGGAGGGCAGGACCATGGCGCATCCGGATCTCGACGCCGAACAGCGCCATCTCGACCACGCGTACGACTGTCTCGCCGCCATGCGGGAGCGCACCGAAGCGACTCTGGCGATCGAGGACACGGCTGCTCAGGCGGTCGACGCGGAGATCGCGAGGTGGCACATCACGCAGCGGTTGCGATCGCTCGACGTGGACGTTCCGGGGTTGGCCTTCGGCCGCATCGACGAGGAAGGCACACCCCGCCAACCGGGCCCGACCTGGTACGTCGGCCGGCGCCACGTGGAGGACGCCCGAGGCGAACCAGTCGTCGTCGACTGGCGAGCGCACGTCTCGACGCCCTTCTACCGAGCGACGGCCGCCGATGCATTCGGACTCACGCGGCGCCGCCGGTTCATGATGACCGGCCGGCACGTCGACGATCTGTTCGACGAGGTCTTCGACGACCCCGACTCGATCCACGCGGCGCGCCACGGCGGCATCCCCGACCCGCTTCTCGCAGAGCTCGAGCGCGAACGCACCGGCGAGATGCGCGACATCGTCGCCACGATCCAGGCCGAGCAGGACGTCGTGATCCGCGCGCCGCTCGAGTCGTGTCTCGTCGTCCAGGGAGGCCCCGGCACGGGGAAGACCGCCGTCGGGCTGCACCGCGCTGCGTTCCTGCTCTACGAAGAGCGGCGCCTGCTCGACGAGGAAGGAGTGCTCGTCATCGGGCCGAATCCGGTGTTCCTGCGGTACATCGCGCAGGTGCTGCCGTCGCTCGGCGAGACCGCGGTCCGTCAGAGCACCGTGGAACGGTTGCTCGGCGGGCGGGTCCGTGCGTTCGACACCGCGGAGGTCGCGGCGCTGAAGGGGGATCCGCGAATGGCGACCGTGTTGGCGAACGCGGCCGCGTTCAGCATCAAGCAACCGACGGACGATCTGGAGTTCGCGACGAGTTGGGGCCGGCTGCGCATCTACCGCGATGAGCTCGTCGACGCCATCGACGAGATCCGCGGTCGTGATGTGCCGCACAACGTCGGGCGCAACGCACTGAGGCTGCAGCTCGTACGGCTCGCCGAGCAGCACATCGCCGAGCGCCGCGGTGAGGATGCCGCGCCGCTCGGCTTCGCCGAAGACCTGCGGACGACGAAGGACTTCCAGTCCGCGCTCGCGCTCTGGCCCGCGGTGAGCGCACCCACCCTCGTGCGTCGTGTGCTGTCGTCGCGCACCGCGCTGCGCGCTGCTGCCGAAGGTCTCCTGTCGGACGCCGAACAGGCGATGCTCCTGCGAAAGGCCGGCAAGCGGATCGACGACGAGCCCTGGACGGCGGCCGATCTCGTGCTCATCGACGAAGCCGAAGCCATGGCCGACGGTGTGCGCCGCACGTACGGCCACATCGTCGTGGACGAGGCGCAAGATCTGACGGCCATGGAGCTGCGGGCGCTCGCGCGGCGCTGCCCGCGACGATCGATGACAGTGCTCGGTGACCTCGCGCAAGCGACACGCGCCGGTGCGCAGCGTTCGTGGGACGA
>DASUCS010000182.1:0-3087 GCA_036275935.1 Acidimicrobiales bacterium
GAAGCAGACGGTCGACGCCATCCGTGGCGCGGGCATTGTGGACACCGGCCAGCGCGGTCAGGTCACGGTCGTGAACGCCGGACCGACCCGCGTCGCGTTCGTCGGCTTCGCGCCCTACCCGGAGACCTCGAACATGCTCGACCTCGAGGGCGCTCGCGCCCTGTTGCGCACCGCGCGCCAACAGAGCGACGTGGTCGTCGCCTACATGCACGCCGGTGCCGAGGGCAGCGATGCGCAGCACGTCACGGGCGACGAGGAGTCGTACGTGGGCGAGGACCGCGGCAACCCGCAGGCATTCGCCCACATGGCGATCGACGAGGGTGCGAGCCTCGTGCTCGGCAGCGGCCCGCACGTGCTGCGAGGGATGGAGTTCTACAAGGGCCACCTCATCGCCCACAGCCTCGGGAACTTCGCGGGGTACACGAACTTCAACACCAGCGGGATCCTGTCGAACTCGGCGATCCTGCAGGTGACGCTCAACGGCGCCGGCGAGTTCGTCGGCGGGCAGGTGATCCCGGTGGCGCTGTCCTCGAAGAACCAGCCGACCAACGGTGGCGACGCGATCTCGATGATGACCCGGCTGTCGAAGGCCGACTTCGCAGAAGCAGCTCCGAAGATCGCGCCGGACGGATCGATCAGCCCGCCGTAGCGTCGAAATTCGGCGCCCGCTTCTCGCGGTGCGACGCGAGCCCTTCGTGCGCGTCGGGTCCGGTGAAGCCGAAGAACTCGTAGGCGAGCGACGCGTCGAAGGTGCCGGACTGGGCCCGGTACCAGTTGTTCAGCGTCTGCTTCGTCCACCGGATCGCCGGCTGCGCGCCTGCTGCGAGTTGCACCGCGACCTCGAGGGCACGGTCCTGCACGAGCTCGTCGTCGACGCACAGTGACACCAGGCCGATCCGTTCGGCTTCTTCGCCGCTCAGCGGATCGCAGGTGAGCAGGTAGTACTTCGCCTTGGCCATGCCGCAGAGCAGCGGCCAGCAGATCGCGGCGTGGTCGCCGGCGGCGACGCCCAAGCGGGTGTGCCCGTCGATGATCCGTGCGCTGCGGGCGACGACCGACACGTCCGCGAGGAGGCCAGCCACCAGGCCGGCCCCGACCGCGGGACCGTGGATGGCGGACACGATCGGCTTCGAGCAGTTGATGACGTTGAAGACGAGGTCACGCGCCTCACGCGCCACGCGCGTGCGCACCGCGTGGTCGGCGATCAAGTTGTCGAGAAGATCGAAACTTCCACCCGCAGAGAACGCTCGTCCCGCGCCGCACAGCAGCGCCACGTTCGTTTCGGGATCACGATCGACGGTCAACCACACGTCCGCCAGTTGGCCATGCACCGCCTCGCCGACAGAGTTCAGTCCAGGCCCGTCGAGCGTGATGCGCAAGACGCGTTCAGCGGGACGATCGAATCGCAGATCCGGAAATGCTTCGTAACCGTTCACCCACGTAGTGTCGCCGACATCAAGAAGTGGGGCATCGTCGGCGGGCTGGCGGTTACCGCGTTCGTGCTGTCTCTCGTGCTCGGGAGCTGGCTCTTCCCGCATCTCTCGTCGAACAACGACGAGCCGCTGTACGTGCTCCAGGCCCAGCTCCTCCGGCACGGGCACCTCACGCTGTCCGCGGTCAGCCATGACGCGTTCTTTCGGCCGTGGATGTCCGGCGAGAACGGGGGCCATCTCTTCCTGGTGGTACAGCCCGTGCTGCCCGCGTTGCTCGCGGCGTCGGACGCCGTGTTCGGTTCGATGCGCGTCGCGTTGGGCCTCATCGCCGCCGGCGCGGTGATCGCCGTGTTCACCGCGCTGCGCTGCTTGCTGAAGAACGATCGCGTCGCGCTCATCGCCGCGGCGTTCTTCGCGTTGTCGCCGTTCGTGATCGTGCAGTCCGCGCTGTTCTTGACGTACGTGCTCGCCGTGCTGCTGACCGCAGTGATCATCACGCTCGTCAGCTACGGGCTCGAGCGTGGGTCGCGCCCCTACTTCGCCGCCGCGGGTCTGGTGTACGGCCTGCTGCTGTTCACCCGGCCGATCGAGGCCTTGATGCTCGTCGCCGCACTCGGGGTCTGGATGCTGGCGCGCCGGGAGACGCGCCGATCGCTGGTCCCCGCGGTGCAGTGGGCGGCGGCAGGGGTGCTGCCGGTCATCGGTCTGATGCTGCTCTACAACAAGTTCACGACCGGGAACGCGATCCGGTTCCCGCTGTGGGCGATCGGCGGCAACGACTCCTTCGGCTTCGGCGACCGATCGATCGCGCCCGGCGCGCCAACGGTGCACTACGGCCTCTCCGAGGCGTGGTTGACGTTGCGCACCAACCTTCGCTCGTTCCCCCACTGGATGCTCGGCGGGCTCGTGACCATCCCCTTGGCGATCTGGGGCGCGCTGTGCGGTTGGCGGCGACACCGCGCCGCCACGATCTTCCTCGGCGCGATCGCGGTGATCTTCCCGGTCGGCTACTTCCTCTACTGGGGCAACTACCTGATCATCGCCGGACGCAACTACTTCGGACCGCACTACTACATGGCACTGCTCCTTCCCGCGACCGCCTTCATCGCGCTGGGCGTCGACGACGTCCTACGGCAACGGCGAGCGTTGCTGTTCGCGCTCGTGCCGCTGCTGGTGCTCGGGACGGCCGTCGAGCTCGGCGACAAGGTCCACCTGAACGAGCGCTACCGCGACTTCGCGAACGGCGAGGTGGCCGCGGTGCGGACGGCCGCGCACGAACCTGCCCTCGTGCTGCTTCCCGCCGGCCCCGACGGCCCGTACCTCCTCCATCCCCGGGGCGCGTTCGCGAACGATCCTGATCTCTCCGGTTCCACCATCTACGCGGTCGATCTGCTCGACCGCAACGTCGAGCTGTTCGACCGCTACCCCGGGCGTCGGATGTTCCGTCTGCAGCAGTACAGCGACGGCGTGCACCTGCACCCCGACGTACGACCGATCGATCGTCAACGAGTTCACACGTTCGGCGTCGACATCGCCGCGACCGCCAAGCCCGGGGAGCACTTCTTGGCCGCGTATGCGGGCGCAGCCAATGAATTCTTCGTCCCCTGTGTGTTGTCGCGCGACGCGGTCGCGGGCCAGACCTACCGAGCCACCG
>DASUCS010000183.1:0-6533 GCA_036275935.1 Acidimicrobiales bacterium
TATCGGATGCAGGACGAGTTCCTGCACGCGACTGAGGGCGACGACTTCGTCGGCGTGCAGACCTACACACGCTCGCGGGTCGGCCCGACGGGCGCTCTCGGCAACGAGGAAGGCGTGCCGGTGCTGCCGATGGGCTACGAGTTCTGGCCGGATGCGCTGCCCGCGTGTCTCGCTCGGGCGTGGGAGGTGACGAAGGGAGAGATCCCGCTCATCGTCACCGAGAACGGCATCGGCACGGATGACGACGAGCAACGCATCGAGTACGTCCGCACCGCGCTCGAGGGTGTGTTGAAGGCGATCGCCAACGGCATCGACGTGCGCGGCTACACGTACTGGAGCCTGCTCGACAACTTCGAGTGGGCGTTCGGTTATCGACCGAAGTTCGGGCTCGTGTCCGTCGACCGCACGACGTTCGCCCGCTCACCCAAGCCCAGCGCACACTGGCTCGGCACAATCGCCCGCGCCAACGCCCTCTGAGGCGCGCCACCGAGGCCACCTGGCGCGGATGACGACGCAAACAGTCGTGGATCGCGCCAAGAATCAACGGGACCGCGAATGTGGTCCGTTGACGACGTAAACGGTCGCCAACCGCGCCAAGAGCGTCCGGTCGCGTATGTGGCCGGATGGCGACGTGAGTGGTCGTCGTCCGCGCCAAGAGTGCGCGACCAGCGGAATTGGCGCGGATGACGACGTAAACGGTCGCCGCTCGCTCCATGTGGTGCAACGAGGCGCCGAAGTGGGCGGGTGGGGGGTGGGGCGCGTAGCGTCGCTGGGATGGGCGCAACCCTGAACCTCACCGCCGACGAAGTGCTCACCACCACGCGCGCCGTGCGCAAGCGGCTCGACTTCGACAAGCCCGTGCCGCTCGACGTCGTGCGCGAATGCATCGACATCGCCACGCAAGCGCCGACGGGCTCCAACCAACAGGGCTGGCACTGGTACGTCGTGACCGACAAGGAGAAGCGGGCAGCGCTGGGCGACATGTACAAGCGCGCCTTCGAGCTCTACAAGTCGATGCCGTTCTACGCCGGAGCGATCAGCACCGGTGATCCGGAACGCGACGCGACGCAGCAACGCGTGGCCAGCAGCGCGGAGTACCTCGCCGAGCGCATGGGTGACGCGCCCGTGCTCGTGATCCCCTGCATCACCGGACGGCTCGACAACGCGCCCAGCATGATGTCGGCCAGCCTCTGGGGGTCGCTCTTCCCCGCGGCGTGGAGCTTCTGTCTCGCCGCACGGGAGCGCGGCCTGGGAACGTCGTGGACGTCCTTGCACCTCATGTTCGAGGAGGAAGCCGCTGGCGTGCTCGGGATCCCGTACGCCGAGATCGCGCAAGGCGCCTTGTTCCCCGTCGCGTACACCAAGGGCACGGACTTCAAGCCCGCGCCCCGTCAAGACCTCGACGCGATCCTGCACGTCGACGCCTGGTAGATGGACGAGGTCCTGCGCAAGGCCGCGGAGGAAGCACGCGGCTTCATGCCTCCGGACGAGGGCCTCGCGCTCCACGACGCCGCGACGAACACAAAGGTCGACGGTCCGTTCCTCGAGATCGGTAGCTACTGCGGGAAGTCGGCGATCTACCTCGGCGCCGCGGCTCGCGAACGCGGCACCGTGCTGTTCAGCGTCGACCACCACCGCGGGTCGGAGGAGAACCAGCCGGGCTGGGAGTACCACGAGCCGGATCTTGTCGATCCCGCGGTCGGTGAGATCGACACGTTGCCGTTCTTCCGCCGGACGATCCACGACGCGGGCCTCGAGGACGTCGTGATCGCGACCGTCGCCGACTCGCCGACGCTGGCGCGCTACTGGACAACGCCGCTCGCGTTCCTCTTCATCGACGGCGGACACGGACCGGAACCGGCGCACCGCGACTACGAGCTCTGGACACCGATGGTTGCGCCAGGCGGCACGCTCGCGATTCACGACGTGTTCCCGAACCCGGCGGACGGTGGCCGACCGCCGTACGAGATCTACTGCCGAGCACTGGAATCGGGAGCGTTCACCGAGATGAGCGCAACCGGCTCGCTGCGCGTGCTGCGCGCTCGGCCCGCTGCTTGACGCGACCGAGCTGACGTTCGGCCCACGCGAACTCGGTCGCCAACAACGCGAGCCCCGCGGCGATCACCAACAGGCCGGGACCGGGCAGCAGCAGCATCGCACCACCGGCGATCAGCAGTGCGCTGCCGGCCAACCCGACCCCGGCCCGTTTGGCGATCCGGCGGGCGCTCACACCTCGACCTCGGCCTCGACCTCGGCGGCCGACGGCCGGCGCGTGTTGGACAGCATCGAGGCCCCGACGGCGATCCCGAGGATCGTCACGATGACTGCGAGCGAGGCGGCGACCGGTACGTGCACCACGTCGACGGCCAGCATCTTCACGCCGACGAACACGAGGATCGCCGCGAGTCCCTTGCCGAGATGCTCGAACCGCTGCACCGCGTCGGCGAGCAGGAAGTACAGGGCGCGCAGGCCGAGGATGGCGAACGCGTTCGAGGTGAACACGATGAAGGGCTCGTCGGTGACCGCGAAGATCGCGGGGATCGAGTCCACCGCGAAGACGATGTCGGCGGTCTCGATGGCGATCAGCGCGGCGCCGAATGCGCCGATGCCGAAGCGCGATTGCAGGAATCGCACGAGCGGGTTCCGTGACGGGTCGACGTCGTGGCCCTTGCCCATCGCCAAGCGCACGCCGGTGAAGACCAGGAACGCGCCGAACACGTACATGACCCACGTGAACGTGCTCAACAGCGACGAGCCGGCGGCGATGAAGCCGGCGCGCAGCACCAGTGCACCGAGCACGCCGAAGAACAGCACGCGGTGTTGCTGCGCCGGTGGGATGGCGAAGGCGCCGAGGATCACCGCGAAGACGAAGATGTTGTCGACGGCGAGCGCTTTTTCGATCAGGTAGCCGGCGAAGTACTCACCGCCCCGATCGCCACCTGCGACCAGCCACAGGCCGACTCCGAAGGCGACACCGATCGTGATCCACAACGCACTGGTGATGCCCGCCTCGCGCACCGACACTGCGTGTGCGTCACGATGGAAGACGAGAAGGTCGATCAGCAGTGCGGCGACGATCGACGCCACCACGGCTGCCCAGATCCAAAGGGGTACGGCCACGACGAGGTTGTCCTTCCGGCTGAATCGTTCGGTTCAGCCGGAGGTCTCCCTCACCCGCTCAGCGGGCCGGCGTGCCGGGCTCGAAAGCCGTGATGACGACACTGCCGCGTTGGGGGTACTCCCCTCCGGTTCAGAGCAGGGTAGCGCCGTTCGAGCGCCACGTTCGTTCAGTCGCGGTCGAGGGCGGATTCGCTGGTGTCGAGCAGCGGCGGCAGCAGCACGTCGTGATCGACGAACAGCGACGAGGCCGGTGAGCCTCCGGCCAGCGCGTCCGCGGTCAACAGCACGGACGCCGCCGTGTACGTCGAGCGCTCGCCGCCGGGGAATCGCGCCTCATCCGGGAACACGGTGCCCGTCCAGTAGCGGTCGTCGTCGTGGCGGAACTGCTGCGCCCAGCGGAACATCGTCTCCGCGGTGTCTCGTTCGCCGACCGCCATGTGCGCCAGCGCGCACTCACAGGTCTCCGCGACGGTGATCCACGGCCGGTCGCTGACGCAGCGCACGCCGCGGCCGTCCATCACGAACGTCTCGAACCGATCCGCGAGGCGTGTCCGCCCCTCCGCGCCGACGACGACGCCGGTGAGCACGGGGTAGTACCAGTCCATCGCCCAGCGATGCTTCGGGGCGAACGCCTCGGGCTCGTGGCGGATGACATCCGCCAGCCGGCCGGCCGACAGCTCCCAGTCGGGGCGTTCGCGCCCGAGGTTCTCTGCCAGTGCGATCGCGCAACGCAGCGAGTGGCAGATGGACGACGAGCCGGTCAGCAGCGCGAACGACCACGGCGTGCCGTCGGCGTGACGGGCCCAGATGATCTCGCCGCGAGGCCGCTGCAGCTCGAGCACGAAGTCGATGGCTCGCTCCACGACCGGCCACATGTGCTCGACGAAGCCGTCGTCCTTCGTGAGCAGGTAGTGGTGCCACACGCCGACGGCGACGTAGGCGCAGACGTTGGCGTCGAGCTTGTCCTGCTCGACCGAGTCGGCCAGGTAGTACTGGTGCCACGCGCCGTCAGGACGCTGCATGCGCACGAGCCAGTCGTAGGCACGCTCCGCCATGCGCTGGTGGCCGGCGAGATCGAGCGCCATCGCCGCTTCGACGTGGTTCCAGGGATCGGCGTGACCGCCGGGGAACCACGGGATCATCCCGGAGGGCAGCTGCCACTCGGCGATGGCGTCGGCCGTGCGGGCCAACTGCTCCGCCGTGACGATGCCGTCGACATCAGTGAGGTACATCGGACTACTCCGCCTTCCGCGCGTAGACGACGATGGACTTGCCCAAGAGCGGGTTCGCGAGCCGATCCGCCAGCTTCGTGAACCTCGCCATCGGCTGGCGACCGGCGATGTCCCACAACAGGACCTCGTGGTACGCCCGCACGAGTGGGTGGTCGTTGTTGGTAGGCCCCACCGCGCACTTCAGCCACCAGTAGGGCGTGTGCAGTGCGTGCGCGTGGTGCGCAGCGCCCGGCTTCAGCCCGGCGGCGCGCAGCTTGGAGCGCAGCTCGGGCTCGGAGTAGATGCGCACGTGGCCGCCGGGCACGAACGGGGCGTGGTACTCGTCGTTCAGGGCCCAGCACACCTGCTCGGCGAGCCAGGCCGGAACCGTGATCGCCATGGTGCCGCCGGGTCGCAGCACTCGTGCGAGTTCGGAGATCGCGGCCTCGTCGTCCGGGATGTGCTCGAGGACCTCGGCGGCGATCACCCGGTCGAACGTGGCATCGGGGAACGGCAGGCGGGTGGCGTCGCCGTTCGTGGCCGACGCCCACGCACTCGCCGGCAGCGTCGACGCTTCGGATTCGGTGAGCGCGCCGAACATCCCGGCCACGTCCTTGAGCTCGGCCATGTCGTAGTCGAAGGCGACGACGCGAGCGCCGCGCCGGTACGCCTCGAACGCGTGTCGTCCGGCGCCGCAGCCGAGGTCGAGCAGGCGATCGCCCGCGCGCAGACCCAGCCACTCGTACCGGACCGTGAGCATCAGTGGCGCCCCGACTCCAACAGCGCGCGGTACTGCTCGACGGTCTTCAGCGCCGTGTGCTTCCAGCTCCAGTTGTCGATCACCCGCTGACGACCCTGCGCGCCGACCTTCGCCCGCAGTTCCGGATCGTCGAGCGCGGTGCGGATGCGTGCGGCCAGCGCCTCGCTGTCACCTGGTGCGACGGTGAACGCCGTCTCGTTGTCCCGCCCGACGACTTCGGGCAGCGCGCCACCGGTGGTCGACACGAGCGGCACGCCGCACGACATCGCCTCGATCGCGGGCAGCGAGAAACCTTCGTAGAGCGAAGGAACGACGGCGAGCTCGGACTCCGAGTACATCTCGTAGATGCGCTCGTCGCTGACGCCGGACACGAACGACACGATGTCGGTGAGTCCCAGGCGCTCGATGGTCTCCGCCGAGCGACCACCGGCCTTCGGCTTCCCGATCACCGTCAGGCTGATCTCGCGCTCGGTGCGCAGCTTGGCCAGCGCCTCGAGCAGGTAGCGCAGACCCTTCATCGTCACGTCGGCCGACGCCGTCGTGATGAGCCGGCCCGGGATGCGCTCGACGCCTGGGATCGGCCGGAAGAGCGTCGGATCCACGCCGACCGGTACGACGTGCATCCGCGACGCCTCGACGCCGTGATCCTTCACGATGTCGCCGTGGCTCGACTCGGACACGGTGATGATGCGGGTCAACCGCTGCGCGACCCGGCTCTGCATGTTGGTGAACGAGTACCAGCGAGCGAGCGTCATGCGCTTGTAGCGGGTCTGCGCGTGCTCCATCTCGAGGCGACGATCGACCGTGATGGGGTGGTGGATCGTGCCGAGCACCGGCAGGTCGCGCTGGATGGCGAGCAACCCGTAGCCGAGGCTCTGGTTGTCGTGCACCAGGTCGAACTCGCCCTTGCGCTTGCGCAGGTGATCCCACGCCCGCAGCGAGAACGCCAGCGGCTCGGGGAACTGGCCGAACGAGAACGACGTGACCTCGAGGAAATCGGTCCAGTGCTTCAACTCCCAGATGCCCGGCATCCGCATCGGGAAGTAGTCGTTGTAGATGTCGAGGCTGGGCAATTCGACCAGGGGCACGCGGTCGTCGAGGATCGGGAACGGTTGGCCCCCGAGCACCTCGACCTCGTGGCCGAGGTCGACCAAGGCCTTGGTCAGGTGGCGGGTGTAGACGCCCTGGCCGCCGACGTGGGGTTTGCCCCGATACGCGAGGAAGGCAATGCGCAGCGGACGATCGTGAGTGGGCGCACCCGCCCGAAGAGACATAGGCGGAAAGCCTTCATGCGATTTGACCGTCCGGTCAAGTGCGGCTGCCGACCCCCGGCGTTCTGACAGTACGGGCGACCCAGAACTGTCCTCTCTGTACTGACAGAACGCCCTAGGTGGCGAGCATCCAGGCGGTGTGGATCACAACCGGATGACCCGGTTCGGCCA
>DASUCS010000184.1:0-17137 GCA_036275935.1 Acidimicrobiales bacterium
GAGCGACGCAGGCGATACGCCAGGTGCCGAGCTAGCGAACCACAGCTAGCGAACCACCACGGTTGGGCAGCGGGCGTGGGCGAGGCACCGGTGGCTGACCGATCCCAGCATGAGGTCGCGGAACCCACCCAAACCGCGCGCGCCCACGACGAGGAGCTCGGCGTGTTCGGCCGACTCGATCAGTGCGCGGGCGGGCAGGTCGTTGATCGCCTTCTTGTCGACGCGGACGTCGGGCACAGGGCCCAGTGCGTTGTCGACGTACGCGGTCAACACGTCGAGTGCGGTCGTTTCCGAGTACTGCGGATCGAACGTCGTGTCCTGCCCGATGTGGTGCTGATCGAGCAGCCCCCAACCCATGACGGCCGTCAACGAGGTCTGGCGACGAACCGCCTCGGCGGCCGCCCACCGCACGGCCACAGCCGCGTGTTCCGATCCGTCGACGCCGACGACCACACCGGTGCCGTCGCCGTCCCACTCGTCGGGAACCACTGCAACCGGGCCGGCGGAATGGTGCGCGACTTGTACGACCTTCGGCGTGATCAGCTCGTGGGGGAACCCGCCCTGCCCATGGCGTCCCACGACGACGAGCTGGGCCCGGGTGGACGCGTCGATCAGCGCGTGCGCGGGGAACGAGTCGACCTGGGTGCGTTCGATCACGATTCCGCAGTCCGCATCTGCGCCGACCGCGTCGAGCTGCCGGTCGATGAAGCCGAGCGCAGCTTCGTCCATTCGTCCCATTTCGACGAGGTCGGGGGCGTACGCGTCCGGCACGAAGAGCATCGGGGTGTGCCAGGCGTGGAGCACCTCCAGCGTTGCCCCCCACAGCGCGGCCTCGGCCATCGCCCACCGCAGGGCGACCCTTGCCGTCGATGAACCATCGACGCCGACGACGACCCGCGTGGCGCGTTCCACGTCCACCATGTTCTCCACGATGAGGCTTCAGGGCGCGTGTCGCTAGGGTCCTTCGGCCCTGGTCCGGATGCGCGCCACGGGGCACGCTCGAACCATGACGACGAAGTCGTCGAAACGAGCTCGTCGACGCTGGTCGGTCCGGATGGCGACCGTCGCCGGTATCGACATCCGCGTGCACGCGTCGATGATGTTGCTGGTCGGGCTGATCGTGCTCGCGTCCGCCGGTGAGCCGGGCGGTGAGTGGGCCGGCGTCATGTGGCTCGTGCTGCTGTTCGGGTCCGTGCTCGTGCACGAGTTGGCCCATTCGGTGGTCGCGCTGCACGCCGGTGTCGGTGTCACCGAGATCGAACTGCTGCCGATCGGCGGCGTGTCGAAGATGGAACGCATTCCAGACCAGCCGTCCGACGAGCTGGCGATCGCGGCCGCTGGTCCGTTGACGAGTCTGGCGATCGGAATGGGATCGCTCGGTCTCGCGCTCGCATTCGGCGCGGGTCCGTGGCCGCCGGACCTCTACGAGGGTGGCCTGTTCGCGCGACTCGGATGGCTGAACCTTCTCCTGGCTGGATTCAACTTGCTACCTGCGCTCCCGCTCGACGGGGGTCGCGTCTTCCGGGCGTTGCTCGAGCGTCGAATCGGCCCGACGCAGGCGACGCACCTGGCCGCCCGCACCGGTCGTTACTTCGCGATCGCCATGATCGTCGCAGGCGTGCTGGTGAACATCTGGCTCATCCTCATCGGCGTGTTCGTGTACGTCGCCGCGGAGAGCGAGGACGCCGGAGCGGTGCTCCACGAGAAGCTCGGCGTCCTGTCCGTCACCGACGTCATGCTGCGCGAGCCAATCGTCGTGTCCCCGTCCACATCGGTTGCTGATCTGGCCCAACTCCTCCACGCGACGGCGCAGCGCCAGTTCCCGGTGGTCGCCGACGGCGAGTACGTCGGCATGATCGATGTCGCCTCGCTGGCGCAACCGGCCGCGGTGGTCGGTGACCTGATCGACGAGGTCCCTCCGATCGCGTCGGACACGCCGCTCGACGAGGTGGCGCTGCACGAGGAGCGGGGGATCAGGGCGGTGGCAGTGGTGACCGACGGCGCCGTGGTCGGGCTCGTCCAACTCGCCGACGTCGACCGCCTCGTGAACGCGGCACTGCGCCAGGCCCGGCCGTAGGAGGGACGCGATGACCGTCACGTCGGAGTCGCTGCGACCGAATCTCGATGACTACGAGGGGACCCGCGCCCGGTTCACGTGGGACCAGGCGCGCTCGCTGCTCGACGGGTTGCCCCATGGCCGAGGTCTCAACATCGCCCACGAAGCCGTCGACCGGCACGCTGCCGGACCGCGCGCCGATCATGTCGCGCTGCGATTCCTCGGACGTGATGGCTGCGTCACGGATCGGACCTACGCGGACCTGCGTGCCGACACGGCGCGTTTCGCGAACCTGCTGACGGACCTGGGCATCGAGCCGGGGGAGCGCGTCTTCTCGTTGCTGAACCGCACTCCGGCCCTCTACGTCACTGCGCTCGGCACGCTGAAGCACCGATCGGTGTTCTGCCCGCTGTTCTCCGCGTTCGGACCCGAGCCGGTACGGCAGAGAATGCAGCTCGGTGACGCGCGGATCCTCGTGACGACTCCCAGCCTCTATCACCGAAAGGTCGCGCCGATCCGCGACCAGCTGCCGTCGTTGCGGCACGTGCTGCTCGTCGCCAATGGCAGCCACGAGGTGACGCGCCGCGAGCCGCGCACACACAGCTTCGAGGAGTTCCTCGCCGCCGCATCGGACACGTACGTGATCCAGCCGACGTCGCCCAACGACATGGCGTTGCTGCACTTCACGAGCGGCACGACGGGAACGCCGAAGGGTGCCGTGCACGTGCACGAAGCCGTCGTGGCCCACAACGTGACGGGCTACTACGCGCTCGACCTTCATCCCGACGACGTGTTCTGGTGCACGGCCGACCCCGGCTGGGTGACGGGAACGTCGTACGGGATCGTCGCTCCGCTGTGCAACGGCGTCACGACGATCGTCGACGAGGTCGACTTCGACGCCGAACGTTGGTACCGCGTGCTGCAGGACGAGCACGTGAACGTGTGGTACACCGCGCCGACCGCGGTGCGCATGCTGATGCGGGCCGGCGACGACGTCGCGCGTTCGTACGACCTGCGGTCGCTGCGGCTCGTGGCGAGCGTGGGCGAACCGCTGAACCCCGAAGCGGTGGTGTGGGGGGAGCGCGTGCTCGGCTTGCCGATCCGCGACAACTGGTGGCAGACGGAGACCGGCGGGATCATGATCGCCAACTGCGCGGCCGACGAGGTGCGCCCGGGTTCGATGGGCCGGCCGTTGCCCGGGATCGAGGCGACGATCCTGCAACACGACGAGCGTGGTGTGATCGTCGACGACACGTGCACACCGCTCGAGGTCGAGCACTCGGACACGGTGGGCGAGCTCGCACTGCGGCCCGGTTGGCCGTCGATGTTCCGTGACTACCTCCACGAGCACGAGCGCTACCAGCGGTGCTTCGCCGGGGACTGGTACCTCACCGGCGACCTCGCCCGCCGCGACGCCGACGGTTGGTACTGGTTCGTGGGCCGGGGCGATGACGTGATCAAGTCCGCCGGCCACCTCATCGGGCCCTTCGAGGTCGAGAGCGCGCTGATGGAGCATCCCGCGGTCGCGGAGGCCGGCGTGATCGGCATCCCCGACCCGGTCGTCGGGGAGCGCGTCAAGGCGTTCGTGATGCTGGCGAACGACGTCGAGCCCACCGAGGAGCTGCGCCGGGAGCTGATCGGGTTCGGACGCAAGCGCCTCGGCGCCGCGGTCGCGCCGAAGGACATCGAGTTCAGGGATGCACTACCGCACACGAAGAGCGGCAAGGTCATGCGCCGGCTGTTGCGGGCGCAAGAGCTCGGCCTGGCCACGGGTGACACGTCGACGTTGGAGCCGAACACATGACCGAGCTCGACCGCACCCACGTACTCGAGCTGTTGACCGACATGCTGCGCGTCCGCCGGTTCGAAGAGGCCTGTGTCGAGCTCTACAGCGCCGCCAAGATCCGCGGCTTCATGCACCTGTACATCGGCGAGGAAGCAGTCGCCGCGGGGGCGTTACGGGCGCTCGAACCCGAAGACGCGATCGTCGCGACGTACCGTGAGCACGGCCACGCCTTGCTGCGTGGCGTTCCCGCGGCCTCGGTCATGGCGGAGATGTTCGGCGTCGTCGAAGGGTGCAGTCGCGGTCGGGGTGGGTCGATGCACCTGTTCGACGCGGCGACCCGCTTCTACGGTGGCAACGCCATCGTCGCGGGCGGGCTGCCCGTCGCGGTCGGCTTGGCGCTCGCGGACCAGATGTCGGGCCGCGAGCACGTGACCGCGTGCTTCTTCGGTGACGGCGCGGTCGCCGAAGGTGAGTTCCACGAGTGCATGAACCTCGCCGCGCTGTGGCAGTTGCCCGTGCTGTTCTGTTGCGAGAACAACCTGTACGCGATGGGGACGGCGCTCGACCGGTCGGAGTCCCAGACGGATCTGGCGTTGAAGGCGGCGGGCTACGAGATGACGGCGTGGGCGGTCGACGGCATGGACGTCCTCGCGGTCGAGTCGGCAATGACCCACGCGGTGGACGCAGTGCGCAACGGCGGAGGACCGTGCTTCCTGGAGTTCCGCACCTACCGCTTCCGGGCCCACTCGATGTACGACCCGGAGCTGTATCGGGGCAAGGACGAGGTCGCGGCGTGGAAGGAGCACGACCCGATTGCGGCGCTCCAGGCGCGCGCCACGGAGGAAGGTGTGGTGTCGCAAGCCGACGTCGAGGACATCGAACGCACGATTGCCGACGAGATCGCGAGCGCGATCGCCTTCGCGGAAGCGGGACATCTCGAACCGGTCGAGGACCTCACCCGGTTCGTCTACTCGGAGGCAGTGGCGCGATGACCGCGACCGTCCCTGCGCTCGACGCCGGCATCACGACGATGACGTACCGAGACGCGTTGCGTGAGGCGATGCGCGACGCGTTGCGAGCCGACGAGCGTGTCTTCCTCATGGGTGAGGACGTGGGTCGCTACGGCGGCTGCTTCGCCGTCAGCAAGGGACTGCTCGACGAATTCGGTCCCGAACGGATCCGCGACACGCCGTTGTCGGAATCGGGGTTCGTGGGTGCCGGTATCGGCGCGGCCATCGGGGGCATGCGGCCGATCGTCGAGATCATGACGGTGAACTTCAGTCTGCTCGCGCTCGACCAGATCATGAACAACGCCGCGACCCTGCTGCACATGTCCGGCGGCCAGTGCAACGTGCCCCTCGTGATCCGCATGACGACGGGGGCCGGACGGCAGCTCGCGGCGCAGCACTCGCACAGCCTCGAAGGCTGGTACGCGCACATTCCCGGCCTGAAGATCCTCGCACCGGCGACGGTCGACGACGCCCGCGGGATGCTGCAGCCGGCGCTCGACGATCCGGACCCGGTGCTGATCTTCGAGCACGGGTCGCTCTACGGGATGGACGGCGAGCTGACCGACTCGTGGTCGTCGTGTTCGATCAGTGGCGCGGCCGTGCGGCGGGCGGGTACGGACGTCACGCTGGTGACGTACGGCGGCACGCTGCCGAAGACGCTCGATGCGGCCGGCGTGCTCGCGGACGAAGGTGTCAGCGCCGAGGTGATCGACCTGCGGTCGCTGCGCCCGCTCGACGATCGAACGATCCTCGAGTCGGTGGCGCGGACGCACCGCGTCGTCATCGTCGACGAGGGATGGCGCAGTGGGAGCCTCTCCGCCGAAGTGAGCGCCCGCATCATGGAGCAGGCCTTCTGGGAGCTCGACGCGCCGGTCACGCGCGTGTGCAGCGCCGAGGTTCCGATGCCGTACGCGCAGCACTTGGAGCAGGCGGCACTGCCGCAGGTCGACCGCATCGTCGACGCTGCTCGGGATGTGTTGAAGGGCGATGGCTGAGTTCCGCATGCCCTCGCTCGGCGCCGACATGGATGCCGGCACCATCGTGGAGTGGAAGGTGCATCCCGGCGACGTGGTGCACCGGGGCGACATCTTGGCGGTGATCGACACCGACAAGGCCGACATCGACGCCGAGTCGTTCGAAGAGGGTGTGATCGGCGAGCTCCTCGTGGGCGAGGGAGAGAAGGTCCCGGTCGGAACCGTGCTCGCCACCTTCCTCGGCGCGGATGTGGCGCAGGCGACGGCCGCGCCCATCCCCGAAGTCGTCGAGGTCCCGGCACCCGAGCAGCGCGTGTTCTCGCCGCTCGTCCGCCACCTGGCCGAGCGCGAGCACGTCGATCTCCACACGGTGCACGGCAGCGGTCCCGGTGGCGCGATCCGGCGAGCCGACGTCGAGGCGATGACCCGACGACGGGTGTCGCCTCGTGCCCGCCGGCTCGCCGCAGCGCACGGGGTCGACCTTGCAGGGGTTCCGGCGACCGGACCGATCACCGGCGCGGACGTCGAGGCGGTTGCCGGCCGCGCGCCCACTCGAACCGAAGATCGGCAGCAGACGATGCAGCAGCGAACGGCTGCGCTCATGGAGCGGTCGAACCGGGAGATCCCGCACTACTACCTCGCGCTCGACTGCGAGCTCTCGTCCGTCATTGCGTGGTTGGACGAACGCAACACCGGCGTCGCTCCTCGCGAGCGCGTGGTGCCGGGGGCCGTGATCCTCGCTGCGATCAGCCGGGCTGCGATGGAGGTGCGCGGCTTCAACGGCTGGTGGCAGGACGGCGCGTACGTCGAGTCGCCGACCGTCCAACTCGGGTGCGTCGTGGCATTGCGCGGCGGCGGGCTGCTGGTGCCGGTGATCGCCGCGGCCGAGACGTTGACCGTCGCCGAGACGATGGCGGCGATGTACGGGTCCGTCGAACGAGCGCGCAGCGGTCGGCTGCGCAGCTCAGAGCTCGTGCAGCCGTCGATCACGGTCAGCAGCCTCGGCGATCAAGGTGCGGATGCGGTCTACGGCGTCATCTACCCGCCGCAAGTCGCGCTCGTCGGCGTTGGGCGGGTGGGCGAACGGGCTTGGGCGCGCGACGGCCTCATCGGCGCGCGGCCCGTCGTGCGGCTCACGCTGGCCGCGGACCATCGCGCGAGCGATGGGCATCAGGGGAGTCGCTTCCTCCGGGCCATCGAGCGGTGGCTGCGCGATCCCGCGACGATGGACACGAAAGGACAGTCATGAACGAGAACGAGCTCCGCGCCGTCGTGCTCGACGTGCTCGGGCAGATCGCGCCCGAGGCCGACCTCGGCGACCTCGATCCGTCGGGTCAGCTGCAAGAGGAGCTCGACCTCGACTCGATCAACTTCCTCGACTTCGTGAGTGGACTGCACGACCGCACCGGCGTCGACATCCCCGAGCGCGCCTACCCCGAGGTGGCGACGCTCACCGGCTGCGTCCAGTACCTCCACGCGCACGCCGCCTGACATCACCTTCTGGCAGCACCGGCAACACAGAAGTGTGTTGCCGGTGCTGCCAGAACGGGGATCAGTCGGTGGGGATGATGGTGACGGGGCGGTGTGCGAGCTGGGCGACCTGGGTGCTCGTGCTCCCGAGAAGCAGTTCGGGGAAGCCACCCACTCCGCGGCTGCCGAGGACGATCAGATCGGCGTCGGCGTCATCCGCCGCCCCGAGCACGACCATCACCGGCGACCCGTCGACGACGCGACTCTCATAGGTGACACCCGCTGCGGCGAGCGGCGCGCACCACTCCTCTTGGAGCTTGCGCTGGATCTCGGCGCGCATCGGCTGCGCCGGACGCACGTCGCCGCCCTCCCCGTGGAACAGCAACCCGAGCGCGTGCACCGCGACCACACGGGCGCCAGTCACCGACGCGAGCCCTGCGGCCCATTCGACGGCTCGACACGCGTTGTTCGACCCGTCGACGCCTACCACGATCTGTTCGAGCTTCATCACGACTCCTGTTCTGCACGTGAGCGCGCCGCACGCGCCGCAGTGACCGCGTCACGACCGGGTCCTCCGCTCGTCGGGTTCTCCGGGAACCACTGCTCGCCCGCAAGCGCGGCCACGGTTGCTCCGACCGACTTGGCGAGTGCATCGAGGTCGTAACCACCCTCCAGGAACGCGATGACGCGTCCGGGCGGTGCGAGCTCGAGGACGCGAGCCGTGAGCGCGGTGTAGTCGCCTGCGCTCCACGCGAGATCCGCGAGCGGGTCGTCGCGATGCGCGTCGTAGCCGGCCGACACCAACACCCAGGTGGGTGCGAACGCATCGACGGCGGGCGCCACCACCTCGTCGATCGCCGCGAGCGCGACGTCGCCGGTTGCGCCCGGCGGCAGCGGGACGTTCACGGTGAGGCCGGGTGCGCCCGGGCCGCCGATGTCCGCGGCGCGTCCGGTGCCCGGGTAGGCGGGCCACTGGTGGAGCGAGGCGAACAGCACGCGCGGGTCGTTCCAGAAGATCGATTCAGTGCCGTTGCCGTGATGCACGTCCCAGTCGATGATCGCCACGCGCTCGCCGTCGCCCGTCAACGCGGCGGCGGTGACGGCGACGTTGTTCACGAGGCAGAACCCCATGGCGTGGAGTGCGGTCGCGTGATGTCCGGGCGGTCGAGGGGCGACGAACGCGGCAGTTGCCCCGTCGCCGCGCAACGCGTCGACTGCCGACAGGCCGAGACCGGCGCTCCGCAGCGCCGTGTCCCACGATCCCGGCGCGGCGACGGTGTCGGGATCGAGCTGACCGCCGCCGGCCTCACACAGCTGCGCGAGGGCCTCGAGGTACAGCTCGTCGTGGACGCGGGCGAGCTCGGTGACACGCGCCGGCCGCGTCTGGAGGTCGGCGATGCCGCCGTCGAGGTGGGCGGCGACGATGCCGCGCTGCACGGCCTTCAGCCGCGCCGGACGCTCGGGGTGACCGGGGTCGGTCCGGTGTCGGTCGCTGTCCACGACCGAGCCGATCAACACGTGGGGCTTGCTCACGAGCGGTGGTGCTCCTTCGCGGCGTGCACCGCGTCCTTCACCACGTCGAAGGCGCTGGTGCCGATCGGGTGCACGCACACCGGTACTGCGGGAGTCAGTCGGGCATGTGCGCCGGCGAGCTCGGCGTTCACCGGTTCACCCAGGTGCATGACGATGGCATCGGCACCATCCGCCAAGGGACAGTGTCCTCCTTCGAGCACCGGGCAGCGCCGTGACGCTCGACCGAGTGGGCCGGGGCACACCATCAGCTGCACTCCGTCCTCCTTCGCGGTGTCCTCGCCGTCCCATCGGGCGCCGGCGGCCTCGACCAGCAGCCGCGGCCGGTCGTCCGTCTCGGGCCAACTGGGCGTCGCGCCGGAGGTCGAGATCACGAACCGACCCGAGTGGAACCCGTCGTGACCCGACGCGGCGTACCCGCGCGGACGCAGCAGCGCCAGCATGCGCCGGTTCGTGATGAGCACCTCGGCTTCGAGGTTCGGGATGCCGGCCGCTCGCGACATCTCGATCAGCGCGTCGAGAAGATACGGACCGAGCCACCCGCGGGCGCTCGGCCGCACCGTGATCGCGAGCTCGGCGTTGCCGTTGGGACGCGGCCACGCGCCGGCTTCCCCGGTGACCTCGTCCGGCTCACCGTCGCGTTCGGTGATCGCGATGAGCTGGATCGCGCCGTTCTCGTTCGCGGCGGCGAGCCGATCGAGGAATTCGTCTCCGGGGTCGAAAGGCGAGAAGAACCGCAGGTAGCGGTCCTCGGTGGACAGCTCGTGGAACAGGGATCGCAACAGCGCACGATCGCTGGCGTGCGTTCGCCGGATCGTCAGGCTCGCGCCGTTGCCGAGATCAACATGACGTACGAGGTCGTTCACAGTGCGACGGGGATGCTGACGGCGTTCACCTCACTGCCGTCCTTGGCCGAGAGCTCGTACACCGTGAGCGTGCCCGCGCCGTGCTTGGCGGCGGTGAAGGGAACGACTTCGTCGAACGTTCCGCGAGTGCCGGTGCCCGACGTTGCCATCGCGTTGTGGTCGTACAACGTGGTGCCGCTGCTGTCCGTGAGGCGGATCTGGAACGTCGCCTCGAAGGTGTTGGCCGTGCCCGTCACATGGACCGGGCTGCTGAGCGCATCTCCGGGCAACGGCGACTCGAGCAGGATCGCCGGCGTGAACGACTCCCAGTCACCCCGCGTCTGCGGATGGTCGAGCACCAGTCCTTCGCCGCCGAGCGTGGTCGCCGGTTGACCGTCGAGCTCGAACACCACCGCGCTCACCGACGAGAACTGCGTCAGCGTGTACACGACCTGCGCGACCCGTCCCTGCATCGAGGTGCTGCCACCGCCGCTGGCGAACGTCGAGGACAGATCCACGGTCGCGGTGCCCGCGTCGATCGTGACGTTGTTGAGCTTCGTGCCCGCGGGAATGGTGGTGTCGAGGTTGGCTGCGTGGTCTGCGTCGGTGGGACCTTGCAGCAGCGCTTCCATGGCGGCCTTGGCGGGCGTTTGCGTCTGGGGGACGGTGCGGCGGGCGGGTCCGACCTTCTCCTCGCGCAGGAAGTACACCTTCAAACTGGTGGTGGGGCCGCCTGACGACGTGCTCGAGCTGGAGCTCGACGACGAGCTCGTCGATGCGGAGGAACCCGTCGACGCGCTCGACGATGCCGAGGAACCGGACGAGGACTTCGAATCGCTGCTGCATGCGACCAACAGCAGCAGCGCCACCAGGCACCACAATCGCTTCGTCATCGGTTCCATTGTCGGGGGCGGCTCGAGCAGAACGTAGGGCCGATCGTCACAAGTGCCGCGCCTCCGAGAACCAGGGTCGAAGGACTCTGTTTCCCGGCGCGACCACTGCGGATGATCGTCGGAGCACGACCCGAAACGAGGTGACGAGCGTGTCGGACTCCGAACGCGCGGATGAGATCCTGCGAGCCGAACGGCGAGTGGTCGTCGGCATCGACGGCTTCGGGAACTCGCGCGCTCCCCTCGACTGGGCACTCAACGAGGCGGTGCGACGGAGTGTCGAGCTCGAAGTCGTCCACGCGTTCGGCCCTGGGTACGACGTGTCGTCCTCGGGGATCCCAGGACCGGTCATCGACATCTCTCGGTACGAGGCAGCGGCCAAGGCGTACGTCGACGAGGTGGTCGGCACGATCCACGCGAAGCAGCGCGCCGCGCTGCCCTCGTTGCAGCGCGTGGTCATCCCTTCCGCCCCCGGCGCAGCATTGGTCGACGCCAGCGAACGCGCCAGCATGCTCGTGGTGGGCCGGCGTGGCCGCGGCGCGGTCACCGGATTGCTGGGCTCCGTCAGCCATCAGTGCGTGCACCACGCACATTGTCCCGTCACGGTCGTGCCTCCTGATTGGACGCAGATGCCGGTGCGCAAGATCGTCGTGGGCATAGACGGCAGCGCGGAGTCGGAACGGGCACTGCGGTGGGCGCTGGCCGAGGCCGCGCAGTGGCGTGCAGAGCTCGTCGTGGTGCACGCATGGTTCACGCCGTATCCAGTGGAGCCGTGGGGTGTCGTGGTGACGCCGACAGATCGCGATCGGTTCGACGTCGAGGCGCGTGAGCTGATCGAGGCGAGCGTCTCCGCCGCGGTGCGAGACGGCGCGCCCGAGCCGTCCTGGGCGGCGATGGCGATCGAGGACGCGTCGGGTTCCGCCCTCGTGCAGGCATCGTCCGACGCCGATCTGCTGGTCGTCGGATCGCGGGGCCGAGGCGGGTTCCGGGCGCTGCTGCTCGGCTCGACGAGCCTCCAGTGTCTGCATCATGCGCACTGCCCGGTGACGGTCGTGCGCGGGGGCGAATGACCTTCGGCCCTGTCGCTGGAGTGGGAATCGCCGGAAGATGACGGTCAACACGAGATCGGAGAGGTCATGCGCACGGTCAGCCGCCACAGCGGGATCGAAGTCATCGACGCGGATGAGTGCCTGCGTCTGTTGGCGGAGGAGGAGATCGGGAGGCTGGCCGTCGTCATCGGCGCAACGCCGATGATCCTGCCGGTCAACTACGCACTCGACGGCGACGCCATCGTCTTTCGCACGATGCCCGGGTCTCGTCTCGACGTCGGACGCGGTCACGCGGCGTTCGAGGTCGACTGCTTCGACAAGGTGCACAAGGCCGGATGGAGCGTGCTGGTCACGGGACACCTCGAGGAGGTGTCGGCGTACCACGCCAAGGAGATGCGCCGCGTGCAAGAGCTGGCGGTCACGCCGTGGGCCGGCGGGAATCGCAATCTGTGGATGCGGCTTCGTCCTTCCTTCATCACCGGTCGCATCGTGAGGGGTCCCGAGCCGACCACGGACGTGGTAGGCCCAGAATCTTCATGACCGACGCCATCCAATGGGCGGAACCGCCCGCCATTCACGACGCGTTGCTCTCGGATGGAACGCTGGTGCAGATCCGGCCGATCGATCCGTCCGATTCGGACCGGCTCGTGCGCTTCCACGACGCACTCTCACCCGAGACGATCCGGCTGCGGTTCTTCTCGTTCCATCCTCACTTGAGTGAGGCGGAGGTCTCGCGGTTCACCACCGTCGATCACCACGACCGTGAAGCGCTCGTCGCCGTGTCCGGTGATGAGCTGCTCGGCGTTGCTCGCTACGACCGCTTGGGACCAGCAGCACTGGACGCCGAGGTCGCGTTCGTCGTTGCGGATCGTTGGCAGGGCAGCGGCGTCGGTTCGCTGTTGCTCGAGCACCTGGCGGCCCGCGCCCGGGCAGAAGGTTTCGTGCGCTTCGTCGCCGAGACCTTGTCGGAGAATCGGCGCATGCTGCAGGTCTTCACCGCGTCCGGGCTCGTCGCGAAGCGCTCGTGGGAGCACGGCGTCGCGCACCTCGTGATGGACCTCGATCTGTCGCCGGAGGCGTCAGAACGGATCGAGACCCGCGAGCACCTCTCCGAGGCGCACTCGATCCAACGGTTGCTCCGACCGCATTCCGTCGCGGTCTTCGGGGCGGGCGCGCGTGCGGGGTCCGTTGGGCACGAGATCGTGCGAAGTCTGTTGAGCGTCGGGTTCACCGGTCCGATCCATCCGATCAACCCGAGAGCCGAGGCGGTCGAAGGCCTCACCGGTTACGCGGACATCCGCGACGTGCCCGAGTCGGTCGACCTCGCGATCGTTGCGATCGGTGCGGACAAGGTCGCCGGCATCGTCCCTGCGTGCGCCGAGAAGGGCGTGCGCGGTCTCGTGGTCATCAGCGGCGGGTTCGCGGAGCTCGGCGCCGAGGGTGTGACTCGGCAACGGGAGCTCGCGACCGCGGCGCGGTTGCACGGCATGAGGATCATCGGGCCCAACTGCGTCGGCGTCGTGAACACCGACCCCGGTGTGCGACTCGATGCGTCGTTCGGCGCAGTCAAGCCACCGACCGGACGCGTCGCGTTGGCGTCGCAGTCCGGGGCCGTCGGTATCGCGGTGCTCGATGCCGCGGCCCGCGCGGGCATCGGCATCTCCAGCTTCGTGTCGCTCGGCAACAAGGCTGACGTGAGCGGCAACGACCTCCTCCAGTTCTGGGAGGAGGACGAGCGGACCGACGTCATCCTCCTGTATCTCGAGTCGTTCGGTAACCCGGCGAAGTTCGCGCGCTTGGCCAAGCGCATCGGCCACGACAAACCGATCATCGCGGTGAAGAGCGGACGCACCGCCGCCGGGCGTCGGGCGGCCAGCTCGCACACGGCCGCGATGGCCGCCGACGACGCCGCGGTGGACGCACTGCTGCGGCACTGCGGCGTCGTGCGAGTGGACACCATCGATCAGCTGCTCGACACCGCGCTGGTCGTCGCCCACCAGCCGCTGCCGCCGGGCAATCGGGTGTGCATCATCGGCAACTCCGGCGGTCCTGGGATCATGGCGGCCGACGCGTGCGCCAGCGCCGGTCTGGTGCTGGCGGAGCTGTCGGACGAGACGAAGGACGCACTGCGCCCGCAGCTGCCGCCGTCCGCGTCGGTGGCGAACCCCGTCGACCTGTTGGGTGACGCGAGTCCGAAGGTCTATGCCAACGCCATCGACCTCGTGCTGGCCGACGACGCCGTCGATGCGGCTCTCGTCATCCATGCGCCGACGCTCGTGGCCGACGCGAACGAGGTGGCGGCGGCGATTGCGGACGCGTCGACCCAAGCCAAACCCGTGATCGCGGTCATCGTGGGACGCGATCGTGGATTGCTCGCCGCGCCCGGCGGCCACGCGACACCCTTGTTCGGCGCAGTCGAGCCGGCGATGGCCGCACTTGGCCACATCGTCTCGTATGCGGATTGGCGGACTCGGCCACGCGAAGAACCGCCCACACGCGAGGACATTGATCTCGATGGTGCGCGTCGTGTCGTGGCCTCAGCTCTCGACCGTGCGCCCGAGGGTGGTTGGCTCGGCGCAGACGACATCGCCGCACTACTGCACGCGTACGGCGTGCCGTTGATCGAGCACGAACTGGTGACCAGCGCCGATGCCGCGCAGCACGCGGCTCGGCGACTCGGGTTCCCCGTCGCGCTGAAGGTGCAGGGCGCGACGCTGCTGCACAAGACCGACATCGGTGGCGTCGCCCTCGGATTGACGTCAGGGCGCGCCGTCGAGAAGGCGTGGTCGGAGATGAGGGCCCGAGCCGGCAGCGAGATGACCGGGGGACTCGTGCAACGCATGGCCGGCACCGGCGTCGAGCTGATCGCGGGTGTGGTGCGTGACGAGACGTTCGGCCCGCTCGTGCTCTTCGGCATGGGCGGCACGATGGCCGAGCTCCTCGGCGACCGTACGGTGCGCGTCGCGCCGCTGTCCGATGCCGACGCCGCCGACGCGGTGCGCTCCCTGCGGGCGACACCGCTGCTCACCGGTTACCGCGGCTCGAAGCCGGTCGATGTCGCCGCGCTGGAAGACGTGCTGGTGCGTCTGGGGCTGCTGGCCCGCGACATCCCGGAGGTGGCCGAGCTCGACCTCAACCCCGTGATTGCGTCGCCGGATGGCGTGGTGGCCGTCGACGCACGCGTGCGCATCGCTCCGGCGGCGCTACCGCACGCACTCGCCGGGACGCGCACACTGCCGCGGCCGCGGCCCGACTGACGACGAGGTCCCGCGTCAGGATGGCGTCGCGGCGGCGGCCCGACGCACGCTCGTGCGGAGGCGCTCGGCGTCGAATGGTTTCGTGACCACCAGCTCTGCGCCCGCGGCCTTCGCCGCTGACGCGAGCCGATCGGTCGGAGCCATCGCAGTGACGACAACGGTGGGCACCGCTCGCCCGCGGGTGTGGGATCGTTCGAGCAGGTCGACGCCGTTCACGCCTGGGAGCATCAGGTCCAACACCATCACGTCGACGCTTTGTGATTCGAGCAGTTCCCATGCTTGATAGCCGTCAGCGACCGCGCGCACCGAGCCGACGCCCTCGAGGACCTGGCTCAACAACGCGCGCATGTCGGGGTCGTCATCGACGACCAGAACTTCGAGTTCCCTCTCGGTTTCGGCGACCGCATCGGACGCGCGGTCGGGGGAGCCTGCGGTCCAAAGGGTCGTGCGGATGTGACGGATCACGGCATCGAGCTCGTCGACGGCGGTGCTGAGCTTCGTCGTGACCTGCGGAGGGACATCGTGTTGCTGCACGCCGTTGAGCAGGAGACCGACCCCGAACAGCCGCTCGATCACCTCGTGGTGGAGCTCCTGCGCGACGCCCTCGCGCACCTCGAGCATCTCCAGCCGCAGTCGCTCTTGCATCGCCTCGCCGCGCGCTGTGTCGTCGCGGGTGATCTTCGCGAAGCCACGCAACTCACCGTCGTCGTCGGACAGTGCCGTGATGACGACGTTGGCCCAGAAGCGCGAGCCGTCCTTGCGCGTCCGCCATCCCTCGTCTTCCGCGCGTCCAGTCGCGGCGGCCTCCGCGAGCAGCCGCTGCGGTTTGCCATCGCTCACATCGTCGTTCACGAAGAAGACCGAGAAGTGCTTACCGACGATCTCGTCCTCGGTATAACCCTTGATCCGATGTGCGCCCTTGTTCCATGTGGCCACAGTGCCGATCGGATCGAGCATGAAGATTGCGTATTCCGTGACGCCGTCGACGAGCAGGTGGAAACGCTCCTCGACCGGCACCTTCGAGAACTCCGTCATCACACTCGACCCGTTCCGCGCCCTTCGTCCGGCTACGAGCGGCCACCACGCCGCGTAGCCGCCGCAAGGTTACGGGATTTCCGCAGAAGTGCCGCCACACCGTTTGAATGGAGGAAGGCCACTTCGTGTGGTCGCCCGACGGCGCTGACTACGCGCGGGGCGTGTCGTGGAGGGCAATCAGCACGCGGGATGCCAAGTCCACCGGCGCGAGCTGCGCCCATCGGTGTGCCGCGAGCTGGAGCTCGACCGGAATGACGACGTCGAGCTGAAGGTTGCGAAGCCGGGTGAGGTCGCCGTCGATGCGTGCGACCATCTCCTTGGCGAGGTATGTGGTCACGGCCTCCCACACCACGACCTCGGGCACCTCGAGGGCGAGTCGCTGCCCATCAGCGATCGCGTCGAGTTCCTCCAACGATGCGTGCGCGACGCGGTTCACCCACGCCCATGACGGCACCGGCTGACCATTCGCGAGCAGCCAATCGGCATACGTGCCCTCGAGGTAGGCATCGAACTCGTTGGTCGATCGAACGTCCGGCGCGGGACGCGCTGCCGGAGTGCGTGGGTGCGCAGAAGCCGGGTGTTCTCGTCGTGCACGCCGAAGCCACATCGGGTGCCTCCCTTCAGGACTGCAGACTCATCGGGACGATGGCGGGTGCCTCTTCGTCCGTCGACTCCCACCGGTCACGCAGCTTCTCGGCCACGGCCGGCATCGTCGTGTACTCCATCTCGTCGAGCGGCAGCCGGTGCGGTTCGAACGGGCCGTGCCGTCGCAGGTACTCGTAGATCTCGTTCGACTTCTGACGGGCGAGATCGAACGACGGATCATCGAACATGTCGCGAGGCCCGATCAGCTTGCCGTCGTGGATCTGGAAGCCGAGGCACACGACTCGGGGCTGACCATCGAAGCGGGCCGGATGTGCTTGCGACTGCGGCACAGGGATCACCGGCGCGTGGTGCGACCCGCGCATGCAGCCGGCGACCGAATGCGGGAACGCGAATGGCTCGAGGACCTCACCGACCGCCGGCAGGCCCGACTGCGCGCGCACGATCATCACCGGGTCGTCCTTGCCGACGTACCGCCCGGCCATGAGACCCAGTCGTTGCGTGCTGGTCGCGGCCGCCGTCTCGTCGATCGTGTTCGAGCGAATGCGCTTGATCACGTATCGCGAAGGCGAGCCGATGTACAGGAGAAGGTCGTAGAGATCCTGAGGGCAGCGAAACTCGATCTTGCGACC
>DASUCS010000185.1:0-8459 GCA_036275935.1 Acidimicrobiales bacterium
CGAAGAAGCAGCCTCGCTGGGTGATGGCCGCCGAGCTCGTCGAGACGAACCGGCTCCGCGCCCGGGTGGTCGCCCGCATCCAACCCGAGTGGGCTGAGCGCGCCGGCGCCCACCTCGTGAAGCGGTCCTACGGCGAGCCCCACTGGAACGCGGCACGCGGCTCGGCGACCGTGCCCGAGCGAGTGACCCTCTATGGGCTCCCAATCGTGCGCGCCCGACCGGTGCCACTCGCGCGCATCGACCCCGTCGGTGCGCGTGACATGTTCATCGAGCACGCACTCGTCGAACGCGATTGGTCCAGCCACCACGCGTTCCTCGAGGACAACCGCAAGGCGATGGAAGCGGTGCGCAACCTGGAGGACAGGGTGCGCCGGCGCGACATCCTTGTTGATGACGACGACGTGTTCGCGCTCTACGACGAGCGCATCCCCGACACGGTGACCTCGGCACGCCACTTCGACCGCTGGTGGAGCAAAACGCGCGTCGAGCAACCCGACCTTCTCACCTTCACCCCGACCGAGCTGGTGCGGCCCGAGGCCGGTGACGTGAGCCCGTCGGCGTTCCCGGACCGGTGGCGCCAAGACGGCATCGCATTGCCGCTCACGTACCGGTTCGACCCGGCGGACGAATTCGACGGCGTCACCGTGCACATCCCGCTCCCCCTTCTCGCCCACGTCCACGAGGACGACTTCGCGTGGCAGGTGCCGGGCCGGCGCCTCGAACTGGTCACGGCGCTGATCCGGTCGTTCCCGAAGCGGTTGCGCCACAGCTTCGCGCCGGCCGGCGAGGTGGCCGAGGCGGTGCTCGGGCGGGTCGGCCCGGACAACGGGCCGCTCGTCGAGGTCGTGGCTCGGGAGCTCGGCTACCTGCGCGGCGAGCCCGTGCCGCTCGACGAGCTCCGCCTCGATCTCCTTCCCGACCACCTGCGCATGTCGTTCGTCGTGACCGGCGAGACGGGCGAGCCGATCGTGGCGGGCAAGGACCTGAGCGCGCTGCGGTCGATGCTGCACGACGAGATGCGCGACGCGACGGCGCGCCTTGCACCTGAGTTGCAGCGAACCGGTTTGCTCGAGTGGACCATCGGCACGCTGCCGCACACGGTCGATGCCTCGTGGGCCGGGCACACCGTCACCGTGCATCCCGCGCTCGTCGACGAAGGTGACTCGGTCGCAGTGCGGCTCTTCGCGAGCGAAGCGGAGCAGACCAGCGCGATGAAGGCGGGCACCCGGCGGCTCTTGCTGCTCACCCTGCCGTCGGCCACGAAATCGTTGCAGCGCGTGCTGCCCGACGCCACCAAGCTCGTGCTGCGCCGCGATGAGCTCGAGCAGTGCATCGCAGCGGCGATCGATCGCATCGTCGCGGACAATGGCGGGCCGGCCTGGGACGAGGAGGAGTTCGCCGAGCTTCGCGACGTCGTGCGCGACGACCTCGTCGACACCGCGATCGCTGCCGCTCTCGCGGTCCGCGACGTGCTGCTCGCGGCGGAACAAGTGGAGGAGCGAATCGCGCGGCTCAAGTCGAGCCCGACGACCCGCGCCGCGATCGACGACATCCGGGGCCAGCTCGGCCAGCTCATGCGACCTGGGTGGATCGTGTCAACCGGCACCCGGCGTCTGCCGGACGTCGCCCGCTACCTGCGCGGTATCGAGCACAGGTTGGAACGGCTGCGCGACGCACCCGAGCGCGACCTCGACGCGATGCAGCGGGTGCAGCGCCTCGAGCGTGAGTACACCGAACTGCACGAGGCGCTGCCGCCCTCGCGCAAACGCGACGCGTGGCCCATCCGCTGGATGCTCGAGGAGCTGCGGATCAGCCTCTTCGCGCAGACCGTCGGGACGAGTCAGCGGGTGAGCGAGAAGCGCGTCAGCCGCGAGATGGACCGCATCGCGGCAGGCGAGTAACCCCGCGCTGGCGAGCCGGACCACGCATGTCGAGCCGCCGCGCAGTCCTGAAACTCGACGCAATAGGCATCGGTAGGCGATGCCTATTGCGTCGAGTACGCGGAAGATGCCGTTCTCGCGCCGTGGTCCTCAGAGCCGGCGGGCTAGGACCAGCGAGGCGGTGAGCGGGCGGATGATCCACCCGTCGTAGCGCGAGTCGATCAGGGCCTCGACCTCGGTGAGCATTGCCTCGCGTGCTTCGGGGTCGGCCATGGCCCGATTGTTGGAGTCGGTCCGTTTGAGCTCGGTGTAGCCGCGAGCGGTGTACCGCTGATCCCACCGGTAGCGATGGATCGAAGGGTCCGCGAAGTCTGGCGAGGCGATGATCTCGTCGACGAACGCGGGAACGAGTTCCTCGTGCGTGGGAGCGGGCTCGTGCGTTCCCGGCTGTCCATAGCGGCTGAACACGTCACGGACCTCATCGAAGAACCCTCGATCGGCGGGAGACGCGACCTGGTTGAGCGCGATCAGCGCCAGGTGCCCGCGCGGTCGCAGCAGGGCCGCCGGCCGGGTCATTCGCGCGTCGGGCGGCACCCAGTGGTAGCTGTTCGCGGCCACGACGGCGTCGAACGAGCCACGGGGGAGCTCGACGTTCTCGAAGGGCCCGATGACGACATGGACTGTGGGGAGGTTGCGCGCGAGGACGGCTGCCAGGTGGGCACCCAGCTCGACCGCGGTCACTTTGGCGCCTCGGGCGACGAGGCCCTTCGTGGCTTGGCCTGTGCCCGGTCCGACCTCCACCACCGCTGGCGACGGAGGCAGCGCGGCGGCCAACTCGTCGAAGAGATGGTCAGGGAAGCCGGGGCGGATCCTGTCGTAGAGCTCGGCAACCTCATCGAAGCCGTCTCGCCAGGCTTGCGGAAGGTCCGGCACACACATCTTCCTAACCCATCGCCGCGCTCGCTTCCCGCGCATCAACTTGTCAATGAGCGAACCGCCGACGGAGAGCCTCCAGCCTCATCGCCGATCGCTCCCTGAACTTGGTCGACGTGGCGAACCGGCCGAGGGTCAACCCACCGCCTGCCATCCTCGAATCCACGCCGGTCGTTGCCTGGCTTCGAGCACTCGGCAAGATCTCACCGGCCGCTGACACTCCGTACAACTCCGGCTTCATCATTACGAACCTCGCGGATAGTCCCCGAGCCTGATGTGCGAAGTCGACGGGCAGGCCGCAACGCGGGAGGAGTTACAACGATCCAGCACGCCTGCTCGTTCGGGGATACCGTGCACTCGGCGGCGGGGTTCTCGACACCCGAATGCGGGAGGTGGCTATGAGCGACCGGGCCGTTCGTGTGGCCGGCGCGGCGGGCATCATCTTCGTGGTTCTGCTTCTGATCGGGGTGGTCGGGGGCGGGTCGATGCCGGCGGTCGACGATCCTGTCGACAAGATCCGCGCCTACTACCTCGACCATCGTGGATCGATCCTGTTCACCAACACGGTCGGGCTACTCGGCATCCCGTTCGTGTTGTGGTTCGCGGTCGTGCTGCGCGACTTGTTCCGCGGCGACCGGCTCACCGAGGCGCTCGGCACGGCGTCATTGGCCGGGCTGCTCGTCACGGCACCGATGGCCATGGTCGGCGGAGCGCTCCAGGCCGCGCCGGTCTTCGTGAGTGGCGCCGCCAAGAACTTCGGTGACGACTCGCTGCGGATCATGTTCATCGGCCAGAGCCTCGTGTTCCCCGCAACCGCCGCGGGCATCACCGTGTTCGTCCTCGCCGCGGGTCTGGCCGTGCGCCGCACCAGCGCATTGCCGAGCTACACGATGTGGCTCGCCTTCTTGGCCGTACTCGGCAACGTCATCACGATGCTGTCCACCCTCAGTTCAGGCGCGTCCGGACTGGGGTTCCTCGGTGTCGGAACGTTCGCGCTCTTCATCCTGGTGACTGGCATCACCATGGCCGCGGGGAAGGCAGCCGCACCCGCCGTCGAGTAACGCGGCATGGGCTGCTATGCCCTCGCGGTCGCCTCCCAGTGCGGTCGCAGCAGCGGAACGATTGCGGCGAAGTTGCGGCGAGCATCGTCTCGTGTGCGCATGGGATACGGGAACCACACCGCCCACACTCCCCACCGCCTCTCATCGGCGGCGGTGATCTGTTCAAGACGAAGATCGCCGACTCCCGAACGAGGCCGGCGAGGCGTCCGTCGGGCGCGATCACGAACGCGTCGCCGTAGTCCATCGGCTCGGCCTCGAAGGCGCTGATCTTGCCGAGCACGAACCCATCCACCTCAACATCGCGCCGACATGCCTGCGTTCATTGCCCGCCCAGAGGGAGCGCCCGCCCGTCCCGCTCCAGACGGCGCCTACCTCATCCCCCTCACGTTCGGCGAACACTCAGACTGGTGCCGCAACGTGATGTCGCCGGCTACTGCACGATTCGCTTCAAGGGTGTCGACCATCTCCTCACGAAACCATCTCTGGTCGGGCGACAAGCGGCGAGGTCCACCTTCCGTCCCCACGAACGGATGATGTTCCGCGTGCTCGGCATCACGAAGTTCCTCCGGCTCGAGCCGGTCGAGGCGTCGCACTCGACACGCCAGCTGTGTCGAGCTTGTGCCCTCGAGCTCGTCGCGCGGGCCGCCGATGGCGCGGCGCATGCCGGCATACGAGCGCGTCGAGCCGCTTCGTCGGCCTACCCTCGTGTGGTGGACACCCGTCGGGGTGCGGAATCGGTGCCACGCCCTTCTCTCGATCGGCCGGGCCTCGGGGCAGAGGCGCGCGAGTTGCTCGCCTTCCCGTGGGCGACAACGCCGGTCGGATCGGTGGACGCCTGGCCCGAACAGTTGCGTCTCCTGGTCCAGGTGATGCTGAGCTCGGAGTTCCCGATGATGATCGTGTGGGGCACCGACTACACGCAGCTGTACAACGGCGCCTTCCGGCCCATCCTCGGCACGGGCAAGCACCCGGGCGCGCTGGGCCGCAGCGCTCGCGAGACGTGGTCGGAGATCTGGGACGAGATCGGGCCGCTGTTTGCAAAGGTGTTCGCGGGCGAGGCGGTGTGGCACGCCGATCATCGGCTGCTGATCAACCGCAATGGCTACGACGAAGAGACGTTCTTCACCTACTCGTACAGCCCGATCCACGACGACTCGGACTCCGTGGCGGGGTTGCTCGTGGTGGCCACGGAGACAACGGCTCAGGTCGTCGACCGCCGGCGTCTCAGCTGTGTCGGCAATCTCGCAAGGGCACTCGTCGGGGCCACGTCGATCGAGTTGGTCATGAACGTGACTATCGACGCCCTGCGGGACTGCGCGCCGGCCACGGCAATCGCGATCGACATGGTGCTCACTGACAGCGTCGTGCGAATCGCGAGCCTTCCCGGTCACCGCGCCGAGGCGACCGATCAGGCTCGTATTCGCGCGGTGGCGAACTCCTCTCGTCCGATCGTGCTCGACCCAGCGTGGGAACCGGGACGCCCCGCATCTCGCGTGGCATTCGCGATCGACCACCCGGCATTGCGGACGGTCGTCACAGTCGCAACCAATCCCTGTCGCCCATTCGACGAGGAGTACGAGCAGTTCATCGACGTCATCCGGGCGGCGATGTCTGCATCCATGACCGCAGCGCTGGCCCGCGCGGACGAACTCGGCGCTCTCCGACTCATCAGCGACACGCTGCAAGACGCGATGTTGGAGCTGGCGTCAGACCTCCCGACCGTCGCCGCGCGGTACTTGCCCAAGGCCAGCAACCTCACGGTCGGGGGTGACTGGTACGACGTGCTCGACCTCGGAGGTGGACGCCGTGGCCTCATCGTCGGCGACTGCGTCGGTCATGGTCTCGAAGCCGCCACCGCGATGGGGGCGCTTCGAAACGTGAGCCGCGCACTCCTCGCCGACGGTCATGGTCCTGCGGAGGTGATCGCGTCGTTGGATCGGTTCGCAACGACGATGCCCGCTGCCGAGTGCGCGACCGTCGTGTGCGCCGTCGTCGATCTCGCCGAGCTCGTGATCACGTACTCCAATGCCGGCCACCCCCCACCGCTGCTCGTGCACGACGAGGACATCGTCTGGCTCGACAAAGCGCTGGCCACGCCGCTCGCCGTCGCCGAACCCGTTCGGCGAGAAGCCCGGCTCGACGTGCGTCCCGACGACCTGCTCGTCCTCTATACCGACGGTCTTGTCGAGCGACGCAATGAGGTCCTCGACGAGGGCCTGCTCCGCCTCGCCAAGGCAGCGGTCGCGTCGCGCGACGCCCCGGTGGAGGAGATCGCCAACAGGCTGATCGAGGAGTTGGTTGGCACGACGGCACGCGACGACGTGGCGCTCGTCGTCAAGCGGATCCATTAGCCGAACCCCCGAGCCCACTCAGATGGATTGGCGGTAGCCGAAGACTCGCGATCGGCGTTGCAGCCGCCGTAGCACCGGCGACCTCGGCGAAGTCGGCGCCGTGCCCGCAGGTGAGCAACTCAGTGAATCCCCGGCTCGGGCCAGAAGAGGCCTGCAGTGGCTGCGGGCCTGATCGACCGACGTCAATGCATGGCCCGCCGGAGGACGGGCCTCCCCCGCTGGCTCCTCGGCGTTGACCGCGTGACGAGTGTCTCGGAAGGACGCGGTGGGGGCAGGGACCTTGATGTCGTCCGCGCGGGGCTTGGATGGCGACGTCGGCCCAGCGGACTATCTCGAGGGGAAATCGTGCTGCGGTTGAGTGGACTCGATGCGTCATTCGCGCATCTCGACACGCCGAGCGCACCGTTGGCGGTGGCGATGGCGTGCACGTTCGACCAGACGACGGCGTCGGAGCCGTACTCGTTCGAACGGATCCGGGCCACCGTCGGGGAGCGTGTGCATCTCGTTCCGCCGATGCGTCGGCGTCTTGTCGACGCTCCGGGCGGGCTTGGTCGCCTTCACTGGATCGAGGATCCCGACTTCGATGTCGACGACCATCTGCGAGTTGTGAGGTCACCGGCATCGGATGGTGACACGGCGCTCGCCGAGGTCGCTGCGAACGTTCTGACCACATCGTTGCGGCGGGATCGGCCGTTGTGGGACATGACCATTGTCGAGCCCGCCGCCCCTGACTGCACCGCGAGCATCACGCGGCTGCACCACGCGGCGATCGATGGGGTGTCTGGCGCGGAGGCCCTCGCCAACTTCCTCGATCTCGAAGCCGACGCAGATCCGCCGGTGTCGGTGGACGATCGAGAGCCGGAGACGGTGCCATCTCCCGTCGCGCTGCTGGCCGCAACGGTGCGGTCCTCTGCGGTGAACCCCATCACGGTGGCTCGCCGACTCGCGCGCCTGAGTGCCGCCGGCATCCGACTCGTCCGCCACAACATCCAGAGTCCCGGTCGACGGGCGCCGCTGCCCATGAGCGCGCCTCACACACTTTTCAACGGCCAACTCACCGATCGCCGGACGGTCGCATTCGTGAAGGTCGCGATGTCGGACCTCGACACGATTCGTCGGCCGGTCCAGGCAACGATCAACGACGTGCTGCTCGCGTTGTGCGCCAGCTCGCTGCGCCGGTATCTGCACTCGCGTGACGATCTCCCCGACCGGCCCCTCGTTGCGGCCGTCCCCGTCTCCCTACACGGCGACGACGGCACCGAAGCCGCCGCCAATCAAGTGTCGGGCATGCTCGTCTCGCTGCCGACCGACACCGATGATCCGCTCGAACGGCTGCAACACAGTGCCGCCGCGGCGCGCGCCGCAAAGGCGCAACACGATGCGCTCGGCCCCTCAGTCGTGAGCGAACTCACCGAGCTCGCACCGCCGGCGATGCTGCGAGGTGTCGCGCGACTCGAGCGCAGTCTGGGACTGTCCGCCCGGCTACCGCCGCTGTCCAACGTCGTCATCTCCAACTTCGCCGGCCCGCCCATCCCGCTGTACTTCGCCGGCGCTCGACTCGACGCCGCATACCCGCTCGGGCCGCTCGCGTTCGGCACCGGACTGAACATCACCGCACAGAGCTACCTGGACACGCTGCACATCGGCATCACCGCCTGCCCCGACCTTGTCGACAATGCCAACGACATCGCAGCCGGCATCGCCGACAGCGCCGAGGAACTCTTGGCGCAGTCGACGGCAGCTACAGCTAGCCCCTTACGTCGGGCATATCGATGACTACAGCGCACCGGACCCCGACAAGGCCGCGAGCCTGCGACGAGCCCAAGGGCGCCAGCAACTCAGGAACCGCGGCCAGCCGATAGCGGTCCCATGGAATGCGCAACCGCTCCGCGGTGGCCACTTGCTGGCGTGCGTGCGTCAGTTTTGCACTGCCCACTCCGAAGAAGACGAACGCCAGCACACTCGACAACACATCCGCAGCAACGACCATCGGTGGCCTCATCTCGACGTCGGCTTGGATGACGACTGTTCGAGCCAGAGGACGACATAGCCGATGAGAATGTGACACCGCGCGGCACGTTGTCTCAGTTCACCGGACCGATTGCCGCGGTGATGGCGTCGGCCGCGGCTCGGTGACCGCTCGCACCGAGCGGAGCTGGGAGGCTCGTCAGATCAACGAGGTGAGCGCCTGCCTCCTGCGCTGCCATTGTCGTTGTGGCTTCATCGGACGCGTT
>DASUCS010000186.1:0-5747 GCA_036275935.1 Acidimicrobiales bacterium
GCTCGCACACAAGCTGCTGGCCGCCCTGGCGTCGATGGTTCGAGAGCTGGACGAGAAGACCTTCGGCTGACGAGGCCAAACTTCAGCGACAAATCGGACGGCGAGTAGGTTCTCGTCTCGTATGAAGGGCCGCGTTCGTCCGCATCACCTCGTCATTGGCTTCGGCGTCTTCTGGGCCCTGTTCTCGATCGGATCAGGACTCGGGCCGCTCGTCCTCGGATGGTTCGACGACTCGCCGATCCAGCGCGAGGTCTTCCTCAACGTCCCGGGGCCCTGGAAGCTGGCCTTCTACACGCTGCTCCCTGTCGTCTTCGTCTACGGCAGCGTCCTGTTCGCCAACCGCGTCAAGAACTGGGAACGCGGCGCGCCCGATGCGCGGGCCACGACCATGTCGACCGCGCCGAAGCGGCTGGCGGACTTCCGCGCCGGCGTCTACATGCAGACGCTGCTCCGGGATCCCGCCGCCGGCGCGATGCACTCGCTCATCTACTTCTCGTTCATCATCCTGTTCGCGGTCACTGCGGTCTCCCAGATCCAGGACCAAGTCCCGGAGGGAATGAAGTTCCTCCACGGCACGACCTACGAGGCGTACTCGTTCGTCGCCGACGCAGCGGGACTGCTGTTCGTCATCGGCGTCGCCTGGGCGCTGCTTCGCCGCTACGTACAGCGGCCGTACCGCATCCGCATCAAGTCGAAGCCCGAGCACCTTCTGATCCTCGGCGTGTTCCTGGTCCTGGGCATCACCGGGTTCTTGGCCGAGGGCTTCCGCATCGCGTTCCTCGATCGGCCCGACTACGAGAAGTGGAGCTTCATCGGTTACCCGCTGTCGTGGCTGTTCCGGAACATGGACCATCTCCACGGCTGGCAGCAGGCGATGTGGGCCACTCACGTCGCCTCCTTCTTCGTGTTCCTCGCGATCCTTCCGGTGACGATGATCCGCCACATGTTCACGTCGCCACTGAACATGTACAGCCGTCAGCGCGAGCGCCCGAAGGGCGCGATGAAGGCGATGCCGAACCTGATGGAGACCGAGCTCGAATCGTTCGGCGCCTCTACGGTCGAGGACTTCACGTGGAAGCAGCTCCTCGACACCGACGCGTGCACGATGTGCGGCCGGTGCACGTCGGTGTGTCCCGCGCACGCGACGGGCAAGCCCCTCGACCCACGCGAGATCGTGCTGAAGACCGGCGAGGTGATGGCGTTGACGGGTACGCCAGCGGTGTCCCCGCCGATCGGCATGGACCCGCAGGTCACGGTCAGCGCCGATTCGCTCTTCGAGCGCATCACGTCCGAAGAGGTGTGGGCCTGCACGTCGTGCAAGGCCTGCGACGAGATCTGCCCGGTGAACATCGAGATCCTCGACAAGATCCTCGACATGCGGCGCTACCTGTCGTTGATGGAGTCGAACTTCCCGACCGAGCTCGGCAACGCCTACCGGTCGATGGAGAACAGCGGCAACCCGTGGGGCATGAGCCAGGGCGAGCGCGCCGCGTGGACGAGCAAGGTCGAGGGCGTCGACATCGTCGACGGCTCGTCGCCGCTCGAGCACGAGTACCTGTACTGGGTCGGATGCGCCGGCAGCTTCGACGACAAGAATCAGAAGGTCACGATCGCGATGGCGAAGCTGCTGCAGCGCGCCGGCATCGACTTCGCCATTCTCGGCCCTGCGGAGAATTGCACCGGCGACCCTGCTCGCCGTTCGGGCAACGAGTACATCTTCCAGATGCTGGCGATGCAGAACGTCGAGACGCTCAACAACATGGGCGTCAAGAAGATCATCACGCAGTGCCCGCACTGCTTCAACACGCTGATGAACGAGTACCCACAGCTCGGCGGCAACTACGAGGTCGTGCACCACAGTCAATTCCTGGACTGGCTGGTGTCGACGGGACGGCTCGATCTGTCGGAGGCGCGTCTCGACGAGCGTGTCGTGTACCACGATTCCTGCTACCTCGGGCGGCACAACGACGTGTACCTCGCGCCACGACGGGTGATCGGTTCGCTCGCGGGCATCGAGGTCGTCGAAGCCGAGCGCAACGGCACGAAGGGCATGTGCTGCGGCGCCGGAGGCGCGCGCATGTGGATGGAAGAGACGATCGGCACGAAGGTGAACGACGCTCGTTCCCGTGAGCTGATCGCCACGGGCGCGTCGCGCATCGCAACCGCGTGCCCCTTCTGTTACATCATGATCGACGATGGGGTGAAGGGTGCGGGCAAGGACGAGGACGAGGTGAAGGTCGCCGACATCTCGATGCACCTGCTCGAAGCACTCGAGCGCTCGCCCGATCCGGGCACACTCGACCGCACGCCGATCGCGGACTGAGCCGATGCTGCGACGTGCGACGAAGGCCGACGAGCCCACCGAAGCCGGCGTCAGCCCCGAGCCCGTTGGATCCGCGCACATCCTGGTGGTCAACGATGACCCAGGCGCCTGCGAGCTCCTGTCCCGCCTGCTCACACGCGCCGGTCACGAGGTCGAACGGGCCGCCAACCACGATCAGGCGATGGGGCGACTCTCGGTCGGCCGCATCGACTGCGTCGTGCTCGATCTCGCCACCGGCGGCATCGGCCAGAACCTGAAGCTCCTCGACCTCATTCGCTCCTCGGTGACGAAATCGATCGCCGGCGTGCGCGTTGTGCTGGTCGCGCAGCAGAGCAGCAATCGAATGTTCTCCTGGCAAGCGGGGATCGACGCATTCATCGCGCGCCCGTTCCACGCCGACGAGCTGCTCGCGCAGGTCAACGAGGTGCTGGCACGGCCGGACGCCGAGCGCGAGCGGCACCGCCGCCGTGAGCTCGATGCCGCCTCAGCTGAGGGCGTCAGCTGAAGAACTCGAGCTGATCGCGCGGGGCCGGTCGCGCGAAGTACTTGCTCAGCGTGCTCTGCTGGCCCTGGTAGTTGGATCCGATCGACTCGCCGTAGAGCGTGTCGGCGGGTTCGACGAGATGCTCGAACGTGAGTCGGCACACCCGCTGGCGGTGCTGCACCATGAACGGCACGTCGTGCGCACGAACCTCGAGCGCGGCCTGACTCCCCGCGAGGCCGCGCCCGTCGTAGCCGAATCCCGGATCGAAGAAGCCGGCGTAATGCGTGCGCAGCTCGCCGCTCGTCGGGTCGTACGCCGCCATCTCCGCCGCGAACTCGCGCGGGATCGACACGGCCTCGGCCGACAGCAGCAGGTAGAACTCCTCGGGCTCCAGCACGAGTTGGTCGCCGCGCTCACACGTGACCGGCTCCCAGTAGTCCTTGGGATCGTGGCCGCCGATGTCGCAGAGATCGAGCAGGCGGCTGTTGCGCTTGGCTCGATAGCCGACGACGCCGTTGGTGTCACCGGTGAAGTCGAGCCCGAGGAACAGCCCGTCGGCGAGATGCAACGCGTCGTCGTCCACGCGAGCGCCATTCACGAACAGGACCGGCGAACGTTGGTGCGCGAGCGCCAGCTCCTCGTCGCTCACCTGGGCCCGTCCGTGCATGAGCCGGAGCTGATTGAGCGCGAGCCCGGGATGGACCTTGATCGTGAACGTGCTCGAGCTCACCTCGAGATACAGCCGCCCGCGGTAGCCGGACTCGATCTCGTCGAAGTGCTGGCCGTAGTCGGTGATGAGCCGCGTGAACACGTCGATGCGTCCCGTCGAGCTCTTCGGGTTGGCCTTGCCCCGCAGGTCCCCGGGCAGATCGAGCTCCTCGATCAACGGGATCAGGTACGGCCGGTTCGTCTCGAGCACCGCGCCGTCGCGGGTCAGATCGACCTCGCCCATCACGAAGTCGTCGAGCCGCTGCTCGACAGTGTGCTCCGCACCGGGGAGGAAGCTGCACCGCAACCGGTACGCGACGTCACCGAGATGCAGGTCGAGGCTCGCGGGTTGCACGGCCGGTGCAGCCAACCGCGACGTGTCCCACGAGATCACATCGGCATCGATCGCATGGTGCAGCCACTGCGCAGGAAGCACTCCCGGCTTCGGCACCTCGAAGGTCACGAGCGGCAACCTAGTTGGTACTCTGCGCCGTCCTGCGGGTGTAGTTCAGAGGCAGAACATCAGCTTCCCAAGCTGAGAACGCGGGTTCGATTCCCGTCACCCGCTCCCACGACATCGCGGGCGCGGTACCGGCAACTGAGTCCTCTCTGACCTCGAGGCTCACCTGAACACGCCGGTGTGGCCCAGTGAGTAGCGGCCGGGCTGGGGATAGAAGCACAGCCCGTGGGGGCCATTTCCGACCGGGATGCGAGCGCGGAGCTCACCGGTCGTGGTGTCGATGCCGTACACCTCGCTGTTGGACCGGCCGCTCAACCACAGCGTCGTGCCATCGGCGGAGACCCCGCCCATGTCGGGACTCCCACCACCCGGCAGTTGCCACTTCACCCGGACCGAGCGCGTCGCGAGATCGATTACCGACACGGATCCCTCGTCGCGATTGGAGACGTACAGGTCCTTGGAGTCGCGACTGACGTACAAACCGTGCGCGCCCCTCCCAGTCGGCAGGAATCCGATGACGGAGAACGACCCGCCGTCGATCTCCCACACGCCGTTGGCGTTCATGTCCGCGACGTAGAACACCGATCCGTCGGGGGACAGCTTCACGTCCTGCGGTTTGGCCGGTGCGTCGAGACGGATGGCGCCATCGACCTTCGGGCCATCCGGGCCGGTCAGGGACACCTTCACCATCTCGCCGGAGAACTCGCACGACGCGATCAGGTACGACCCGTCGGCGGCGAAGTCCATGTGGTCGATGCCCGTGCAGGCCACCGGCAACGACGTGACGACCTTCATCGTGTGCGGGTCCCGGAAATCGAGTCGGGCCAAGCGTTCCGCGACCACGATCGCAAAGCGGCCATCGGGGGTGAAGTAGAGGTTGTACGGGTCCTCGACGGGAATGGGATCTCCGTGCGCGCCGGTGGCGGGATCGATCGGTGTCAGCGAATTCCCCTGATCAGAGGCCACGTACAGCGTCTTCAGGTCGTACGAGGGCACCACGTGCTGGGGCTCCGCCCCGACGGCGAAGTGGTCCACGATGGCGTTGGTGGCCGGATCGATCACGTCGACGGTGTTGCTCACCGAGTTCGGCACGTAGATCCGCGACGGGAACGATGCGACCGTCGGGCTGAGCTCATTCGGCCGATCGGCGGCGTAGATGTCGACGGTCGTCGGCGCCGGGACCGACGTTGTCGACGGTGTCGGCACCGTGGTCGGTGGCGTGGAGGACGAGGATGCGGCCCTGGCCTGGGGCTTCGCCCCATCGCTCGAGCAGCTCGCGAGCACCACGAGCACGACGACCGTCAGTGCCACCCTGCGTGCCATCCGGGGGACGCTAGCAGCCGGCCGTTGACGGTTACCGACGGTAACGTTACTATGAGTAACATGCCGTCGAGTCGCCCTCATCGCCGCGCCCACACCCACGACCGCACCGTTCGCCGAGCGGAACGCCGCGCCGAGCTCCTCGAGGCAGCGGTGCGGGCGATCCGTCGGGTCGGTCCGACGGTGAGCATGGACGCAATCGCCGCCGAGGCCGGCGTCACCAAGCCGATCATCTACCGGCACTTCGGCGATCGGGTCGGCCTGGCCAACGCGCTCGCCGACGAGTTCGGGGCCCAACTGGTGGCCGAGCTCGACGCGGCGCTGTCGAGCGACCTTCCCCCTGACCAGCTGCTCGCCGCGACCATCGACGCGTACCTGGCCTTCGTCGAGCGTGACCCGCACCTCTACAGCTTCCTGGTGGGGCGGCTCGGGGCACCCGTCGGTACTGAAGC
>DASUCS010000187.1:0-3569 GCA_036275935.1 Acidimicrobiales bacterium
CTCGTTCGATGCACTCGTCGAGTGGGCGCGACGTGTCGATCGTCGCCGCCTCCGCCCACGAGTCGAATCGCCGGGCCATCTGCCGTGCGATCTCGGGCGTCGCCTCCGACGCATCGACGCCCGCACCGCGCCGCGCCTCGATGCGCGCCACCGCAACCTCGAGCGGGCTTTCGCAGCGGAGTTCGATGACATCACTCGAGGTCGCTTCGGCCATCTCTCGAGCGAGCTCGCGCCGTGGGGCCGAGCTCCATGACGCGTCGAGCACGACGGACTCGCCGACCTCGAGCAGCGTGCGCGCCTGTGCGAGGAGTGCGTCGTAGGTCTCGTCGATCGATTCAGGGGCGTACCGACCCTCGCCGTACGAGATGGGGTCTGTCGACCGTGCGCCGGCCCGGACCTCGTCGGTGCGCAGGACGGTGAGCGCGAGCCGATCCCCCAGCGAGTTGCTCAACGTGCTCTTGCCGGTTCCGGGAAGACCACCGACCAACACGACGCGGACCTGCGCCTGTGCGAGATGTGCGGCGGCAATGTCGAGCATCCGGGCCGCGAGCGTGGCGGCGCCAGGGTCGCCTTGCTCGAACCGGATCGCTGAGACCTTGGCGCGTACGTGCGCGCGATACGCGATGTAGTGATCGGCCAGCGACGACGGCCACGTGTCGGCCGTGAACTCGCGGTGCCAATCGAGGAAGCGGCCGGCGAGGTCGGCTCGGCCGAGACGCTCGAGGTCCATCGCGAGGAACGCGACGTCGTTCAGAACGTCACCCCAGCGCAGCTCGTCGGAGAACTCCAGGCAATCGAGCACGCGAGGTCCGTCCTCGAGCAGGAAGATGTCGTCGGCCTGCAAGTCACCATGACCGTCGCGAATTCGCCCCTCGCGGATGCGTCGCTCGAAGAGCAGCCGCCGACCGTCGAGGTAACGGCGGACGCGGCGTTCGACGTCGGCGAGCGTGTCCGCAGCGAAGACGCGTCCCGCGAAGGGTCGCATCGCCGTGAAGTTGTCGTCCCAGTTGGCCCTGACTCGTTCGACGGTCCCGACGTGTGACCAGGCCCGCTCGGACGCGGGGTCACTCGCTTCGTGCAGCGCGGCGACGTCCCGAGCGACCGTCCGTACGGCGTCGGTCACGTCCTCCCCGCGCTCGATGCAGGCCGTGAGCCGACGGTCGGTCGGCATTCGTCGCATCACGACCAAGTGGTCGCAGACCTCACCGTCCACTCCGACGAGGTCGGCGACGCCCAGGTACACATCAGGGGCAAGCCGCCGATTGAGGTCGACCTCGCGTTGGCAGGCCTGGCGTCGCGCGGCGACAGTCGAGAAGTCGACGAAGCCCAGGTCGACCGGCTTCTTGAGCTTGTAGACGCGATCACCGATGAACACGACCACTGCGGTGTGGGTCTCGACGACCGACCCAGGTTCGGACACGGGTGGATTGTGACGCGATGGGCAGGCCTGAGGCCCCTGATTGCCGGGCTCGGGACCTTCGGCCCTAGTGCGGAGCCGTCCGATTTGCTCCACTCGTGTGGCGCTGGGGCAAAGGAGTCACGTGTCGGACCGAATCAAGGTGTTGCTGGGGGACGAGAGTCGGGCCGTCCGCCTCTTGTTGAGCGCACTGCTCCGAGACGACAGCCGGTTCACAGTGATCGGCGACGTCGGTACGGGCGTCGAACTCCTCGATCGCTCCGCGAACGCGGATCTCGTGGTCGTCGACTTGATGCTCGCCGACATCGACGCCTTCTCACTCATCGAACAACTGCACGCGAGCCGTCCCGGATTGCCGATCGTGATCTACGCCGCGGTCGACCCTCCCTACCTGCGAGCCGAGGCGGCGGCACGAGGCGCGGTCGGGTTCTTCGCGCATCACACCGATGCCGCTGAGGTCCTCGACGGGTTCGCCGCCGCCGCCGTCAGCAGCGGATCGTGATGCTGCGGCTACTTCAAGGGCGCGCACCAGCGGAGCACGGTCCCTGCATCCGGTCCCCGCTCGATCTCCACCGTGCCGCCGACTCGTGCCGCTCGTACGCGCATGTTGTCCAACCCCCGCCCCCCGCTCACGCTCGCATCGATGCCGCGTCCGTCGTCCACGACGGTGAGGTTCAACTGCTCACCGTCGACGTCCACATTGACGTTGACGTGCATCGCGTCGGCGTGACGAGTCACGTTGCTGAGCGCTTCTTGCAGCACAGCCAGCAGGTGGGTCGCGAGGTCGTCGTCGACCAGCGTGTCAATGGCCCCGTCGAAGCGCACGACCGGCTCGAAGCCCATCGAGCGGGACGACTCGGCGCACAGCTCCAGCACCGCTTGTCGCAGAGAATTGCCGGGCAGGCGCGCCGTGTGCAGCTCGAAGATCACCGACCGGATGTGGCGCACGGTGATGTCGAGCTCCTCGACCGATGCCTCGAGCCGACGTGCTGCCTCCGGTTGATCGATCAGCCGCACCGTGGCTTGCAGCGTCAATCCCGTTGCGAACAACCGCTGGATGACCGTGTCGTGCAGCTCGCGGGCGATGCGCTCGCGATCCTCGAACATCGCGAGATCGGCGACTCGCGCGTGCAACCGCGCGTTGTCGATGGCGATACCGGCAGCGCCGGCGAGTGCGGTGACCATCTCCTCGTCGATGTCCGTGAAGGCATCCCCGTCCTTCTTGTCGCACAGATACAAGTTCCCGAAGACACTGCCCCGAACGCGAATGGGGACACCGAGGAACGAACGCATCGGCGGATGGTTCGGCGGGAACCCGAAGCTGTCGGGGTGCTCGCGCAAGTCGGGCAAGCGGATCGGCTGCGGATCGACGATCAGCAGACCGAGGATGCCGTGACCCTCGGGCAGATCCCCGATCCTCGCTCGTGCGTCGTCATCGATCCCGACGGTGATGAACTGCGACAGCCGGGTCCCCGTCTCGTCGAGAACACCGAGTGCGCCGTACTGCGCGTCGACCAGGTCGGTCGCGACTTCGATGATCCGCTGGAGGGCATCCGCCAGATCCAGCTCGGACCCGACCGACAGCACTGCGTCGAGCAGGCGGCGAAGCTGCCGCGGCCCGGCCAACCCGTCCATCTTCGGCATGGTAGAGCGCCCATCAGCGCGAAACCGACCGTTCGAAAGGCAGACTGACTCCAATGACCGTGCGCGTGTTCCTGCTCGATGACCACGAGGTCGTGCGTCGCGGCGTCCGCGACCTGCTCGAGGCGGAAGAGGATTTCGAGGTCGTCGGGGAGGCCAGCACGGCGGAGGAGGCGCGTCGGCGCATCCCCGCCACCAGCCCCGACGTCGCGGTGCTCGACGTGCGGCTGCCCGACGGTTCGGGTGTGGAGGTGTGCCGGGATGTCCGTTCACAGCGCCCCGACCTCGCGTGCATCATGCTCACCTCGTTCGCCGACGACGAGGCCTTGTTCGAGGCGATCATGGCCGGAGCAGCGGGCTACGTCCTGAAGCAGGTGTCGGGCTCGAACCTGATCGATGCTGTCCGCCGCGTCGGCGCCGGACAGTCCCTGCTCGATCCGACGGTCACCGCGCGGGTGCTGGAACGTCTCCGCAAAGGTCCGGACGAAGACGAGCGACTCAAGGGCATCAC
>DASUCS010000188.1:0-8075 GCA_036275935.1 Acidimicrobiales bacterium
CATATTGTGAGTCCGTGCCCGACGGTCCCGACGTGGTGTTCAAGGCGCTCGCGGATGCCACCCGTCGGCGGCTGCTCGATCGGCTGCACGAGCAGAGCGGCCAGACCCTCGCCGAGCTGTGCGCGGGGATCGACATGGCCCGCCAGTCGGTGACGCAGCACCTCGACCTGCTCGAGGCAGCCAACCTCGTGTCGACGGCGCGACGAGGCCGGGAGAAGCTCCACTACCTCAACCCCGTGCCGCTGCACGAGATGCAGGAACGGTGGATCGACAAGTTCGAACGCCCGCGCCTTCGCACGTTGCGCGCGGTCAAGCAGAGAGCAGAGGAAGCCATGCACGACAAGCCGTCGTTCGTCTACGTGACCTACATCGAGAGCACACCCGACAAGGTGTGGGAGGCATTGACCGACCCCGACATCACCGCGCAGTACTGGGGACATCGCAACGTCTCCGACTGGAACGCCGGCTCGCGATGGGAGATGCAACGCGTCGATGGCTCGGGCGCGCTCGACGTCGAGGGCACCGTGATCGAGAGCCAACCGCCGACGCGGCTCGTCACGAGCTGGGCCCGCCCGGCGACGGACGGAAGCACAGAGTCGCGTGCCACGTTCGACATCGAACCGTACGGCGACATGGTTCGGCTGACGGTCACCCACGAGGACCTCACCGAGAGCGACCACCACGACGTGTCGCTCGGTTGGCCGGCCGTGCTCTCGAACCTCAAGTCGTTGCTCGAGACGGGGAGTCCCCTTCCCCGCGAGCCGTGGCTGTTGCCCGCTCGCACCTGACTCCAGAGCGACACAGCACGTTCACAGCGTGCTCCGAGGAAAGCCCGCCAAGGTGGCCCTCATGGAGGAAGCGCGATTCAAGGCCATGGGCAGTGAAGTCCACGCGATCGTCGTCGGCGGACCGAACGGTCTTGCTCGCCGGGCGCGCGAACGGATCGACGAGCTCGAGCGACGCTGGAGCCGGTTCCGTCCTGACAGCGAGATCAGTCGGCTCAACGCAAACGCGGGACGCGGGATCGAGGTGTCCGACGACACGGTCGAGCTGATCTCGCTCGCCATCGAAGCATGGCGACTCACCGGCGCGACGTTCGATCCGACGGTGCTCGGGGCCGTGCTGCGCTCCGGTTACACGGCGTCGTTCGAGAAGTTGCCGCCCAACGCGGCGCCGACGCCGAGTGACCTCGTCGTGGCGTGCACCGACATCGAGATCGACGGGAACACCGTGCGACTCCCGGCTCGCTCGGGGTTCGATCCCGGCGGCATCGGCAAGGGCCTGGCCGCCGATCTCGTCGCCGCCGAACTGTTGAGCGCCGGCGCCGACGGCGTGTGCATCAACATGGGTGGGGATCTTCGTTGCCTCGGAACGCCGCCGGACGGCGCCGGCTGGACGGTGACGATCGAGCATCCGTGGTCGTCCACGCTGATCGCCAGCGTGGGCATTGCCGACGGCGCTGTCGCGACGTCGACGACATTGCGCCGTCGTTGGACGGTCGCGGGCGCCGAACGCCATCACCTCATCGATCCCCGCACCGGCGAGCCGGCCGACACGGATCTGAACCTCGTCACGGTCATCGCGGGAACCGCGTGGGCGGCGGAGGTCGTTGCGAAGGCGGTGCTCGTACGCGGATCGCTGCATCCTTTCGATCTCGTCGAAGGAACGGGCGCCTACGCGCTGATCGTCGACGACGGCGGAGCGATCACCGTGAGCGACGGATTCGATGCGTTCCTTCGCTACGGGTGGATCGCGGACGGCGTCGAGCGGTGCGCATGACGTCGATACTCGCGAACAGCCAGTTGTGGTGGTACACCGCGCGCTCGAGCGGTGTCGTGGCGTGGCTCATGTTGACCGCTGGTGTGTTCGTTGGTCTCGCGCTCAGCACCCGCGCGTTCGGTGCGCGGCCGCGTGCCAACTGGTTGCTCGACTTCCATCGGTTCCTCGGCGGCGCCGCCGTGGTGTTCACGGGCCTGCACCTGCTCTCCCTCGTCCTCGACTCATTCGTGACCTTCGGACCAGCCGAGCTGTTCGTGCCGTTCGTCAGCAGCTACCGGCCGAGCGCGGTCGCGTGGGGCGTGGTTGCGCTCTACTTGCTCGTCGCCGTGGAGGCGACCTCGCTGCTGCGCAAGCGCCTCTCCAAACGGGCCTGGCGCGCGACGCACATGCTGAGCTTCCCGCTGTTCGTGTTGGCGTCCGTTCATGCGATCACCGCGGGAACCGACAGCAACACGCCGCTGCTGCGGGCCACGGTGTTCGGCTGCGCCGCGGCCGTTGCCGCGCTCACCGCGGTACGTGTCAGTCAGGTCGAGGAACGTGCCGCACTCCCAGACCGTGCCCAGCGTGCTCTGAGGTTGAGCCTGGAGGATCGACCGAATGGATGACACGACCCCCCGGCGCCGTCGAGCACATCCGGCCCGCAACGCTCGACGCGTCGCGGGTGCGGCGGGTGCGATCGGCATGACCATCATGACGGGAGCGCTGGCCGCGAACGCGGTGAACGCCGGCGACACCACGACGATGACGTCCACGGCGACCGCGGACGGTTCGACGACAGCCGCCACGTCGACCACAGTCCCCCGGTCGGTCGGATCGGCCCGGTCAGCCACCGCATCGTCCCGAGCGACGACCGTCTCACGCGGGAGCTGACATCACCCGGCGTCCGACACGTGACTTGCGCTCAGACACAGTGGGTACTGGGCCGCCGTGCCCGACAAGCAGCCGGTCCTGATGCCGAGCGACGTGTCGACACGAATCGGGTTCTTCGACCGATTCGCCGGGCGGGCGTCACTCATCGCCAGCCGAGCGGGGTTCTTCGCAGCGTGCGTCCTTCTCGTGTTGATCTGGGCGCCGACGATCTTCGTGTTGCGTGACGTCGACACGTGGCAGCTGATCATCAACACCGCGACGACGATCGTCACGTTCTTGATGGTCGCGTTGCTCCAGAACAGCCAGACGCGTAGCGACCAGGCCATCCAGCACAAGCTCAATGCCCTGGCCAAGGGTCTGTCCGATGTGATGGCGCATCTGTCCGATGGCGACGAGGAGCGCGACCTCGAGCAGGACAAGGACGAGCTACGCAAGGCGGTCGGCCTCGAAGAGCACGAGAGCACCTCCCACAACGACTCGCACGCCGGCGCCTCGCACTGAGGCCTCAGGTCTTCGCCCAGCGCTCCTCGAGCACGAGCAGCACCTCGGACTGCGGCCCTGACTCGGGTCCCGCCATCGGGCGGTGGGCTCGCACTGTTTCGAGCGCGTGCTCGCGCGGAACGCCGCTGCGCATCAGCAGCGCAGTTGCCACCGTTCCCGCTCGACCGATGCCGGCACCGCAGGTGACGACGAGGCCCTCTCCGGTCGTGAGCCGCGCGTAGAGGTCGTCGACCAGGCCCGCGAGCTCGTCGGCGCCCGGTGCGGTGAGATCGGGGATCGGGTGATGCACGGCCCGGCCGGGTGCGTTCGTGCGCAACCACTCGACGAGCGCGGGATACCGATCGACGAGCTCGTGGGCCTCGTTCAAGCAGACGATGGTCGACGCGCCAGTGCGCTGGAGCAACGCGTCGGGATCGGGACCGACCGCGTGCTTGCCGCACAGGAACAGTCGGCCCTGCACTCGACCGTCGAGTGGGATCTCGTCGACGCCGCCGTCTCGCGCTCGTCCGTGGGGCCACGCCATCTCGGGCGAGCGTACGGCAGGCACTGTTCTTTGGGAGACTGGCGTCGATGTGGTTGCCGTGGCAGCCGGCGGTGGTGGCAGCGGTGCTTGCAGCCGCGTTCGGATTCGCCGCGCGCCGCGCGACGACGCGACGGATGGCCTTCGCATCGCGGTTCGCGCTCGAGCTGTCGTTGGTGTTGATGCTCTACGCGATCTGGCAGATCCTGGGTTCGCTGGGCACGATCCGCGAGGCGGACGGGTTCGCCCACGGCCGCACCGTGTACGACGTCGAACGCACGCTGCACATCGCCAACGAGGCAACGCTGTCGGGTTGGTTCCTCCCCCACCCGCTCTGGGTGCAGGCGATGAACGGCTACTACGCCATCGTCCATGCGCCTGCACTGATCGGGTTCCTCGTGTGGCTGTTCGTGCGCCACCGCGAGCACTACCCGCGGATGCGCAATGCGGTCGCCATGGTCACGGGCGTGTGCCTCACCATTCACTTCGTGCCCGTGGCGCCTCCGCGGCTGTATCCGGATCTCGGCTTCGTCGACACCGCGAAGGTGTACGGACAATCGGTGTACGGCACGATCGGTCACGGGCTGTCGGATCAGATGTCGGCGATGCCGTCGATCCACGTGGCGTGGGCGTTGATCGTCGCCGTTGGAGTGATCTCGTACAGCACGAGCCGTTGGCGGGGGCTCGTCGTGCTGCACCCGGTTCTCACGCTGCTCGCGGTGACCGCGACCGCCAACCACTGGTGGCTGGACGGCGTCATCGCCGGGCTGATCCTCGCGGTCGTGCTCGCATGGCAACGACTGGTCGCCGGCGTGACCGCGCTGTGGCGCAACCGTCGCGCGGCGGCCCTCATCCCTGCAGGCGCGGACTGAGTACCGTCGCGCCGTGCTCTCGACCGAACTGATCGAGGAGTTCCGCGAGCGGGGCTTCGTCGTGGTCCCCGATCTCCTCGACGCCGACGAGCTCGCGCACTACGAATCCGCGGTCACGAAGGCGGTGCAGGCCCGCACCGCGAGCGACGACCGTCCGCTCGAAGAGAAGAGCCGATACCAGCAGTCGTTCCAGCAGTGCATGAACCTGTGGGAGGACTTTGCCGACGTCCGTCCCCTGACGTTCCATCCGCGACTCGGGCAAGCGGCGGCCGAGCTGCTGGGAGTCGACGCCGTGCGGCTGTGGCACGACCAGGCCCTCTACAAGCAGGCCGGCGGGCGGGCCACCGATCCGCACCAAGACCATCCCTACTGGCCGATCAAGGAGACCGCGTCCGTCACCGCATGGATCCCGTTCGAGGGCTCGAGCCTCGAGTCCGGGGCGATGGCGTACTTGCCGGGGACGCACACCATCGGCTTGCGCAAGTTCGTGAACATCTTCTTCGGTGAGCCGGAGAACATCCTCAGCGACCCCGAGGTCGAGGACATCGAGCCGGTGTTCGTCGAAGTCCCGAAGGGTTCGGTGGCGTATCACCACGGCCTGACGATCCATCTGGCCAATCCGAACACCACGACGACAGACCGCGCCGTGCACACGATCATCTACTTCCCGGACGGAAGCACCCGCGGCTATCCGCACCCGCACTTCAGCGTCGACCGCGGCAGCATCGAGGTCGGCCAGCCGATCGACAGTGACGCGACCCCGATCGCGTGGCCGCGACCCGATGGCGACCTTCCGCCGACGCCGGCGAACCCGATCGCGGTGCCCGCCGGGATCGCGAACCTGGGCGCGGTTCCTACGCCGCGATCCTGACGGTCGCGCGTGCGGGCGGCAACGTCGGCACGCCGACGACGGCCACCGTCGGGAGCGCGGGCCCGAGCGAGACGATCACCTTCAGCCGGCCGACGGCGTCGGCGGTCGCGGCCGACGTCGTGCTCCCCAATGGCCCGGACGTCGCGACTGTGTGCACGGAGCCGGGCACGTAGACCGGCGGCGTCGTCACCGTCGCCGTGCCGGATCCCTGCAGCGTGAAGCCCGAGGAGCTCGCGGCGGTCAGCGCACTGAATTGCTGCGTTGCACCGCGGTCGATCGTGACGTCCCAGCCCCATTGCGACCACGTCGTGTCGATCGATTGGTAGGACACCGACGCCGGTGCCGGTACCGGCGTCACGAACGTCTTCATCAGTGGGACGAGGTACTGGCGCAGATCGCGAGCCCAGTACGCCCACGTGTGCGTGCCGTACACGTAGTCCTCGAGGTGCACGGGGACGCCCTGGTCTTGTGCGCGCTGCACGAAGCTGATCGTGGAGCCGTGCGTCGCCAACTCGATGCCGGATGCGCCCGGATTCGGTGACGGGTCGTACGGACCGTCCGCACCCGTCGCGGTGTACAGCCAGACGTCGACGCCGCGGAGGTTGTTGACGAGATCGGCGGGGTCGTGGCCCTGCCAGTTGATCTCGTTCGTCGCACGAGAACCGAACATCGCTTCGGGCTCGACACCGTCGAGCCCGACGGCCGTCGCTTCGATGATCGCGGTTGCCCCCGCCGCAGTCACCGGGTTGTAGTCGATGTCGGGAGCTCCCGAGAACGAGGCCACCGACGCGAACAGATCGGGATGCCGCGCCGCATACGTGGTCGAGCCGAAGCCGCCTTGGGAGAGACCGGCGACGGCGCGGCCGTCTCGCGTCGATCGCGTACGCAGGTTGGCATCGACCCACGGGATGAGCTGGTCGACGTGGAACATCTCCCACTGCGACGGTCCGAGCTTCGTCGTGGTGTCCACCCAGTTCGTGAACCAGCCACCGCCGTTGCCGTCGAAGCCGGCGTCGGGCATCACCAGGACGAGCGGCAGCCCATCGGTCGCCGCCTCGGCGTCTCCGCTCTGCACCCAGTCCGACGCCCGCCCGCTGGTGCCATGGAAGAGGTACAGCACCGGCAGACGGTCGGTGGTCGTCGCGTAGTCAGCCGGCACGAGGACCCGGACGTCGACCGCCCGGCCCAGCGCGGCCGTCGAGACCTTGACGTTGTACTGGCGGGCGTCGAGTTGCGTGACGGATTCGACGTGGATGCCCGCGGCGTCGACGAATGTCAGGTCTGCCCCAGCGGCCCGAGCTGATGGCAACAACAATCCACTCACCAGCAACGCGACAACTGCGGCGGCCACTCCCCAGCGACAGCGCACCGCACCACGATACGAACCGTGCCAAGGTGGGGGCGAATGCACTACCGGCTGTTCGGCGGACTGCAGGTGCAGCGCGACGACGGACCGCTCGAACTCGGACCACCGAAGCAGCGAGCGGTCCTTGCCGTGCTGCTGGTCGAAGCGGGTCGCGTCGTGGCCACCGACCGCATCGTCGAGCTCTTGTGGGGTGAAGACGCGCCGAAGGCCCGGACCTCCCTACAGGCGTACATCTCCCATCTGCGACGGATCCTCGATCCCGAGGTGCTGTTGACGCAGCCGCCGGGTTACCGGCTCGCGGTCGAACGCAATGACGTCGACGTGTTCCGCTTCCTGGAGCTCGTCACGGCCGGCAGGACGCAGCTGCGAGAGGGCGACGCGTCCACGGCCCGCGCCACGCTCGAGGACGCTCTCGCGCTGTGGATCGGGACGCCGATACCCGAATTCGCGGACGAGCCGTTCGCCGTCGACCTCCACGAGCGACTGCTCGCCGCTCGAGTGGGAGCGATCGAGACGGTCGCCGAAGCCGACCTCGCGCTGGGCGATCAGGGCTCTGCGGTGTCCCGGCTCGAGGCAGAGGCCGCGAACCATCCGCTGCAGGAACGGCTGCACGAGCTGTTGGCGCTGGCCCTGTACCGCTCCGGCCGTCAGGCCGATGCGCTCCGCACCATCGATCGCGTCCGCCGCGCACTCGCCGACACCGCAGGCCTCGAGCTGGGGCCCGACCTCCGACGGCTCGAGGCCGACGTCCTCGCGCACGCGCCGCGGCTCGACCGGCAGGCTCCCGCACAGGATCCGCGTCCGGCGCCGACTGCGAGCGCGTCGATGCTCGTGGGGCGGGACGAGGAACAACGGATCCTTGCCGAGGCACTCGACCGCGCTGAACGCGGCCAGGGCGGCATCGCTGTCGTGATCGGAGAGCCGGGTATCGGCAAGACACGACTGCTGGAAGCGCTGCGCGAGAGCGCGAGCACACGCGGCTTCTCGACCGCGTGGGCTCGCTGCGCCGAGAGCGGCGCGGCGCCACCGTTCTGGCCGATCACGCAGATCTCAGAGCAGTTGCGAGACGCGGGCGTGCTGGGCGCAGAGATGGTCGCGCCGGACGACCGCGACTCCGACGAGACGGCGGCCGCCCGTATGCGATTCGAACTGCATCGCGCGGTCGCTGCTCGACTCGCCCGATTCGATCGTCCACTCCTGGCGGTGATCGACGACATCCAGTGGGCCGACCCCGACTCGCTGCGACTGCTCGAGCATGTCGCCGGCGAGCTTGCATCGACGCACGTACTGATCGCA
>DASUCS010000189.1:0-11602 GCA_036275935.1 Acidimicrobiales bacterium
GCCAGCGCCTTCTCGACGTGCTGGTAGTGGCGATGGATCGACCGGAAGAACATCACGATGAACGGGATCAGCGCAACGGGGATCCACGCGCCTTCCGTGAATTTCGAGACGATCACGACGATCAGCACGATGCCTGTCGCGATGGCACCGACGGCGTTGATGACCATGCCTCGCCGCCAGTTGGGCTCGTGCAGTCGACGATGGTGCTGGACCATGCCGGCCTGCGACAGCGTGAACCCGGTGAACACACCAACCGCGTAGAGCTGGATCAGCGCGGAGGTGTCGCCCTTGAAGGCGATGATCAACACGGCCGCGACCGTCGACAGCACGAGGATGCCGTTCGAGAACACGAGGCGGTCGCCGCGGTTGGCGAGCTGGCGCGGCAAGTAGCCGTCACGGGCGATGATCGACGACAGCCGCGGAAAGTCTGCGAACGCGGTGTTGGCGGCGAGGATCAAGATGGCGAACGTGGAGATCTGCACGAGCAGGTAGAAGAACGTGCCGTTGCCGAAGACGGCCGCGGCCATCACCGACAGCAGCGTCTCGGTCTCGGTCGGATAGGCGTGCAACCGGTGCGCGAGCAACGAGATCGCGAAGAAGAAGCTGCCGAGAATGATGCCCATCCATGTGAGCGTCGTCGCGGCGTTCTTCGACTCCGGTTTGCGGAACGCCGGCACACCATTGGAGATGGCCTCCGTACCGGACAGCGCGATGGCGCCCGACGAGAACGCTCGGAGGACGATGATGAACGTCAGTCCCGACAGGGCCCCTGTTGTGTTGCGGACGGCGGCGAGTGCCTCCTTGTCCTCCAGGATCGGATGGAGGTGGCCTGTGTACGACTGGTACAACCCCCAACCACACAACAAGGCGAGGGCGACGATGTAGATGTACGTCGGTCCGGCGAACACGCGGCCCGACTCCTTCACGCCTCGCAGGTTCATGATCATCATCACTGCGACACAACCGAGACAGATCGGTACGCGGTACGCGTCCCACGCCTGGTGCGCCGAGATGATCGCGGCGACGCCGGCGGAGATCGACACGGCGACGGTGAGGATGTAGTCCACGAGCAGCGATGCGCCCGCGACCAGCGACGGCGTTTCTCCGAGGTTCTCCTTCGAGACGATGTACGACCCGCCACCGTTCGGATAGGCGAACAGTGTCTGGCGATAGCTCGTGACGACGATCGCCAGAAGGAGCATGACGACGATCGAGATCGGCAGCAGGACGTTGAGGCTCTGCTGGACCGTCGCCACCGGCAGGAGCACGAGCATCACTTCTTCGCCCGCGTAGGCCGTGGACGAGATCGCGTCGCTGGCGAACACGGCGAGCGCGATCACCTTGGGGAGACGCTGATGACCTTCTTCGGACGTCGCGATCGGCTTGCCGACCAGGAGACGCTTGGTGATGGACGGCAAGGGTCAGCTCCCGACGAGCAACTGGCGCACCGCGTCTTCGCTGTCGGGCGTCACGAGCACGAGGACCTCGTCGCCCTCGAGCAGCGGGGTGTCGCCGCGCGGCACGACCACGTGGTCCTGGCGCAGGATCGCGACCACCGTCGAGTCCCGCGGGAAGCCGAGCTCGACGATCTCCTTGTCGATCGCGGGTGAACCGTGAGCGAGCGTGACCTCGACGAGCCCGGCGCGCCCGCCCTCGAAGCTGAGAAGCCGAACGAGGCTGCCGACGGAGACGGCCTCCTCCACCAGTGCGGTGAGCAGATGTGGAGTCGACACGGACACGTCGACTCCCCACATCTCGTTGAACATCCAGTCGTTCTTCGGGTTGTTCACACGAGCGACGACGCGCGGCACGGCGAACTCCTGCTTGGCCAGCAGCGAGATGACGAGGTTGTCTTCGTCGTCGCCGGTGACCGCGGCGACGACGTCGGCCTTGTCGACGTCGGCGCGGGCGAACTCGGTGACCTCGCAACCGTCCGCCACGAGCCACGGCACGCCCGGCGGATCGTTGTTCTTCTCCATCTGCTTCACGAGATCGCGGTCGACTTCGACGATCAGCACGTCGTGGCCGGCCTTGTGGAGCTCGGACGCGATGAAGGTGCCGACCTTCCCTCCGCCCACGACGACGACGCGCATCAGTGGCTGCCCTTCGTGTCTTCCTGGAGGTGCTGATCGAATACATCGATGTGCTCGCCCGCGATGGCGACGTACACCACGTCCCCGTCCTGGATGACGAGGTCGGTGCGGCAGAGCTGCGCGACACCGAGCCGCGACAGGGCCACGACGTGGGCCTGCGCCTCGACGTCGAGCTCGCCGACCTTGTGCCCGGCCCACTGCGTGGGGACGACCCGCTCGATGAGGCAGACCTTGGCGCTGGGATCGATCCATTCGACCGACGGCGACTCCGGAAGGATCCGGCGCAACACACGCTCGATGGTCCATTGCACGGTGGCGACCGTCGGGATGCCGAGCCGTTCGTAGATCGCGGCGCGCCGCGGGTCATAGATGCGGGCGACCACCCGGTCGATGCCGTAGGTCTCCTTGGCGACGCGGGCGATCATGATGTTCGAGTTGTCGCCGTTGGTGACGGATGCCACCGCCGTGGCGTCCTGGATGCCCGCTTCCTCGAGACGGTCGCGGTCGAACCCGACGCCAACGATGCGCTTGCCCGAGAAGTCCGGATCGAGGCGGCGAAACGCCGATTCCTTGCGATCGATGATGGCAACGGTGTGGCCGGCGGCTTCGACTGCTTGCGCCAAACCCGACCCAACGCGGCCGCAGCCGACTATGACGACATGCACGACGGCGCATGGTACTGACGGCCCTCCACCGGGCGAAAACGTCCGCGGCCCGCGGACCTACCGTCGCAGACGGTTGCGGATGATCTGTGGCACGACGCCGATCCCGCGGCGAGGCCGGAACGCGTCCGACGCCTCCGTGAGCCGCGCATCGTCCTCGTCGGTCAGCTCGAGGTCGGCGGCGGCGACGTTGGCCTCGAGCTGGGCCACGCTCGACGCGCCCGGAATCGCGATGACGTTCGGTCGGCGAATGAGCCATGCGAGCGACACCTGCGCCGGTGTGGCGTCGTGGGTCTTGGCGATGTCGCGCAGCGCGCTCAGCAGCAGCCCGGCACGCTCGAGGTTCTCGGGCAGGAACAGCGGGTTCGTCGCACGCACGTCCTTCGGCACGTTGGTCGCGTCGTACTTGGCGCCGAGCAGTCCCTGGGCGAGCGGGCTGTAGGCGATGATCACCCGATCATTGGCCTGGGCCCACGGCACGAGCTCGTGCTCCGGCTTGCGCACGGCGAGGCTGTACTGCACCTGGTTGGCGAGGACCGGACGGCCGAGGGTCCGCTCGAGCTTCTTCCAACCGTCGAGCGAGTAGTTGCTGACGCCGAGATGACGAACGGTGCCGCTGTCGACGAGGCGGTTGAGTCCGTCGGCGAGCGTCGACGCGGGAACGATCGGGTTCGGCCAGTGCACCTGGTACAGGTCGATCGTGTCGATACCGAGACGCTCGGCCGACTTGTGCCCGCGCGACGCGATGTAGCCGCCTCCGATCGGAGGCACGACCGGCAGCAACTTGCTGGCGACGAACGCCTCCTGCCTGCGGCCCTTGATGGCGCGCCCGACGATGCGTTCCGACTTGCCGAATCCGTAGACCTCCGCGGTGTCGAGCACGTTGACCCCGAGTTCGAGGGCGCGATGCACGATGTCGATCGCGGTCGTGTCGGCGTAGTCCTTGCCGTAGGCCCACTCACGGGATCCGAACTGCCAGGTACCCACACCAATGGCCGACAGGTGTTCGCCGGCGACGTCTACGAAGCGCATGTAGTGAGTCTGGCGCGGTGCCAATAGGGTCGAAAAGGTGCGTGTCGCGATCACGGGTTCACATGGCTTCATCGGATCGGCGCTGGTGGCCGTGCTCGAGCGCGATGGCGACGAGGTCGTGCGGGTGTCGAGGGACGCGTCGGGGAAGCTCGATGCCGATGCGCTGTACGGCGCCGACGTCGTCGTGCATCTCGCCGGAGAGGGCGTTGCGTCGAAGCGCTGGACGCCCGAGCAGAAGCGCAAGGTGCTGGAGAGCCGCACCACCGGTACGACCCTGGTCGCGGAAACGATCGCAAGGATGGAGCGCAAGCCGCGGGCGCTGCTCTCCGCGTCCGCGGTCGGCTACTACGGGAGCCGCGGCGACGAGGTGTTGACCGAAGCGTCGTCTGCAGGATCGGACTTCCTCGCCGAGGTGTGCACGCGGTGGGAAGAATCGACGGCCGCAGCGGAGTCCGCCGGGGTGCGCGTCGCGCACCTGCGCACCGGCATCGTCGTGGGCAAGTCCGGCGGCGCGGTTGCGAAGACGCTGCCGCTGTTCAAGCTCGGCCTCGGTGGACGGTTGGGTTCGGGTCGGCAGTGGTGGAGTTGGATCTCACTCACGGACGAGATCGGCGCGATCCGGTTCCTCATGGACAACGACGTCGCCGGCGCCGTGAACCTGACCGGACCGGAACCGGTGACGAACGCCGAGTTCACGAAGTCAGTCGGACGCGCGCTGCACCGTCCTACGTTCCTGCCCGTGCCGTCCTTCGGTCCCGCCCTGCTGCTCGGACGCGAGGCCGCCGACGCGGTCATCAACGCCAGCCAGCGTGCGCTCCCCCGCGTCCTGCTCGACGCCGGTTACAGGTTCCAGCACCCGACCGTCGACGACGCCACCCGCGCCGAACTCGCGTCGTCGAGGCAATAGCAGGCGGAAACCGCCTGCTGTTGCCTCGAAAATCACTTGGGTTGCATGCGGATGCCGCCGTCGATGCGGATCGACTCGCCGTTCATGTAGCTGTTGGTGACGAGCTCGACGGCGAGCGTCGCGAATTCCTCCGAGGTGCCGAGGCGGTGCGGGAACAGCACGTCCTTCTTGAGCTTCTCCTTGAACGCGTCCGCACCCTCGCCGGCGCCGTAGATCGGCGTGTCGATCAGACCCGGAGCGATCGTGTTCACACGGATGCCCACTGCCGAGAGATCACGGGCGATCGGCAACGTCATGCCGACGACCCCGCCCTTCGACGCGGAGTACGCCGCCTGACCGATCTGGCCGTCGTACGCCGCCACCGACGCCGTGTTGACGATCGCGCCACGCTCCCCGTTGTCGTCGAGCGGGCTCGTCTGGCTGATGGCTGTCGCTGCCAGACGGATGCAGTTGAAGGTGCCGATCAGATTGATCGAGATCACGCGGGTGAAGATGTCGAGGCTGTGCGCCGACGAGTACTGGCCGTCCTTGCCGATCGTGCGCTGCGGCCATCCGATCCCCGCGCAGTTCACCAGCACGCGCAGCGGTCCGAGCTCCTTCGCCGCCTCGACGGTGGCGATCACGTCATCCTCCGACGTCACGTCGGTGTGAGCGAAGATTCCCTCGACGGCCTTGGCCACGACCTCGCCCTTGTCGTCCTGCACGTCGGCAACGACGACCTTGGCGCCCTTCTCCGCCAGCAACTTTGCCGTTGCTTCGCCGAGGCCCGAGGCGCCGCCGGTGACGATTGCCGCTGCTCCATTGATGTCCATGCCCGGACCGTACTGAGCGCGACGAAGGGGCCGCCAAGAGGCGGCCCCTTCGTCAATGCGATCAACCGGTTCTAGGTGCCTTGCGTGATCGGTGTGTCCTGAAGTGCGCCGGCACCGGCGGCAGAACCGTCGGACAGGATGTTCGCCGCGATCGCCGCGTTGATCGGGATGGCGATGTTGGCGTTGATCAACGACATCGCGGCCCGCTCAGGGAGGGCTTCCCCCGCCAGGGCGTCGATCTCGTCTCGAGTGAGCTTGCGGTATTCGTCGGCCATTGGATCAACCTCCTCAGGTCGACTGCGTGATCGGAGCGGTCTGCTGCGCGTTGGCAATCGCGACGGAGTTGTCGGACAGCACGTTCAACGCGGCAGCAAGGTTCACGGGCGCCGCGACGTTGGCGTTGATCAACGACATCGCTGCTCGCTCGGGTAGCGGCTCGCCTGCCAACTCGTCGAGTTCGTCACGCGTGAGCTTGCGGAATTCAACTTGGTCAGCCACGGTCATCTCCTTGTCGCCGTACACGTGGTTGGCGACGGTGTGCCCGCGGCATTCTTCCGACACACGCGAATCGCGAGGGTTTGCACCGATTTAGGAAACGGGAAGGCCCTCACGATGGCGGTGACTGATTCAGCGACGCGCGCTCCGGCGCCGAGCGTCGCGGACGGCGTCGACTTGATCGGTGAGTACGAAGGCTCCGGTTACAAGGAGCCACCCTCGCTCGTCCAGCGTTCGGACGGACAGGTCATCCAGCTACCGCCGCTGCTGTACGCGATCGCGGTTCGGTGCGACGGACAGCACGACGTGTCGCGCATCGCGGCAGAGGTCGGATCAGAAATCCGTCGGGAGATCGACCCGGAGCAGGTGCAGTACCTGATCGACGAGAAGCTGCGTCCGCTCGGCATCCTGACGCTCGCGGACGGCAGCAGCCCACAGCTCGAGAAACCCGATCCCTTCCTTGCGCTGCGCTTCCGCGTCGGGGTGATCTCCGAACGTTGGTCGGACCGTCTCGGTACGGCGTTCAAGCCGCTGTTCCTTCCGCTGATCGTGCTCGGCGCGCTGGCCGCGTTCGTGGCGGTCGACGTGTGGTTGTTCTTCGTGCACGGCGTTGCGCAGTCGCTGCGCCAAGCGCTGTACCACCCAGGCCTGTTCCTTCCGCTGTTCGTCGCGGTCGTGCTGTCCGCCGCGTTCCACGAGATCGGACACGCCGCCGCCTGCCGGTACGGCGGCGGACACCCCGGAAGGATGGGGTGCGGGATCTATCTGGCGTGGCCTGCCTTCTACACCGACGTCACCGATGCCTACCGCCTCGGGCGCCGGGCACGGCTCCGCACCGACCTCGGCGGCGTGTACTTCAACGTGATCTTCGTGCTCGCGACGGCTGCCACCTACTTCGCCACTGGCTTCGAGCCGTTGCTGTTGCTCATTGTGATCCAACACTTCGAGATCGCGCACCAGCTGCTGCCCATCGTGCGCCTCGACGGCTACTACATCGTCGCGGACTTGACTGGCGTACCCGATCTGTTCGCACGCATCGGTCCCATCCTCGGCAGCCTCGTGCCGGGGCGTCCGTCCGACGAACGTGTGACCGTGCTGAAGCGGTGGGTTCGCGTCGCCGTCACCGCGTGGGTGTTGATCGTCGTTCCCCTCTTGCTGTTCGAGGCGTTCGTCGTGCTGCTCCACCTACCGCGCATCGTCGGAACGGCGTGGGACTCCGGGCATGAGCAGTTCGACGCCGCTCGCATCGCGTTCACGAGCGGCCAGACACTCGAGGGGGTCACTGCCGCCCTGCAGGTCGTCGTTCTGGCGATCCCTGTCCTCGGCATCATTCTGATGCTGCTCAAGCTCGCGACGAGCGGTGCGCGGTCAGGGTGGTCGAGAACGGACGGCCGCCCGGTCCTGCGTGCTGCCTTCGTGTTGGTGAGCGCGGTCGCAGTGGGCCTGCTCCTCTTCACATGGCTTCCCGGCGACAACTACGAACCGATTCACCCCGGCGAACGTGGGACGATCGGCGAGGCGTCGAGAGCGGTCATCCGCATCCCTCACGGCGACGCTCCGCTCTACAGCGAACGCCAGGCCCAGAAGCGCGACGCGCAGAACGGGAACGCGCCTGCGACCGTCGACGCGCCGACGCCGTCGACGACCGCCGTCACCGATGCCGGCTCGTCCGGCGTGAGTCCGGACGCATCATCATCCTCTTCGGGGGCAACTACGTCGACGACCGAGAACTCGACGACGTCCACCTCCACTTCGACCACGTCGTCCACGACGACGACCTCGACCACCTCGACGACGTCGCCTTCGACGACGACCACCTCGACCACGATCGGACCGTGACCATGGATCTTGCCCGTCTGCTTCGCGAGCGCCTTCGAAACGCCATGAAGGACACCGACGGAGGTCTCAACATCGCGATCTCTGCGAATGTCGACGAGTCGGGGCACTCGACGATCGTGACCAATGACGGCGATGTCACCATCGTCGAACGCGACGGCGAGCGCGAGGTGATCCACCATCGCCGGCCCGAGCCGAACCGTGAGTGATCAGCTCGTCGGTAACTCAGAGATCGGACGCACCGTGGCGGGAGGCGAGATCAGCACCGGCACGTTCGGGTGATCGAGCCGCAGCTGGATGTCGAGGGACACGTGTCCGAGCCTGGTCACGGCCTGCATCACGGCACCACCCGTCGTCGGCCCCGCGGCCGTTGGCGAGGCGAACTCGACGTGCACCGTGAGGCTGCGCAGGAGGTGATCGTCCCGCCCGGTGAGCACCTCGAGACTCGAGGACTGCGTCGCCGCACGAACTCGGTCGGCGTCCGCGGGCGCGATGCGCAGCGCGGGATCGGGAGAGCCGCCCATCTGCCCCGCGAGGTCGACGATGCCGTTCAAGGCGGCGACGGGGTCGACGCGGCCGGTCACGCGATCGACGGGCTCGCCCGCGCCGGTGGTCGTCGACGGCTGCGGGGTCGGGTCGATCGCCCAGCCCCGTAAGTCGAGGCCCGTCGTGGCGTTGGGCCCCGAACTGGACCGCGTCAGCGGGGCGAGCTGCGCAGGGGTCAGCTGGTAACCCACGTCCCCACGCACGATGAAGGCGTCATGCGCGGTCGACACGAAATGCACAGGCGGGTCCTTGGGCGTTCCCAGATTGAACGTCGTGACATCGGCTGCGGGTAGCGAAGCGCCGGCCGGAGCGAGATCGAACGTGCCGTCCATCGCGAACCCGACCTGAGCGGTGGGCTCGGAGCCGGCGGCGAGACTGAGCTGGAGGTGCATCGTGCCCCTCTGCACGCGGCTGAGGCTGGCGCCCGCATCAGCCACCGGATCGTGCTTCGACCCGCCCGAGCACCCGAGGGCGCAGACGAGCGCGACCGTGAGGGCGACGCGCATACCGCTGGTCACGAGCTCGCGCTGCCCGTGGACGACGTGGTTGTCGTGGTCGTCGCGGACGTCGAGGTCGTCGTGCTGGTCGACGTCGACGTGGACGTCGAGGTCGACGTCGTGGACGACGCGGTCACGGTCGTGGTGGTCGACGACGTCGGCAACGTCGACGAGGCACCCGACGCCGCATCGGGCCGCGGCTCATCCCTCCCCGGAATCGGTTCCACCTCGTCCGCCAGCACCGAGGCCAACTGGTCCATCAGCTGGTCGACCCGGGTCTGGATCTCGGCGGCGGACAGGCTCGCTCCGTCGAGATCCGCCAGTGCCTTGCGAAGATCGTGCATGTCCTTCTTGCCCTCGGACGTGAGGCGTACCGGCACGGCGGACTGCACGACGAACTGGTACGCCGTCGCCAGCGTGTCGCAATACGAGCAGTCCGTGTTCACGGCGACGGCGGCGTTCTCCGGCGCGAACGTCGCGGGCGATCCGACGACGAAGACGACCTGCACGGCGATCGCGACCGTCTGGCAGTTCGTACAGCTGGCAATCGCAACGGCCGCGTTTCCCGGAGCAACTGTCGCGGCCTGGGTGATCGAGCGCACTTGGAACGCGAGCTTGAACAGTGAGCTGCCGTCCTTGGTGTTCTCGACGACGGCGGTGTTGACGGGGCTTCCGTTGCGCGGTCCCTCGCTGTCGGCGGAGGCAGACGGGGCCGCGACCATCGACATCGCCGCAACCAGGATCGCCAGCAGGAGGGTTGCGGTCGCCGTGCGGGCGCGACAGGACATGGTCGCGTTCGGAGCATTCACCGCGATGGTTCGTTCCCCGATCGTCACTCATCCATGCCGCGAGGCAGACCTTCCCACCGGATGATGTGCGCACCGACCTCGTACAGCGCCTCGAGGATCGTCAGCGCCGCGGACTGCGGAGTGGCGAGCGTCGCCTCGAACGGCTCGACTCCGGATTCCGGTCGCACGACGTGTTGTGACCGGATCAGCATGTCGACCAGGACCTCGACGAGGGGCTCCGCCGTGAGCTCGCCGTCGTCCCAGCGCACTTCGCGCTCCTCTCCCCGCGAGCGATAGCGCACGGCGAACGACGGCATGGAGCCATCATCGCTCGCGCCATCGCGGGGGCGTGACCAGTGGCACGGTGACCCACGCCACGCGCCGATCGGGACGACGCGGCGCCGTCGCCGGTGTTGAGCTGTCCGTGGACGACTGGACCGAGGAGATCGTCATCGAGGACAGGACGTTGACGGTGCGACCCATCCGCGAGGACGACGTCGACCGTTTGCGCCGGCTCTTCTACCGCTTGTCGCCAGAGACGGTGTACTGGCGGTTCTTCCAACCAGTGAAGCAACCGTCGGAGAAGCTGCTGCACCATCTCGCCGAGGTGGATCACGACCTGCGCCAGGCGATCGTGGCGGAGCTCGACGACGAACTCATCGCCGTTGTTCGCTACGACCGGACGTCGGCGTCATCCATCGCCGAGGTCGCAGTGCTGGTCGAGGACGCGTGGCAGGGTCACGGCGTGGGACGCAAGCTGCTCCGCCGGTTGGCCGCGGACGCGCTCGAGCACGGTGTCACCGAGATGAGCGCCACGGTGCTCGGTCAGAACCAGCGGGCGCTGCGGCTCGCCCATCACGTCGCGCCGGACACCCACGGCCAGCTCGATCAGGGCGAGTGGCTTCTCGACTTCCACCTTCCCGCGGCGGGCACCGGCGTCAGATCAGCGTGAGGCCGCCGTCAACCGCCAGCGTCTGTCCCGTGATGTAGCTCGCGTCATCCGACAGCAGGAACACGGTCGAGGAGGCGACCTCCCACGCAGTTCCCTGCCGTCCGAGCGGAACGGGTGTGCGCTCGCGTGATGGTCGACCGGAAGATGCCCACCGGCCCAGTGGCGTGTCGATCAGCCCGGGAGCCACCACGTTGGCACGGATGTTGCGGCGCGCGCCCTCGAGCGCGACGTGGCGGCACAGCCCGATGAGTCCGGCTTTCGACGCGTCGTACGCGGGGATGCGGCTTCCCGGCTTCAGCCCTGCGACCGAGCTGATGTAGACGATCGCGCCGCCGTCAGCGAGCTGTGGCAGCGACTCCCGCGACAGCAGGAAGTGCGCGCGAAGGTTGACGGCGAACGTCGTGTCCCAGTCCTGCGCGCTGGTGCGCGCGAGGCCACCTCCGCGACCGATCCCGACGTTGAGCACCAGCCCGTCGAATGCACCCGCGGACGCGGCTGACTCGACGAGGGCACGGCAGTCGTCCTCCGACGCGACATCTCCGACCAGCACGTCAGCGGTGCCACCTTCTCGCCCGATCCAGTCGGCAGTCTCCCGTGCGGCCTTCTCGTCACGGTCGGCGCAGAGCACCGATGCACCCTCGCGTGCCGCGAGCACGGCAATGGCACGGCCGTTGCCGACCGGAGCGTCCTCGTCGTCCGACGGTTGCGTCCCCGCGCCGACGACGAGCACGCGCTTGCCGTCCAGTCGAGGTGCGCTCATCCGTCGAACCCCGGCACGCCTTCGTCCCGCTGCACGCCGAGTGAGTTCAGCGTGAACGAGACCAGGTGGTACTGACCCACGACCATCGGCACCTCGATGAGTTGGGGCACGTCGTACCGCGTCGACAGCTCGGCCCACGTGCCGTCGGTGATGCACCCGTCGTCATGCAGCTCGTCGGCGGCACGGACGAGCACGGCATCGAACGGTTCCCACCCGGCGGCA
>DASUCS010000190.1:0-30762 GCA_036275935.1 Acidimicrobiales bacterium
GGTCGATTCGCTGCTGGCCGACACGCAGGCGCGACTCGAGTCGGTCCAAGGATTGAAGGGGCCAGAACGCGCCCAGGTCATCGCCGACTTCGCCGAGGAGCTCGAGGGTCTGCGCCGGGTCTACGAACGATTCCACGGACCGGAGGAACGCCCACCCCGCGCTGACGATCTCGTCGAGGAGTCGGGCCTGCGGTTGCAGGCGTCGTGGTCGGACGGGCAGATCGTCGTGTGGGCCGCCGGCCCCGACGAGCCGCCGGCCGAGAACGACGAGCTCGCCGACCTGCTCGAAGACCTCAAGGCGCCCAAGACCGAGTGGCAGGCGCATCGCGGTGTCGATCTGCCGGACGGGGAACGCGCTGACGCGGTGTCGATCCCGCTGCGGGATTCACTCCTCTGGCTCGTGACGATCGGCGGCGACCGGGAACCGTCCGAGGATCTCGGGGCGAGTGTGCGCTGGCTCGGTCATCTCGCTGCGGCAGCAGTGCGACAGGTGGCCCGTGGATCGGTCGTGCCCGCGCTGCGGTCGTTGCGACGCGTCGACCGATCGGTGGAGATGGGCGTGCGCTGGCAAGCGGCGCTGCTCGACAACGCCACGATCGATCGGTTCGCAGCGACGATGCCAGGGCCGGTCCGCGTGATGTCGCCGCCATCCATCACGTCGCGCGTGTTGGTGATCGAACTCTTCAACGCGGTCGTGCACGCGGTCGTCAGTCAGGCGGCGGCGATGCTCGAGATGCCAGCCCCACCGCCCGTCGTGCGCACCACCGCCGACGTCGCGGAATCGGTGATCACGCGACTCGACGGCTCGCCGTTCAACGCGCCGGGTGGCGCCGGCTCAGACGTGGCGGACCGCCTGCAGCGGTGGGCCAAGCCGGTGACGCACCCCGGGCGCCCTCGACTCGTCGTGCAGCTCGACCCCCCCGATCGCGGCGACGCGTGGTTCCTCAAGGTGCTCGGTCCCGGGCCGAACCGCGCGTTGCTCGACGTGGAGGTCGCGCTGTCCGCGACCAAGTCCACGCAACCGATCGCCGACGAGCTCGCTCGTCTCGAACGCCTGCTCCCGGTGCTGCAACGGCCGGGCGCATTGCGACGGGGCCAGGTGTACCTGAGCACCGACGAGGCCTGGGAGCTGATGACGAGCACCGGTCCTCTGCTCGAGGCCGCAGGTTTCGAAGTACGGGTGCCGGCGTTGTCGCGGCGCAAGCCGACTGCGGCGCTGCGGATGTTCGTCGAGCCGACGAAGGACTCGGTCGTCGGGGCACGACAGCTGAGCAACGTGCGTTGGTCCGCCGTGTTCGGCGACGTCGAGCTCACGCCGGATGAAGTGCTGCGACTCGCAACCGAGGCCCGCCCGCTCGTGCAGTCGCGTGGGAAATGGGTCGAGCTCGACCGCATCGATCTGAAGGAGGCGGCCGCCGCTCTCGCGGAACGCGCCAGCGTGACGCAACTGACCGGGGCGGAGATCCTGCGCCAAGCCGTCGGGCTCGAAGGGACCGCGCTCGGCGAGCGCCTGATCGTCGAAGGTGGCGGTTGGGCCGCCGACCTGCTCGACAAAGCCGCGTCGATCTCGCAGGACGAGCTCGTCGAGCAACCCGCAGGGTTCAAGGGAACGCTGCGCACGTACCAGGCCGAGGCGCTCGGTTGGCTCGGCTTCCTCGACGCCGTCGATCTCGGCGGTTGCCTCGCGCTCGACATGGGTCTCGGTAAGACGCCGACCGTGCTCGCGCACCTCGTGCGCATGCGCGGCGAGCTGCCTGCGTTGGTGATCGCCCCTCCGGCCGTCGTCGGTAACTGGGAAGCGGAAGCTCATCGCTTCACGCCCGAGCTGAAAGTCGTCGTCCATCACGGTGCGCGCCGGGCATCGGCATCCGAGTTGGCCGACGAGGTCGCCGAGGCCGACGTCGTGATCACGACGTACGCAACTGCGGTGCGCGACGTCGACGCGCTGTCCGCCCTCGAGTGGCAGCACCTCGTGCTCGACGAGGCGCAGGCGATCAAGAACCCGGCGAACGAGACCAGCCAACAGCTGCGGCGGATCGGCGCGCACGCGCGGCTCGCGCTCACCGGTACGCCGATCGAGAACGGTCTCGGCGACCTGTGGTCGATCCTCGACTTCTGCAACCCCGGGCTCGTCGGCTCGCGGGCCACGTTCGTGTCGCAGCTCGCGGGTGAGGGCGAAGCGGCCTTGCGCGCGCTCAACGGCATCCTCGTGTTCCGCCGCACGAAGGCCGAACCTGACGTCGCCGCCGAGCTGCCCGACCGCATCGACGAGCTCGACCACTGCACGATGACCAAGGAGCAGATCGGGCTCTACCAAGCGGTGCTCGACTCGCTCGTGAAGGACTCGGCCGACGGCGATCGCGAGGTGAAGAAGGGCGCGGTGCTCGCGGCGATCACTGCGCTCAAGCAGATCTGCAACCATCCCGCGGCGTACCAGGCCGACGACGAGCCGCTGCACGGACGGTCCGGCAAGCTCAGCCGGCTCGAGGAGCTCGTGGACGCGGTGTTCGCGGCCGGCGAGCGCATGCTGATCTTCACGCACTTCGCTCAGTGGGGCATGAAGCTCGCCGACCATCTGACCGAGATCACCGGGGTACCGATCGCGTGTTACCACGGCGGGCTCGCGCGCGGCGTGCGCGACCGCATGGTGAAGGAGTTCCAGGAAGGCGAGGGTGCGGGTGCGCTGGTGCTGTCGCTCACCGCGGGCGGCACCGGTCTCAACCTCACGGCCGCCAACCACGTCGTGCTGTACGACCGTTGGTGGAACCCCGCGAAGGAGGACCAGGCTCGCGACCGTGCGTGGCGCATCGGGCAGACCCGCACTGTTGTGTCGCACCGACTCGTGTGTCCTGGCACGATCGACGAACGGGTCGAGGACGTCGTCGCCGGCAAGCGTCAGATCGCGGATCTCGTGCTGCCGAAGTCGAGCTCGCTCGGTGATCTCAACGCCGACCAGTTGCGGGTCGCCCTCGGCATCGACACGCACAAGTTGCTCACGGAGGACTCATGAACGCACCGCGCGGCCAGTCGTCCCGGCGGCGGCGGTCATCGCATCGACGTCAGAAGCCACGCGGTCTGTGGTCGCCGGTGCCCGAGCCCGATGCGCCCGAGCCGGTCGTACCTGTCTCTGATCCTTCGGCGTTGATCGACTCGCTCGGCTCGCCGCCCCTCAAGGGGCACAGCTCGGTCGCAGAGCACTACCTGGCCGCGGTCGTCGAACGCGCCGCGGGCCTCGCCACCGGCTTGGTGGACGTCGCCGGCCTGCTCGCCCGCCCAGACGACGACTGACCGGACTGGTGCGCACCTAGAGGACGTTTTCGTCCCTCGCGTGCGCACCAGTCGCACGGATCAGTTGAGGACGGCTTCGATCTCCAGGTGCAGGTTCACCTTGTCGGAGACGACGAGCCCGCCGGTCTCGAGCGCGGCGTTGAAGTCGACGCCGAACTCACTGCGCTTGATCTCGCCGGTCGCCGAGAATCCGGCGCGGGTGCCGCCGTACGGATCCGGGCCGAAGCCGCCGAGCTCCAACTTCAGCGCGACGGGCTTCGTCACGCCCTTGAGCGTCAGCTCACCGTCGAGGACGTAGTCGTCGCCGTCGACCCGCACGCCGGTCGAGCGGTACGTCATCGTCTTGAACGTGTCGGTCTCGAAGAAGTCGGCCGAGCGGATGTGGTTGTCGCGGTCGGGGTTGCCGGTGTCGATCGACGCCAGCTCGATCGTGGCTGACACGCGCGAGTCGAGCGGGTCGTCGCCGGTCACGAGCTCGCCGCTGAACTCGGTGAACTTGCCGCGCACCTTGCTCACCATCATGTGGCGCACGGTGAAGCCGACTTCGGAGTGCACGGGGTCGATGGTCCAGGTTCCGGCGACGTAACCGGGGATCGTGGTTTCGGTGGTGACGCTCATCGGGGGTTCTCCTCCATGTAGTTGATGTGTCAACCTTTGTGCGAAGGAACCTCGGTGACGCGTCAACTATTCCCCTATCCTGAAGACATGGCGGGCAGCGAGTGGCTCGACGAGCAGGAAGCACGGGCGTGGCGGCAGTTCCTCGTGATGAGCAGCCGGCTGCGCCGGTCGCTGGGCGCCGAGCTGCAGCGGGACACCGGGCTGTCGGACGGTGACTACGGCGTGCTCGTCGCACTGTCCGAAGCGCCGGACGCACGGTTGCGTCCGTCCGAGATCGGTACTGCCATTCAGTGGGAGAAGAGCCGGCTCTCGCACCACCTCACGCGCATGGAACAACGGGGATTGGTCAAGCGGATGCCGTGCAAGACGGACAACCGCGGCGCGCTGGTCGGGATGACCGCGGCCGGACGCCGGGCGCTCGAGCAGGCCGCGCCACAACACGTCGACCACGTCCGCCGGGTGTTCTTCGACGCCTTGACTCGGGATCAGATCGCGGCGCTGGCCGACATCTCGGAGGCGGTGCTGGCGAAGCTCGAGCAGTGCCCGCAGGACGCCTCGGAGGACTGCGGAAACGACAACTAGTTGGTGAGCAGCCGTTCGGGCGCCACGAGCACCGCCGTCCTTCGTTCCGCGGCCATCACGCGGTCGAACTCGTCCCAGTCCTCGTGCGTCCCGCCTGCGGCGCGGAACACCGTTCGCAGCAGCTCCGGCACGTCGTCGGCGGGGACGACACCGGGGTCGTCCGGTCCGGCGATCTCGATCGGTCCCTCGACGGAGACCCACTGCCAGCCGTGCTGGAAAGCGAGCGAGGCGCGGCCGGACCGACGCAGCAGCTGGAGCTTGCGGGCCGATCCCGCGATCACGCAGCCGACGATGCGTTCGCCCCTCACTGGATGATCGAGCACACCTGCGTTCACGAGCGACGAGTGAATCGACGAGTCCGCTCGGACGACCGACACGATGGCCAAGCCGTGATTGGCGGCGCCGAGCTGCTCGACGAGCGCGAGGTCCACGGTCGCCAGCTTCGCGCACGAAATTCTTGGGTCGGCCGCTGGTTCTTTCGTCAATTACACTCTCCTTTAGATGCCTGACCTCAACGAGCGCATCGGACAGCTGTCGGCGCTGGCCGAGCCCGTGCGGCGCGCGCTGTACGCGCATGTGGTCGGGCAGCGCGAGGCCGTCACTCGCGAGCAGGCCGCCGCCGCGGTCGATGTGCAGGTCCACGTGGCCAAGTTCCATCTCGATCGCCTGGTCGAAGACGGTCTCCTCGAGGCCGACTACCGGCGACCACCGGGACGAGGCGGCCCGGGTGCGGGCCGACCGGCGAAGGTGTACCGGCGGTCGAACCTCGAGGTCGAGGTCAGCCTGCCCGAGCGGCGCTACGACGTCGCGGGGCGGGTGCTCGTGCGCGCGGTCGCTCAGGCCGAGCGCGAGGGCATCCCCGTGGCCGAGGCCCTCGAGCATGTTGCCGTCGACGCGGGCCGTGAGGCCGGAGTGCAGGTCGCGCGCAAGAACCGTCGCCGCTCGACCACGAAGACCGTCGTCGACACGCTCGTCGAGCAGGGCTACGAGCCCTACGTCGAGCGGGACGGCATCCGGCTGGCCAACTGCCCGTTCGACACGCTGGCCCGCGACGAGACCGCGCTCGTGTGCGGCATGAACCTCTGCTACCTCGGGGGTGTGCTCGAGGGGATGGGTGCGGAGGGACTCACGGCCGAGCTCGAGCCGACGCCCGGGCAGTGCTGTGTGCATCTTCGTAAGGTCTGACGCCCATGCGCATCGTGTCGCTCTTGCCGTCGACGACGGAGATCCTCTTCGCGATCGGTGCCGGCGACGACGTCGTCGGCGTGACGTTCGAGTGTGATCATCCAGCGGAGGCCCGGCAGCGCACGATCGTGTCCAACACGGCGTTGCCCGAAGGGCTGTCACCGGCGCAGATCGACGCCGCAGTGCGGGAACGCTTGGCCGCTGGGGAGGAGCTGTACCGACTGGACGCCGGTGCGTTGCACGCGCTGGATCCCGACGTCGTCGTCACGCAGGACCTGTGCGCGGTGTGCGCGGTCGACGTGAGCACCGTCGACGACGCGCTGTCACATCTCGGTTGCCGCGCCGAGGTCGTCACGATCGATCCCGGCACGCTCGACGAGGTGCTTGCGTCGATCGAACAACTCGGGGCCGTGACGGGCAGGGGCGATCGCGCTGCCGAACTCGTCGCCGATCTGCGCCGGCGGCTGTCGGCCGTCGAGGAATTGGTTCGCGATCTTCCTCGACCCCGCGTCGCGGTGTTGGAGTGGACCGACCCGCCGTTCAACGCGGGCCATTGGGTGCCCGACATGGTGACCGCCGCCGGCGCCACCCCGGTGCTCGCGGCGTCCGGTCAGCGCTCGAGCGTGATCACCTGGCAGGACGTTGCGTCCGCCGAGCCCGACGCGATCGTCGTGTCGCCCTGCGGGTTCAGGCTCGACGGGTGCATCGCCATGGCCCGAGCCCTCCGCCAGTCCGGCAAGCTCACCACCGACGCACCGTTGTGGGCCGTCGACGCCGATGCCGCGTTCGTTCGTCCAGGTCCTCGGCTGGTCGACGGTGTCGAAGCACTCGCGTCGATCGCCCATCCCGACGTGATGCCCGCCCGTCCTGCGCTCGCGGTTCGCATCTAAGCGACTTCCTCGTTCGGGCGTCCGAAGACGAACCACCGAGTGGCGAACGCCCCGGACGTCCCGCACAGGAGCAACGTGACGTCGCCATTGCCGCGGGTCCACGGCAGGACGAACGCCAGAACGACAGCGATGGCGGCAATCGCCACGGCGATGGCCAGGTCGGGGGAGGCAGCAACGCAGTCGGTTTCGGACATAGCGGACACAATCCGTCGAAGTGCCGCGAATGGAAAGAATCAATCGAAAAACGACACAGGCGGACTAGTCAGTGCACGTTGTCAGTCCACCAGCGAGGCATACGCGGCGGTGAGGAAGTCGAGCACGACATCGGGAGGGCTGGGCGACGACCACGTCACGTTGGTGAGGAGGATCGCGGTCATGTCCTCAGCCGGGTCGTTGCGCCAGATACTGCCGAGACCGCCGTCCCACCCGTATTGCCCCACGGGGAACGCAGGGTGATCGCGGCGGGTCACGACGCCGACGCCGAAACCCCAGCCCCGCCCGTCGAAGTCGTCGGGGGTGAAGCCGCCGATCGCCTTCTGCGCGGGCGTCAGGTGATCCGCGGTCATCGTCTCGACTGACGGGCGAGACAGGAGGGGCGCGCCGCCTCGCCGCAGCATCTCGGCAAACGCGAGGTAGTCGTCCGCCGTCGACACCAGCCCGGCGCCTCCGGACGGGAAGGCGGGTGGCGTGCTCCACTGGCCGTCGATCGGATCGAACACCCGCAGTCCGCCGGTCGTCGGGTCCGCCGTGTAGCACGGCGTGAATCGCGCGAGGTCTTCGGCCGCGACCGAGAAGGCGGTGTCGTTCATCCCGAGTGGCTCGAAGATGCGGTCGCGCAAGAACGATTCGAACGACTGGCCCGCAGCGCGCGCGATCAGCACCCCGAGGATGTCCGCCCCCGTGTGGTACAGCCAGCGTTCGCCCGGCTGGAACATCAACGGCAGCGTCCCGAACCGCCGGATCCACTCGTCGGGCTCCGGTGGGATCGCCGGCTGCGGTGGCCCCATTGCCAATTGCAGCTCGGCGGCGACCTCGTTGAGCGGGCACGGGCCGAAGTAGCCGCCGAACCCGAGTCGGAACGTCAGCAGGTCGCGCACGGTGATCGCGCGGTTGGCGGGAACCGTGTCGTCGACCGGACCGTCGATGCGCCGCACGACGCGCCGGTCGGCAAGCTCGGGGAGAAACCGGTCGACGGGATCGTCGAGACGCAGCACGCATTCCTCGAGCAAGAGCATCGTCGCCACCGCGGTGATGGGTTTGGTCATCGACGAGATCCGGAAGATCGTGTCCCGCTGCACGGGCGCGCCGCCGATCGACGCGGCGCCTAGTACTTCGACGTGCTGCTCGCCGCCGCGGCTCACCAGTGCCACCAGCCCGGGCGTCCCGTCTCGCTCTACGTGACCGGTGAGGATGTCGTGCAGGCGGCCGAGCCGCTCGGGCGAAAGGGCGCGAGTCGTCATGCTGAAGGAGACGACGGCAGCCGCCGTGACTCATCGCGCGGGACAATGATCTGCGCATGGATGTGGATGCGCTCTACGAGGAGGACCCGAAGTCCTTCGTCGCGGCGCGTGATCAGCTGGCGAAGGAGCTGCGCGCCGCCGGCGAGCGCGAGAAAGCCGCGCAGGTCAAAGCGCTTCGACGGCCGTCGGTGTCCGCGTGGGCGCTGAACCAAGTTGCACGTCACGACGGATCGACGATCGAGTCGCTCCTGACATCGGTCGAGCGAGCACGCGTCGCGCAGGACGAGGTGCTCGGGGGTGGGGAACGCGAGACGCTCCGCGACGCATTGGCCGAACGCCGTCACGCGTTGGCCGCGGTCATCGAATCCGCCCGAGCGGTCATCGACGCGTCGGGTCGCGGGGCGGACGCACCGCTTCGCGACATCGAGTCCGCGCTCCAGGGCCCGTTGACGTCCGAGTTCATCGACGCACTGCAGCGCGGGGTCCTCACGGATCTCGACGCCGGCACTGGAGACGAGGATTCGTTTTCGATGTCCGCGCTGCTCGCCGCGTCTGCGGCCGTACCCATCGCGTCCGGCAGTCGCGCTGAGGAAACCGCGAGGCGAAAGCAGCACGAGGCCGAGGTCGCGCGTTTGCGGGGTGTGGCACAAGAAGCGGGCGCAGCAGTCGGTGAGGCCGCGTCGGTGGTCGCCGAGCGCGAGCGCGAACTGCACGCGGCCCGACAGGCACTCGACCTCGCTCGCCGCGCTCACGAGCAGGCCGTCGCGGCGCTCGAGCGCGAGCAGTCCGAGGGCTGAGCGCTCTCGGGCTCCGACGCGCCGAGGCCCCGACGACCAGGAGGTGCCGGGGCCGGACGCGTCCCCTGCCAGGAGGACGGTCCCGTTGTACCTGGGGATCCGGAGCCGCACCAATCGCATTGAACGTGCAGGTCAGACGGGTTGTGGACCGCGTCTCGCCGCCCTCAGTAGCGCCCGGCGTGGTCCCGGAGGCCCTGCTCGGAGGACAAAGCGGCATGGGCGAGGATGTTTCGAGCCATCGAGGATTCCTGCTGCGCCGAACGGGCGCGGTACAGCTCGGCCCTCACCGCGTGGACTTCTTCTGACTGCGGTTCGGCCAGCACGGCGAACTCGACGAGGTGGCAGGCGACGCGCAAGTCGTCGGCCGCCATCAACGCGCGGGCGCGAGCGAGTACTGGCTCGACACCGCCGGCCAGCGTGACCCACTCGCGGGCCTGCTGCGCGCGTGGTGCGGGCAGCAGGTTGTCGGGCTCGCCGTCGTACCAGCCGCCGTATCGGCGCCACACGTTGCGCACGAGGAACTGGGGATGGTCGTAGACCGGACGCAGGTACGGCTTGTCGCGAAGCCGTGCCGGCACCTCGACGCTGTGGATCACCTCGTCGAGCGGCTTGCCTTGGTTCATGAGCTCGATCGTCTGCGACTCGATCGCATCGAGCAGGTCGGCGGTGTCGGTCAGCGCGGCGACGATCCGATCGCGGCCGAAGATCGGCAACCCGTGGCCAGCCAGCATCGTCTCGGGCCCGAGCGCGGCCATCTCGCGCAACGCGGTTGCCCAATCGGACAAGTAGCGCTGCACCTTTTGTGGGTTGCCGGCGTTCGGCACCGCCCAGATGAACAAGTCGCCGGGATGCAAGATCTTGCGCTCCGGCACCCATGTCCACGTCGCGTCGTCGGTCTCGCCACGTGCGTGGCGCAGCTCGAACGTGAGGTCGCCGCGCGAGAACGACGTGTGATCGGCGTACGTCACATCGGGCTTGCGATACTCGGTCGGCCATTCGAGGTCGACGAGGCCGAGCCCGAACTGGCGGGAGTTGATCGCGCCGTTCCAACCAGCGGTCTTCACGTAGCGGTCGAAGTGATGCGGCAGCTCCTCGTGGGCGTACACAACCGGGCCGTCCCATCCGTTCGTCGAGGCCTCCTCCTCGAACCGCTTCGTTCCGAAGACGTGATCGACGTGGTGGTGCGAGTAGACAGCGGCGGCCAGCGGGGTGGAGGAGCGCCACCCGCGCACCGAGTCGTACACGCGGTTCACGTCGAAGAAGCTGCCGGTGTCGAGCATGACCAGCCCGTCACCCGTGTCGAGCGTGGACACCGACGCGATGCTCTTGATGTAGAGCAGCCCGTCGTCCAGCTCCTCGGCCGCGTTCGGACCCGGCGAGTGCACCGGGTGATGTTCGTGGACGAGGTCGGCCTCACCGTTCCAGTACCGCTCGGCCAGCTCCCTGACGGTTTGCTCGCTCATCGAGGCGGAACATACTTCTGCCCTGTGAAGGCCGCTCGGGTGGAGTCGCTCGTCGAGATGCGCGACATGAACCGTGCGGCTGACGTGCTCGCTCGCGTGTGGGCCTCGCCCAGCGGGCAGCAGCCTGTCGCGCCAGCGCTGTTGCGTGCGCTCGAGCACTCCGGCAACTACGTGGCGGGCGCGTTCCTCGACGACGAGCTCGTTGGCGCGTCCGCGGCGTGGCTCGGCCGTCACCACGGTGAGTTGATCCTCCACTCGCACATCACCGGCATCGCCCCCGAGCACCAAGGCCACGACATCGGCTTCGTGTTGAAGCAGCACCAGCGCGAGTGGGCGTTGGCCCGCGACGTCGGAGCGGTGGTGTGGACCTTCGACCCACTCATCCGCCGCAACGCGTACTTCAACCTGTCGCGCCTGGGGGCAACGATCGTCGGCTTCGAGCACGACCTCTACGGCCCGATGGACGACGAGATGAACTCGGGCGAGGAGACCGATCGCGCGGTGGCGCGATGGGATCTGCGGACGACCGAGCGCTCGCCGATCGACACTGCATCGGCGCCGGCGATCCTGTCGCTGGGCGATGACAACGCGCCGGTTGCGTGCGCGCACGACGGTCCTGTGCTGCGCGCCTGGATCCCGGAGGACTACGTCGGCGAGCGTCCCGCGTGGCCAGGCTGGCGCCGAGCGGTGCGCGAGACGGTCGGGGCCGCGATCGGTCAAGGCTACGAAGCGGTCGGCATGACGCGCGATGGTTGGTACACGTTGACCCGGACCTCCGCATGAAGCTCGACGCCGTCGAATTGCGACGGGTGCACCTTCCGTTGGTGACGCCGTTCCGGACATCGTTCGGCACACAGCACGAACGCGATGTGCTGTTGATGCGGGCCTGCACATCGAGCGCCGAAGGCTGGGGCGAGTGCGTCGCGATGGAGGAGCCGCTGTACTCGTCGGAGTACGTCGACGGCGCCGACGCGGTCATCCGCACGCACCTGCTGCCGCGACTGTTCGGCATGGACGACGTGCGCGCGTCCGCCGTGGCGACCACATTGGCCGCGATCAAGGGTCACCCGATGGCGAAGGCGGCGCTGGAAGCGGCGATCCTCGATGCCGAGCTCCGGACCACGGGTGAGCGGCTCGTCGACCATCTCGGAGGCGTTCGCGAGGCAGTCGATGCCGGTGTGAGCGTCGGCATCATGAGCTCGATCCCGGTGCTGCTCGACGCTGTCGCCGGTTACCTCGACGAGGGCTATCGCCGCATCAAGCTCAAGATCGAGCCGGGCTGGGACATCGAGCCCGTCCGTGCCGTCCGCGAGCGGTTCGGTGACGATCTCTTGTTGCAGGTCGACGCCAACACCGCCTACACCCTCGACGACGCGCGGCATCTCGCGCAGCTCGACTTCTTCGACCTGCTGCTCATCGAGCAACCCCTCGACGAGGAGGACGTGCTCGGTCACGCCAAGCTCGCTCGCGAGATCCGCACCCCGGTGTGTCTCGACGAGTCGATCACCAGTGCGCGGCTCGCGGAAGCGGCGATCGAGTTGGGGGCGTGCAGCATCGTCAACATCAAACCCGGACGCGTCGGCGGGTACCTCGAGGCGCGGAAGGTGCACGACGTGTGCGCGGCCCACGACGTACCGGTCTGGTGCGGCGGGATGCTCGAGACGGGAATCGGTCGGGCCGCGAACGTCGCGCTCGCCGCGCTGCCCAACTTCACGCTGCCCGGCGACACCTCGGCATCGAGTCGCTACTTCTCGACCGACATCACAGAGCCGTTCGTGCTGGACGACGGCCGCTTGAGGGTGCCAACCGGTCCGGGGATCGGGGTCGAGCCACTGCCCGATGTCCTCGCCGCCTGCACGGTGGCGACGGAGGTCATCCGCCCGGACTGAGCGGCACAAGCGCGACAATTCCGCCGATGACAGCCGTCCCGGAGTCACTTCCGCTTTCGCGTCGCTCGATCTCGTGGCGGGTCAATGCCGAGCCGTTCGTGTTCTTGGGGGGCGGTCGGGCCCTGTTGCTGCAGGTCGCTCACCCGAAGGTGGCTGCCGGCGTCGAGCAGCACTCGACGTACGTGTCCGATCCGTGGGGACGCCTGTTCCGAACCGTGGACGTGATGGCCAAGCTGACGTTCGCCGCCCCGGCGGTCTCTCAGGCGCAAGCCGAGTTGCTCTCGCGCATGCACCGACGCGTCGTCGGCACCACGGATGAGGGCGAGCCCTACGCCGCGCTCGACGCTGACCTGTTGCGGTGGGTGTGGGCGACGCTGTGTGACACCGCGTTGGTCGTGTACGAACGCGTTCGTCCCGCGCTGTCGCGCGAAGCCCGTGCGCAGTACTACGAAGAGTGGAAGCTCGTCGCTGAGGCGTGCGGCGTTCCGATGGCGGACTGCCCACCGAACTGGGCGGACTTCGAGTCGTACGTCGCGGACGTGGTGAACAACGAGCTGCGAGTGTCATCCGCGGCGCGCTCGGTGGCGCACGCCACGATGGCGCCGCCCCTGCCGTGGCCGATCGGCGCGGCGGCGGCGCGCACGCAACGGCTCGTCACGAGCGGACTGCTTCCTCCCGAAGTTCGCGACGCGTACGGCTTTCGGTGGAGCGAGGCACGCGAACGCAGGCTCCAGCAGTTCTTCGGCGCACTGGGCACGGCGGGCGGCGTGGTCCCGCGTCGAGTGCGCGAGATGGGGATGCGTTACGTCGTGCAGCGGCCCGAACCGCTGGAGCTGCGCCGGTTGCGCGTCATCGGCGCGCGCTTGACGGCTCGCCGCATGGCCGACTTCGACGCGCGCGCCAGCTGAGCTACGTCACGACGCGGTCGACGGAACCGGGACTCCGAGCTCGGTCAGAATCGTCTTGGCGTACGTGACCTTGCCCGTCAGCGTGGTCGGGTCACCGGTGCACAGCACGTAGGCGGCTTCGGCCATGACCTCCACGGGCTCGAGGAACTCGGCCGGCACATTGCGGTCGAGCCCGTGGTGCACGACCCCGGGCGTGGGCACCAACCCCGACGGCGAGAGCACGTTCACGGCGATGCCGTCCGCGTGGACCTCGGCCGCGAGCCCGGTGGTGAACCGTTCGAGCGCGGCCTTGCACATTCCGTAGACCGTGCCGCCTCCCGCCAGTCGTCGCTCGTACGGCGGACCCTGTGGGTGGATGGCTGCCGCGGAGGAGATGTTGAGGATCCACCCGCGTCGGCGTTCGCGCATGCCCGGAAGCACGAGCTGCGCCAGCTCGAACGGGGCGCGCACCTGTACCTCGAACATCGTGCGGTAGTGACCTTCGTCGAACGTGACGGCGGGCTCGAAGTAGGTGACCGCCGCGTTGTTGACGAGCACGTCGATCGGGCCGAGCTCCTTCTCGACGGTCGCCACCAACCGGCGGCGGTCCTCGGCGTGAGCAAGATCGGCCGCGACTGCGATCGCGGTGCCGCCCGCATCGACGATGGTCTGCACGGTCGCGTTGATGCTGCCGGGCAGGGGATGGTCGCCGTCCTCGACAGTGCGAGCGGTGACCGCGACGGCTGCGCCATCCTTGGCGAACCGCTCGGCGATCGCGGTGCCGATGCCCCGACTCGCGCCGGTGACGACCGCGACCTGTCCCTCGAGTGTCATGCCGTCTCCATCGTCATGCGGCGGGGAAGAGCCCGGCTTTGCTGAGCAGGCCGGGGACGCGCTTGCCGAGCTGGGTCTCGATCCACGGGACCACGTCGGCGAGCGCTTGCAGGTCGAGTCCGGTGTCGACGCCCATCCGGTCGAGTAGGTAGACGAGGTCTTCGGTCGGGATGTTGCCGGTGGCGTTCGGTGCGAAGGGGCAGCCGCCGATACCGCCGAGGCTCGCATCGAGCGCATCGACACCGACTTCGACGGCGGCGTACGCGTTCGCGAGCCCGGTGTTGCGGGTGTTGTGGAAGTGGGCTCGCAGCGCCGTGCCGCCGATGACCTCGCGGGCGGCTCGGAGCCGTTCGGTGACATCGGTGGGCACCGCGGCACCGATGCTGTCGGCGAGCGCGATCTCGGCGGCACCCGCCTCGGCGCCGCGGCGAGCGATCTCCACCACTCGTTCGACCGGCACCTCGCCCTCGTACGGGCACCCGAAGCTGGCGGAGACCGTCAGCGTTGGCCGGATGCCCGCCTCGATCGCCAGCGGTGCGATCGCCTCGAAGGCCGCGACCGTGCCCTCGCTCGTCGTGCCCTGGTTGCGCTGGGCGAACGTCTCGGTCGTGATCGCGACGACGTTGATCTCCTTCAGCCCGGCCTCGACGGCGCGCTCGAAGCCGCGCTGGTTGAGCACCAAGCCGATGTACGTCACGTCGTCACGCGCCGGCAGCCCAGCGAGCACCTCTTCCGCGTCGGCCATCTGAGGGACGCGCTTCGGGTTCACGAAGCTGCACACCTCGACTCGCCGGATCCCCGCATCGACGGCGCGGGTGATCAGCTCGATCTTGGTCCGGGCGTCGAGGATCGTGTCCTCGGACTGGAGACCGTCGCGTGGCGACACCTCGACGATCTCCACACTGCGATGAACCATGCCCGACATCGTCGCGCAGGCGCCGGGTTCAGCCGACCTGACACTCCGGCAGTTGCAGGCAGGGGAACAGGGCGGGTGGGCACGGCCGGTGCAGGAGGAAGCCCTGCACGAGATCGGTGCCGAGCTCGGACACCGCCGCCAGCGCCTCGCCGGTCTCGACGCCCTCGGTGACCACTCGCATCCCCAAGCTGTGTGCGAGGCGGATGGCGAACTCGACGATGTTGCGATCGGTGGGCTGGGTCGTGACGTTGGCGACGAACGATCGGTCGATCTTCACCTCGTCGAAGTGCAGCTGCTGCAGCCGCGAGAGTGACGAGTCGCCGGTCCCGAAGTCGTCGAGGCTCAGCCGCACACCCATTCGTGCCAGCGTCGTGACCGTCGATCTGAGCTGGGAGTTCCGCACCTCGCACGCGTGCTCGGTGATCTCGAGCGTCAGCCGGTCGGCGGGGAGGCCGCGCCGGTCGAGCACGGCGCCGACCAAGGAGAGGAGGTCGTGGGACAGCATCGCCGCCGCGGACACGTTGACGGACACGGGGATGTCGTAGCCCTGGAGGCGCCATTCGGCGCATTGGCCCGCCGCCGAGTCCAGCACGAACTCCGTGAGCGCCCGGCCGACACCGTCACGCAGCGCGTACGTGAGGAATGCCGAGGGCAGGACGACCCCGAGGTCGGGATGGTTCCACCGCACGAGCGCCTCGGCGCCGCGCACGGAGCCGGTGACGACGTCGAACACCGCTTGGTAGTCGACGAACAGCTCACCGTTGTCGAGCGCAGACCACAACTCGACGATCGAACCGACCGACGGGTTGTCCCTCATCGAACCCCCAGACGTGACCACTGCCCGCGGTGTGCTGCCTACAACAAGTAGCCCCCACGAGCCATCCTGTCAATGATCCGCTCGACCCAAGAGGGCTGAAAAGAGCGAGATCAGTAGCGCAGGTCGGCCACTACTGCGAAGTGATCGCTCGGGAAGAGCCCCGCGTTACTGGGTTTGTCTCCGGCGACACTCGAGTGCACCACTTGCCCGGATCCGCCGAGCTCGGGCAAGCCGACGAGCACGTAGTCGATGCGCAGGTCGGGCGCGAGGGTCGCGCCGCTGTACGGGTTGCGAGTCGACAGCGTCGATCCGTCCGATCCGGTCCCCGCAACCGCCCACGCGTCCCGGAAGATCACACCGGGGACGGGCACGGCCGTCTTCCCCGTGAGCATGCGCACCTCGTCCGAGTCGGGCGGCGCGTTCAGGTCGCCGCACAGGAGGGCCGGGAAGCGCCGGGGCGAGTGGGACCGAATGAGCCGGCACACCTCCGCAACCTGGGCCTGGCGCACGCCGCTCCAGTCGGCTCGCCAGGACAGATGCGTGCAAAACACTTGAAACGGCCCGCGTGGGCCGTCGATCTCGGCGAACACCACGACGCGTCGTTCGCCTTCGTCGGTGTCGATCGCACCGCCTCCCTCCATCGGAAGGTCGGCCACGGCGTGGCGGATGATCGGCCAGCGACTGAGCACGGCATTGCCCGACCACGCGCCCTCCATCACGAACGCGCGCTCGTAGACGAACTCCATCTCGAGTGCGTCGGCGAGCCAGCGCGGCTGCGAGAACAATTCGTCCTCCCACGCCTCCTGGAGGCACACGACGTCCGCGTTCATCGCTCGCAGGTTCGATTCGATGATCGGCTGGCGGTCTTGCCACGGCCCGTATCGACCCCAGACGTTCCACGTCGCGACGCGCATGGTCGTGTCGATGAGTGGCCCGTAGCCCGGATCCCAAGCACTCATGATGCGATCTGTCTACAGTGCGCGGAACAAGCGAGCGGGGTGGGGGCACCATGGTTCGATTCAGGCACGGCGTCGTTCTCGTACTGACCGCGGTCTTGCTCTTGACCGCGTGCAGCAGTGACAAGAAGACGTCATCGGGCGGGGGCTCGGGCTCGTCGTCGGCATCGGCGGCGCTCACCGATTCGTTCCGAGGGGTCACGAAGACGTCGATCAAGGTCGCCTTCGTCGTCGTCGACTTCAAGTGCCTCGAGCAGTTCATCGACAGCAACCAAGGCGACGACGAGAAGATCATCAAGGTGATGGTCGACGACGTGAACAAGAACGGCGGCATCCTGGGCCGCAAGGTGGAGTACACGTTCCATCGTTCGTGCCCGCTGAAGCAGGACGAGGTCGCGCAGCTCTGCACCACGATGACGGACGACGAGCAGGTGTTCGCTGTGCTCGGCGTCTACGACACCGAGCCTCCAGGTGACGGCACGAACAAGCTGTGCGTGTCGAAGGACAAGGAAACGGTCCAGATCAACCACATCCTCAAGCAGTCGATCATCGAACAGGCCGTGCCGGGACTGTTGATCACACCCGACATCTCGGCGGAGCGACACCTCGAAGCGGTGCTGAACCTGTTGAAGGACGAGAAGACGCTCGCGGGCAAGAAGGTCGCGCTCATGGCCGACCAGAACTCGCAAGCCGGCGCCGCGCCGGTGGTGCAGAAGTTCGCGGCGGACGCGGGTCTGCAGACGGGATCGACGGCAGTCCTGTCGATCACGAGTGAGGAGACAACGGCTGCGCAGGCGCAGCTCGACAGCTTCATCGAGAAGTGGAAGAGCGAAGGCGTCAACGCGCTGGTCATGGCCGGTGCCTCTGTGTCGGCCAAGCAGTTCGTCGAGAAGATCAAGGCCGCCATCCCCGGCATGCAACTGATCACCGACGTGACCGAGGTCGGGTCTCAGGCGAAGGACGAGACGAAGGCCGGAAAGAACCCGAACCCGTACGAGGGACTGCTCGCCGCCGACGGGTTGTCCTCGCAGGAGAACTTCGAGACCGACGGCGTCCAGAAGTGCATCAAGGTCTACGAGGACGCGACGGGCGAGAAGGTCGTCGCGCCGAAGGACCTCGCGGCGGGTCAGGAAGGCACGGGCGCACCCAAGCGGGTCGAGACGTACGTCGGCATCGAGGATCGATGCAACGAGCTGTCACTGCTCAAGCAGATCGCCGAGAAGGCGGGTCCGAACCTCACGAACGACACCTGGGCGAAGGCCGTCGAGAGCTTCGGCAAGATCAAGATCCCGACAGTCGCGTTCGGGTCGTTGGGCAAGGGCAAGTACGACGTCGACGACGGGTTCCGCCTCGTGTCGTTCGACTCGAGCCTCCCAGGCGACGGCGACTTCAAGCCCATCACCGAGCTCAAGGACATCAGCGGCACCTGACCCCTGCAGACAGAGTCCGTGCCCACATGGCGCGGATGACGACGTGGGAGGTCGTAGATCGCGCCAAGAGCGAAGCCTCCGGAGTCTTGGCGCGGTTCGCTACCGAACACGTCGCCAGCCGCGCCAAGAGTGTGCCGGCCGGCTAGTCGGCGAGGGCGGGGTTGGGGTTCTGGTTGGAGCGCATCGTGGCGCGGTCGTCGGTGCCGAGGTAGGACGCGATCACCTGCGGGTTGGTCCGCATCTCCTCTGGCGCGCCGTGCGCGATGACGCATCCGGCTTCGAGGCAGTACACGTGGTCGGTGATCGCCAGGATCAACGGCAGGTCGTGCTCGACCACGACCAACGTCGCCGACAGCTCTGACTGGATGCGCTTGATGAGCGGACCGAATGCCTCTGCCTCTCGCTGCGCGACGCCTGCGGTCGGCTCGTCGAGACAGATCACGCGCGGCGCGACGGCCAACAGCGCGGCGAGCTCGACGATGCGGCGCGTTCCTGTCGACAGTTCGGCCACGAACCGATCGGCGTAACGCCCGAGTCCGAGGAAGTCGATCAGCTCGGCCGCCTCGGTGTGTCGCCGACGCTCGAGTCGCGACGACCGCGGCAGGAACAGCGCGGTGCTCCAGAACGAGGTCCGTTGGCGCGCCTCGAGCGCGAGCTCGACCACCTCGCGGACCGTCAGCTCGGGAAACAGCAGCGCGGCTTGGAAGGTCCGGCCGAGTCCGCGCTGGGCCCGAGCGTGCGCCGACCGGCGCGACACGTCCTCGCCGAGCAGCTCGATCTTCCCGCTCGCTGGGACGAACCCGCCGATCGCATTCAGCAAGGTGGACTTGCCCGCCCCGTTCGCGCCGATGAGACCGACGACCTGTCCGGGCATGGCACGGAAGTCGACGTCGTTGACGGCGACGACGCCACCGAACGTGACGCGCACCGCGGTGGTGAGCAGCACGCTCCCGTCGGCGTTCGTGCGCATGTCCTCGATCGGCGCCGCGCTGGTCAGCGACGTCGGCGGTTCGGTGGACGCCTTCGGAGGTGCGGGACCGAGACGCTTCTCGACGCGGCTCAGCAACTGGTCGCGGACCCAGTACACGATCTGCGTGAAGCCGCCCGGGATGTAGAGCAGGATCAGCAGCAGCCCGATGCTCGACGTGAAGAGCGGCACGAGCTCGTTGTCGGGCCAGAACGCGGGCAGGCCGATCACCCACACCGCGCCCAGCACCGCGCCGGCAATGCTCCCGATGCCGCCGATGACGGCGATGGACACGATGGCGAACGAGTCCTCGACGCGGAACAGCGTGGAGTTGTAGCCAATCGACACGACCAGGCCACCGAGGATCGCGCCGCCGAGCCCGGCGATGAATCCCGCGAGGCCGTAGGCGGTGAGCTTCGCCCGGGTCGGCGAGACGGTGAAGGCCTCGGCGGCGGGTTCGTTCTCGCGCACGCCGATGATCGTGCGGCCGATCCCACTGTGACGCAGTCGGCTGATGACCAGGAGCACCACGACGAGCACCGCGAGCGAGAAGTAGTAGTAGCCCTGGTTCTTGTCGGTGAGGTTGAACGGGCCGATGTCGTCGCGGGGCAGCCGTACGGTCTGACGTCCGAGCGACAGGATCGGTTGCCGGAAGATGTACACCTGCGCGGCAATGGCGAACGCGAGCGTGCTGGCGGCGAGCAGCAATCCGCGCACGCGCAGCGCGCTGACACCGATGAGCATCGCCGTGACGCAGGCGATCACCGCGCCCAGCAGGAGCGCGAACCCGAACGGCACTTGCGGGATCGTGCCGTCGACGATGTGGAAGTGGGCGATGCCCAGCGTGAAGTCCGCGCCGCGCACCAACGTTGCGGCGCTCAATGCGCCGAGTCCCGCGAACGCCATCTGGCCGAGCGAGAGCTGTCCGCCCCAGCCCGTGAGGACCGTGACCGACGTCGCGCAGATGGCGAAGCCGATGACCTCCGCATAGGTCAACTGCTTGCCGCTCTCGGTCATCACGAGGGGTAGGGCGATGGCGAACAACACGCAGAGAGCGGTCACCAGTTGGGGAAGGCGCTTGACCCACCAGATCTCGCGCAAACGGGCGGAGATCACATGGTGTCGAGGTGCGAACTGGAAGCTCTCGGTCCCCATGTCCACGGCGCGCGTGCGGCGCGACACGAGCACGACGACCGCGAGGAACAGCACGAACTGCACGAGCCCGGTCTCGCTGGTGAAGTTGAAGAACAGGAGCTGCTCGATGATCCCGATCGCCACGGACGCGATGACCGCCTTCGGGAACGACACCATCCGCCCGACGAGCGCGGCGGCCAGACCCTTCAGCAACGTGCTCGGCCCGATGGCGACGAGGTCGGACGACGTCGACTCGGTGGCGAGGAGGATCACGGCCATCGCCGAGAGGAAGCCGCCGATCGACCACACCGCGGTCGACACCATCTTCGGGTTGATGCCCGTCAGCCGGGCGAGGTCGGGATTGCCCACCGAGGCGCGTACCGACTCACCGAACGCGGTGTGACCGAGTACCCACCACAGCAGGACGGTCACGATCGGCACCACGATCAGCGCCATCATCTGGCCGCCCTTGAGCACGATGTCGCCGGGTAGGTGCCACTCTCCGGTGATCGGGCTCGGGAACGTCGTCTGCAAGGAGCCGGTGCGGTACTCGGGTAAGGCGAGCGTGACCGCCTGCGCCAGCTGGGCGACGCCGATCGTCGCGACGAGAACGATCACGCGCGGTGCAGTGAACAATCGGCGGATCACCGTGAGCTCGACCAGCGCGCCCGCGAGTGTGCCGATCGCGAGCGCGGCGATCAGTGCGGGCCAGTAGGGCCAGCCGTGCGCGCCGACCATCACCCCGAGCAATGCGGCGGACGGCACGCCGAGATCGCCGACCGCGAAGTTGATGACGCGACTGGACCGGTAGATCAGCACGATCCCCATCGCGATCAGCGAGATGATCAGTCCGCGTACCGAACCGATGACCAGCAGGTTCCAGGTGAAGACCGCGCCGTACATCAACCGCCCTCGTGACCGAAGAACACTGCCCGCACGAGGTCGTCGCGCTCGAGGAGGTCTCGGGCCTCACCGTGGAACCGGACCTCACCCTTCTCGAGGAAGATGGCGCGGTCGGCGACGGCGAGCGCGACGTTCAGCGACTGCTCCACGATGAGCATCGTCTGCCCGCTCGCCTTCAGCTGCTCGATCGTCTCGAGCAGCCGCTGCACGACCACCGGTGCGAGGCCCAGCGAGAGCTCGTCGATCAGCAGGATCTCGGGCTCGTGGATGAGCACCCGCCCGAGGGCGAGCATCTGGTTCTGCCCACCAGAGAGACTGCCGGCGACTTGCTTGCGGAGCGCCGCGAGCTCGGGGAACAGCGTGTAGACGCGGTCGATCTTCTGCTCGATGTCCGCGCGTGAGCTCGTGTGCAGTCGGGCGCTGACGGCGAGGTTCTGGCCCACGGTGAGGTTGCCGAAGACGCCCTTGCCGCCGGGCAACTGCATGATGCCCATCCGGGCGCGCGTCTCCGGGGTGACGTACGTGATGTTCTGGCCGTTGAGGCGCACGACGCCGCGTTCGGGGACACCGAGCCCGCTGACGACGCGCAGGATCGTGGACTTCCCCGCGCCGTTCGTGCCCAGCAAGGCCAAGGTCTCACCGCGCGCCACCTCGAAGTTCACGTCGAACAGCACCTGCACCGGTCCGTACGAGAAGTCGATGTCTGCGACCTGCAGCACGGGGGCAGCGAGGCCGTGCTCGGTCCGCTTGCGGTGTTCTTCCTGCTCCTCGAGCAGCTCGGCCACGACCAACGAGAGGTCGTTGCGGATGTAGCGAGCACCGTTCATGAGCATCAGGCCGCCGATGATGCTGGTGGGGACTCCGAGCAGGATGACCGTGCCCCGTACGCCGATCGAGTCCGTGGCGAACGCGGCGATGAGCCCGCCCCCGAACCCACCGATGAAGAAGATGTACATCGTGGTCAGCGAGGACCCCATGCCGCGGAGCCGGTACGGCACGACGGCGTACAGGACCGGACCGACCATCGCGAACGCGGCGGTGATCAGGACCGACTGCGGGATCCCGAGGATCACGAACCACACGCTGCTGTGCACGGAGAACTGCAGTGGCGTGAACAGCGCCGACGGCGCGATGAGCGCGCCCACGACAGCGAGAGCCTTCGCAGGATTCTGGCGGTAGACGCGGTCGAAGTACTTGGCGACGAACGGGAGGAACGGCAGCGCCGCGAGACCTGTGAGGCTGAGCACGATGCCGCGGTCCAGCGCGTTCGTGAGGTGCAGCTCCCGATCGAGGTAGAGCGACGACAGCGTGCCTTGGCTGAACAGGCCGAAGCCCAGCGCGCAGAAGGCGACGAGCACGGTGCGGATCGTCGCGATCTTCTTCAGTCGAGCGAACGCCGCCTCCATCGAGATCGGCGCCGGGTTCTCTTCCTCGATGACCTCGCCGAGCACGTGCGCCTTCTCGAACTGGCCGCGCGGCGGCTCGCGCATGAAGAACGCGGCGATCGCAACGATGGCGACCGGGATGCCGAGCGCGTACCAGGCCCATCGCCAGCCCTCGGGGCCTCCCGCCCAAGCTGCGATCGCGGCGACGAGCACGGGACTGATCAGTCCGATGGCGTGCGCGCTCCCTTGCATCGCCGCCGACATCCGGGCGCGTACGCCGATCGGGTAGGCGTCCGCGATCAGGGACTGGTGCACGGTGATCGTGCTGGCCTTGGTGATCCCGGTCGCGAAGCGCGTCCAGAACAGCATGAACGCGTTCACCGCGAACCCGGACAGGGTCACGAAGAACCCGAACGCGATCGCGGACCAACCGACGATCGGAACGCGCTTGGCGCGGTCGGCGAGCCATCCCATCGGTACCGCACCCAGCACGAAGAAGGCCGCCGACGCAGTGCCGATGAAGACGATCGTGCCCTCGCTGATCCCGAACGTGGCGCGGATCTCTGGCGCGAGCACGTACACGGCCGCGCTCTCGAGCTCGTCGAGCGACACGATCGCCGTGAGCACGACGAACATCAGCCAGCCGCCGACCTTGAGGCCCTGGCGCAGGGTCATCGGCGCGGCGTTGACCCCCGGCAGCAGGTCGTCCGGGAAGATCACCTGCTCGCGCGCGTGCGCCTGCGCCGCCTGGCGTGCGGCCTCCTCGTCGAGAACCGTGGCTGCGAGCGAAGCGACAGAGTCGCTCGATGCGTCGTTCACCGGTGCAGCCCGCCCCCCTGATCGTGCCGACCTGGGGCGATGGTACCGCTAGTCCCTGATGATCTCCGGTCCCAACCGTTCGCGCACGATGTTGGCGATCTCGCCCGGTTCGGCGTGTCGTCCGAGTGCGGCTTTCGAGAAGATCAGTTCACCGTCGAGCGTGACTTCGAAGCGTCCCTTCGACGAGGGCATCAGGTCGATGTTCTCGATGATCGGCGCCCAGCCCGTGAGCAGTTCGTCCGTCAGACCGACGGCGCGAGGTACGTAATTTCAGGGGACGCAGAACTCGACGGAGAAGCGGTGTCGCGGATCGAGCATCCTCAATTCCTACCGCTTCAACCGTCGACCGCGTCACACACGCAGAACTCGTTGCCTTCCGGGTCCGCCATGAGCACCCACGAGTGACCGTGCTCGGACACGGGCGCGTGGGCGACGCGAGTGGCACCGAGTGTCTCGAGTCGGTGGGCTTCGGCCTCGATGTCCGGAGTGTGGATGTCGAGGTGCATGCGGTTCTTGCCCGTCTTGTCCTCCGGCACCTTCTGGAGCAGGAGGTGCGGGCCGCCGGACTTCGGCACGAGGAGCGTGTAGTTCTCGACGTTGCCGACGTCGGCGTAGTCCAAGGCCTGGGCCCAGAACGCCGCAAGGCTCTGCGGATCACGACAATCGAGCACCAAGGAGATCGAGTTCTCGCTCACGTACGAATTGTGCCTGATTTGTCGTGACGGAAGCTTTGGAACGCTGAAGTGTCTTCAAGACGGGCGGCCGCGCGACCGATCCAGGTCACGGGCTGCGCCGTACACCTCTTCGTACTGGCGAGAACCGTTTCCAACGATGACGCAGATGAGCTCGGTTGAACCGACGGCACTCGATCGCGTCGCGTTCGTGGACGAGGGCGCCGGAGAGCTCCCGGACGCCGTCTTCAAGCTGATCGTCGACCTCACTGCGAACCCGTTCGTCGTCATCCGTCCCGACGGCTACATCTGCTACGCCGGCGCCTCGGTCGAACGGTTGCTCGGTTGGAAGCCCGAGGAGGTCGCGGGCAAGAACATCGTCGAATTCCTCCCACCGGATCAGATCAACGTTGCCATCGAAGCGGTGTCCGAGATCGAACAGGTCGACCGCGGCGGCGCAGGTGTGCCGATGGTGTTCCAGATCCGCTGCGCGGACGGCCGGTTGGCCTGGGTGGAGATCGGCGCCATCCCGCTGTTCGATATTCCTGACGTCGAGAACATGATCGTGCTGCGCGAGCGCCGCTGGGACGAGCAGTACTGGTTCGATCGGTTCGTCGCCGCGTTGCTCGCCGATGAACCACTTGACGACGTGCTCGCCGCGCTGTGTCGGTCGATCGCCTTCGCACTCGAAGCCCGTGGCACCGTCGTGCACTACCGCTTCGACGGCAACAGGTTCGCGGGCGCTGCGGGTGTTGGCGTGCCTGTCGACGAGTTCGCGCTCGACGTCGGACCGTGGCGCGACGCCGCGATCTCGGACGCACCAGCGTTCGCTCATGTCGATCCGGTGAACCTTCCGGCTGGCGTCGGCGCGCCCGCAGTCGCGGTCGGGGTCCGCTCGTGCTGGACGATGCCTGTACCGCTGAGCCCTGGTCTCGCTCCCGCCGCGCTGTCCGTGTGGCGGCGCGAGGTCGGCCCACCGCTCATCGGGCACCGTCACATGCTCGAGCGGTCCGCGCAGTACGTGCAGCTCGCGCTCGTGCGAGCCGCCGAGCACGACCGGCTGCGTCACCTCGCCGGTCACGACGCGTTGACCGGCGTCGCCAACCGCGCCGAGTTCCGTGAGCGACTCGCCAAGGCGTTGGCCATCGGTGAGCCCGACGTCGCGGTGGCGTTCTGTGATCTCGACGACTTCAAACCGATCAACGACAACTTCGGGCATCACGTCGGCGACGAAGTGCTCGTCGAAGTCGCCGACCGGCTGCGGGCCTGTCTGCGGACGGGCGACGAGCTCGCGCGGGTCGGCGGCGACGAGTTCACGGTGCTCTTGCGCAACGTTCCCGACGAACAAGCGGCCCGTCACGTCGCGGAACGGCTGCTCTCGGCGTTGCAGCCGCCCTTCGAGGTCGAGGGTGACACGGTGGACATCGGGTTGTCGGTTGGCATCGCGCTGACCCAACCTGGAACTGCGGTCGATGACCTCATCGATCGAGCCGACGACGCGCTCTATCGCGTCAAGCGCGCCGGCGGTCGTGGCGTCCACATCTCGCTACCGTCGGACGATGGACCTGATCGAGACGCTGCGGACCACGGGCGCGATCCGCGACTTCCTGCCTGATCCCGTCTCCGACGACACCCTCGCTCGCATCCTCGACACCGCGCGGTTCGCGCCGAGCGGTGGCAATCGCCAGGGCTGGCACGTCGTCGTCGTCAAGAACGACGCGACCAGAACCGCGCTGCGCGACCTCTACCTGCCGGGCTGGTACGAGTACCTCGCGCAGCGGGCCGCCGGGTTGACGCCGTGGGCGCCGATCACCGATCGGAGCGCGGAAGCGACCGCGATCGACCGGGCTGGCGCGATTCCCCCGGGAACCGGCTTTCCGGAGAACCTCGATCAGTCACCGGTCGTCCTCGTGCTGTTCGCCGATCTGCGTGCGCTCGCAGCGGTCGACCGGGACCTGCCGCGCTACACGTTCGCCGGGGGCGCGTCCGTGTACCCGTTCGCGTGGAACCTGCTGCTGGCGGCGCGGGCTGAGGGACTCGGCGGTGTCATCACCACGATGCCGATCGCGAGGGAGGCGGAGGTCAAGGCGCTGCTCGACGCGCCCGACGAGTTCGCACTGGCCGCGCTGATCGTGTTGGGCCGCCCTGTCCACCAACCCCGCAAGCTGACGCGCGCGCCCGTGTCCTCCTTCGTTACCGTCGACCGAGTCACGGGCACGGCGTTTGCGTGAGTGAGAGCATGAGCGGGTGGCGGTCGTGCTCATCACGGGATGCAGCAGCGGGTTCGGGTACCACGCCAGCCTGACCTTCGCCCGACAGGGTCACGACGTGTTCGCCACGGTGCGCACGCTCGATCGCGCGGAGCCGCTTCACGAGGCAGCGAACGACGAGGACCTCGAGCTCCATGTCCTGCATCTCGATGTCCGTGATGCCGACTCGGTCGACGCCGCCGTCAGCGAAGTCATCGAACGAACCGGGCGCATCGACGTGTGCGTGAACAACGCCGGCATCGAGGTGCGCGGCGCCATCGAGGACTGCAGCGACGACGAGATGCTCGTGCAGTTCGACACGAACGTCTTCGGGCTGGTCCGTGTCGTGCGCGCCGTGCTTCCCGTGATGCGGGCGCAGGGCTCCGGCGTGATCGTGAACGTCGGCTCGCTGGCCGGGCTCGTCGCGCGGCCGTACGGCGGGCTGTACTCGGCGACGAAGCATGCAGTCGAGGCAATCAGCGAAGCCCTGCACTTCGAGTGTGCGCAGTTCGGCGTGCGAATCGCAGTGATGGAACCAGGCCAGTTCGAGACCGAGCTCGCCAACAACGCGATCATCGCCGCCCGCTTCGACGAGTCGTCGAGGTACAAGGCCGCGTCCGATCGATTCGACGACGCGCTGCGGCGTCTCGTACCCGACGGCAAGCCGGCACCGCCGGAAGTGGTCGCCGATGCGATCGTGGCCGTCGCGGAAGACGACGACGCAGGGCTGAGGCACGTCATCGGCGCGGACGCCGAGCTCGTGTGGTCCGTCCGCTCCGGTTCGACGTTCGAGCAGTACGAGCAGACGATGCGCGCCGCGCTCGACTGGTGGGAATGATCAGAGCGCGCGTGCGAGCGCGGCCGCGAGGTCGCCTTTGCGGACGATGGTGATGTCGTCGAGACCGAGCCACGACGCGAGCAGACGCAGCTCTTCCGCCAGCTCGGGTGCGATCGCCTCCGGCGCGACCGACGACGCGTGTGCAGGATCCACCCACGCGGACTGCACGAGCAAGCGGCTCTGCTTGCGATCCGACTTCAGATCGACGCGAGCCACCACCTCTTCGCCGAGGAGGAACGGCAGGACGTAGTAGCCGTGCACGCGTTTGTGCGCGGGCGTGTACAGCTCGATGCGGATCTTCACGCCGAACAGACGCTCGGCCCGGGACCGCTCCCACACGAGCGAGTCGAAAGGTGACAGCAACGCGCGAGCCCGCACTCGCCGCGGGCGTGACGCGTCCGGGTGCAGATACGCGATCTCGCGCCAGCCATCGACCTGCACCGGGAGCAACGAGCCGTCCTCGACGAGCTCCAGCAATCGAGGACGGGCCGCTGGCACCTTGATGCGGAAGTAGTCCGCAAGGTCGCGGGCGGTGCCGATGCCGTGATGACGAGCCGCTCGCAGCAACAGCTGACGATGAGCCTCTTCGATGGGCGGCGTCGGTGCGTCGAGGACGTCGGGCGGCAACACGCGTTCTGGAAGGTCGTACCGTCGCTCGAAGTTGGGTCCTCGGCCCGCGGAGGTGATGTCGCCTGCCCAGAACAACCACTCCAGCGCGGTCTTTCCCTTCGACCAGCCCCACCAGGGCCCGCTCTTCTCGCCCGCGTCGACGAGACCCGCCGCGGTGATCGGACCTCGTTCGGCGACCTCCGCGTAGACCTTGGCCACGTAGTCGGGCAGGTCTCGCTGCATGCGTCGCATGCGACCCCACGCGTGCCCTGCGGCCGCCTCCATGCGCCACCGCAACAACGGGTGCAGCTCGACCGGGGCGAAGGACGCCTCGTGCGCCCAGTACTCGAACAGCTCACGCCGGCGCTCGACCAGATCCGTCAGCAGGGTGCGCGGGTAGGCGCCGAGCCGCGAGAAGAGCGGCAGCTCGTACGAGCGGACGAGCACGTTGACCGAATCGATCTGCAGCACACCGACGCGATCGATCGCTCGCCGGAGGTGGCGCACGTCGATGCGACCTGTGGGACGCCGGTCGGCGAAACCCTGAGCGGCAAGGGCGATGCGGCGCGCCTGGTCCACCGTCAGTCGGTCGACAGCCGCAGGTACCGGCACATAGGTTTCCTAGCGGAACCAACCCGAGTGGAGGCAACCAGATGCGAGTCGTCGTCGACTTCGATCTCTGCGAGAGCAACGCGCTCTGCATGCAAGCGGCGCCAGAGGTCTTCGAGGTGCGCGACGACGACTTCCTCTACGTGTTGCAGGAGAACCCGCCGGAGGAGCTGCGCAGCAAGGTCGAGGAGGCCGTGCGGCGCTGCCCGAAGCAGGCGATCACCCTCGAAGACTGAGTGGACAACGTTGTCGTTGTCGGCGCATCGCTCGCCGGCTTCCGGGCGGTCGAGGAGCTGCGGCACCAGGGGTACGACGGTCGGCTGACCGTCATCGGTGCCGAGACGCATCTGCCCTACGACCGGCCACCGCTCTCGAAGCAGGTGCTCTCCGGGAAGTGGGAGCTCGACCGCATCGCGCTCCGGCCGATCGGCAAGGAGATCTCCGAGCTCGACGTCGACTGGAAGCTCGGCGTCGCGGCGACCGGACTCGATCTGTCAACGCGCGACGTCGAGCTCGCTGACGGCAGCAAGGTGCCCTTCGACGGGCTGCTGATCGCCACCGGCGCGGCGGTGCGCACGTTGCCCGGGCAGCCGAACCTCGACGGTCTCTACGCGTTGCGCACGCTCGACGACTGCCTCGGGTTGCGTCGCGACCTCGAGCGCACGCCCGAGCGGGTCGTGGTGGTCGGAGCGGGGTTCATCGGCGCCGAGGTGGCCGCGACCGCGCGGGAGCGTGGGTTGGAGGTGACGGTTCTCGAGGCGCTGTCCACGCCGTTGCAGCGGGCGCTCGGGGATCAGATGGGCAACGTGTGCGCCGACATCCATCGTGACCACGGCGTCGACCTCAGGCTCGAGGTCGGAGTCGAGGGATTCCAGGACGACGGCAACGGGCGGTTCACCGGCGTGACGCTGACCGACGGCACCACGGTCGCGGCCGACGTGGCGGTCGTCGGCGTCGGGGTGGTGCCGAACACCGGTTGGCTCGAGGGATCAGGGCTCACGATCGACAACGGCGTCGTGTGCGATGAATCCTGCCTCGCTGCCGAAGGGGTCGTCGCGGCCGGCGACATCGCCCGGTGGCCGAACACGCGATTCGGTGAGGTGATGCGCGTCGAGCACTGGGAGAACGCGCAGGATCAAGGTGCGCACGCGGCGCGCCGGTTGCTCGGTCAGTCCGAGCCGTACGCGCCGGTGCCGTGGTTCTGGTCGGACCAATACGACCGCAAGATCCAGCTCGCTGGCCGCAGCAGCGCCGACGATGAAGTGCGAGTTGTCGACGGCTCGATCGACGAGCGCCGCTTCGTCGCGATCTACGGGCGCGGCGAGCGGCTCGTCGGCGTGCTCGGCATGAACCGTCCTCGCGTCGTGATGGAGTACCGGCAGCTCATCGCCAGCGGCGCGTCGTGGGACGACGCGCTGGCGAAGGCGTCAGACACTTAGTTCCCCGTACTCGACGAGTGGGACTCGATCGCGGAGCTCTCCGAACTGGACGAGCTCGAATCGCTTGCCGCCAGTGCAGAGGCAGACGCTCCGTTGTCGACGCACTTGCCGAGTCCGACGTTGTAGCCCTGGTTGAACGCGGTGAAGAAGCCGGTGCGGAAGGCGTCCAGATGTTGGAACGCGGACCCGTCCGTCGACTCGCCGGACGCTGACGCGGAGGCCTTGCTGAACTCGAGGAACGCCGACACGGCCTCGTCGAGGTCTCCGGGGGAGAGGAACAGCTTGGCGTTGTCCGGGAGCGTGTCGTTGATCTCGTTCGTCTTCGTCGTCGCCACCCACACGCCCGTGAAGCAGTCGACCTGCAACCGCGCGTCGAGTGAGTCCTCGGGCAACCCGGCGAGGTGCTGCGCGCGTGTCGAGTACTCGTTGGCGATGACGACCGCTTCGGCGAGGTCACCGATCTCGTACACGGCAGGCATGAGGTTCTTCTCGTCCCAGTTCAGCGTGTCGTCGTCGGCGCAGTAGAAGACCAACCCGATCGCGTCGTCTCCCTGCTTCTTGTCCTTGCCGCACGTGACCCCTTGTTGGGGATCGAACGCGTTGATCTTGGCGGTCTTCCATTGCTGCTGGATGTCCTTGAACGCGCTGGTCCAGAAGCCTTCCAAGTTGGCGATCACCAACGGCTCGACCTCCGGGAACGGAAGGTTGGCTGCTGCCGCTGGGTCCGCGAGGTCGCCGGGGTCGAACGTCTCCGGGACGAAGTTGAACGTCTCGTTCTCGTAGTCCTTGCAGCTCTGGCCGCCATCCTTGAGGCCGTCCTCGAACGCGTTGATGCGCTGGAAGGCGGAGCCGTGCGCGCTCACGTCGTTGACCGTGTCGGTGCCGACGGGATCTCGGATCAACAAGAAGCCGCCGATCGCGTTGTCGAGATCGGAGAGCTTCACGGTGAAGTCCTTCGACCCTCCGTTCTGCACGAACTGCGTGTACGCGCCGGCGAAGCAGTCCGCCTGTTGCTCGGTGACGAAGGTGATGAACTGGCCGTTGAGGATCCCGTGCCGCGCTTCGATGGCGTGGCCGAGCTCGTGGGCGACCACGATCGCCAGCGTGAACGGCCCGAAGTTGTCGAG
>DASUCS010000191.1:0-4270 GCA_036275935.1 Acidimicrobiales bacterium
GTGCATCCACTGCAACCAGTGCGTCCCCTCGATCTACAGCGGGACGCATTGCGTGCTCGTCCCGCCCAGTGAGCGCCCCGGGTTACGCGCGCCCGCGTGAGCGCATCGCGCGGCGCGCCTCGAGATCCGCGTCGCGCTTCGCCAGCACTTGGCGCTTGTCGTAGCGCTTGCGACCACGACCGAGGCCGAGCTCGACCTTCACCCGGCCGTCCTTGAAGTAGAGCGACAGCGGCACCAGCGCCAGCCGCTCCTGGTCGACACGGGACTTGAGCCGCAAGATCTCGTCCCGATGCAACAGGAGCTTTCGCTCCCGATCGGGGTCAGGCGCGAAGGCACTTCCCTGCGCGTGCGAGTACGGCGCGATGTGCAGCCCGAGCAGCCAGGCCTCGCCGTCGCGGATCCAGCCGTTGGCGTCGGCGAACTGCACGTGCGCGTCGCGCAGCGACTTCACCTCCGCGCCTTTCAGCACCACTCCGGCCTCGACGGTCTCGAGGATGTCGTAGTCACGCCGCGCCTGGCGGTTGGTGGCGATGACCTTGGTTCCGGACGGCGGCATGGCCGGACAACGATAGGGCCGTGCCCCAGCGACCTCTCACCGACATCGTCCGGGCGACGGCAGTGGCATCGGTCGTCAGCGGCGCACCGTCCACGGCCCACGCCCTGCTGACCCGGCGCAACGTGTTGGCGTCGACCCGGGCGGCGGGCACGTTGTTGCCCGGGCGTCGCGACCGGCCCGGCGTGATCGCCGGCGGTGTCGTCCACTTCGCGATTTCCGCGTTTTGGGGACTCGTGCTCGGCTGGACGTTGCCCCGTCGGCACACCGCGATGTGGGGCGGGCTCGCCGGTCTCGGCATCGCCGCGATCAGCCTTCCGGCGGGTGGCCGACAGCGGCCCGCGCTCGCCGCACTGCCGCAACCACCGCAGTGGGCAGACAACGTTGCGTTCGGACTGGTGACGGGCTGGCTACTTTCGCGGTCCGATGCTGCGCCTTCCTGAGCACGCCTACCTCGAGATGATCGGCCTCGCCCTCGACGGCTATCCGCTCGAGGTGTGCGGACTGCTCGCCGGCGTCGGCGATCGGGCCGAACGCTTCTATCCCTGCCGCAACGCCGCCCAGTCGGCGAAGGTCTACGAGATCGACGGGCGCGACTACATGAAGGCGGACCGCGACGCGGAGGAACGCGGGCTCGAGCTCATGGGCGTGATGCACAGCCACACGCACACCGATGCCTTCCCGTCACCGACCGACATCGACCAGGCGCCCGACCCGGCCTGGCACTACGTGATCGTCTCGCTCCGAGAGCCCGAGCCGGTGCTGCGCTCGTTCCGGATCGTCGGTGACAAGCAGAAGGACGAGGAGCCGGTGGTGGTCGAGCGGCGGCCCCCCGTTACAATTCCCGACTGACTCACTCGGGTTTCACCACGATCCCCACCACGATCCCCACCACGGCACCATGGCGCTCTACGACTCCGTCCTTGACCTCATCGGCAACACGCCGATGCTCGACGTCTCCAAGCTGAGTCCCAAGCCCGGCCGCGTGCGAATTGTCGCCAAGCTCGAGGGCCAGAACCCCGGCGGCTCGGTGAAGGACCGCGCGGCGAAGTGGATGATCGAGGAGGCGGAAAAGGAGGGGATCCTCGTCCCCGGTTCCGGCCAGGTCGTGCTCGAGTCGTCGTCGGGCAACACCGGCATCGCGCTGGCGATGATCTGCCGAGTCCGCGGCTACCACCTGAAGATCGTGCTGCCGGAGAACGTCTCGGTCGAGCGCAAGCAGCTGCTCGAGGTCTGGGGCGCAGAGATCATCTCGTCGCCCGGCGGCGAAGGATCGAACGGTGCGATGCGACGAGCGCGAGCAATGGCCGAACAGCAGACCGACTGGTGGTTCCCCTTCCAGTACGGCAACCCCGCCAACCCGAAGGCCCACTACGAGGGAACGGGCCCGGAGATCTGGCGCGACCTCCCCGAGGTCACGCACTTCGTGTGCGGGCTCGGTACGGCCGGCACGATCATCGGCGTCGGAACCTTCCTCAAGGAGCGCAACCCCGACATCAAGGTGTGGGCCATCGAGCCGCCAACCGGTGAGATGGTCGACGGGCTGAAGAACTTCGACGAGGGTTTCGTACCGCCGGTGTTCGAGGACGGGAACGGCTGGGAGCTGCTCGACCGCCGTCAGGTCGTGCGCCCTCGGGAGTCGATCGAGTGGACGCGCCGGCTCACCGAGGTGGGCGTGTTCTGCGGCATCTCCGGCGGTGCCGTCATGCAGGGCGCGGTGCGGTGTGCGGAGACGATCGACGAGGGCGTGATCGCGATCATCCTCGCCGACGGCGGATGGAAGTACCTGTCGACCGGCGCGTGGACCGACGACCTCGACGTCGTCGAAGCGCGGGCGAAGGGCACGATCTACTTCTAGGTTGTCGGCCCATGCGGGCCTTGCTCTACGGCGTTCGTCCCGAGCCGCAGCCGGAGCCGGACGGGGAATTCGGGGACAACCACCTGTTGCGCGGTCTCGCGCAGACGCCGATGCGCCTGACCGAGATGGACGATCCGACGTTCCTGCGTCCGGACTGGGTCATCACCAAGCCGCGACTCACGGGCATCTGCGGGTCCGACAGCAAGCAGATCTTCATGGACTGGGGCGACGTGCAGAGCCCCGACAACCCGATGAAGGGCTTCTTCTCGTTGCCGCAGGTGCTGGGTCACGAGGTCGTCGCCGATGTGGTGGCGCTCGGCCCGGAAGCCGAAGGACTCGACGTCGGCGATCGAGTGGTGCTGAACCCGTGGCTGTCGTGCGGGCCGCGCGGCGTCGATCCTGTCTGTCCCGCGTGCGCCGTCGGCGACTTCAGCTTGTGCGCGAGCTTCGGCGTCGGTCCGATCGCGCCGGGCATTCACACGGGCACGTCGAAGGATGCGTCCGGTGGTTACGCGGAGCTCATGCCGGCCCACGACTCGATGCTGTTCAAGGTTCCGGACTCGGTTCCGGACGAGATCGCCGTGTTCGCCGACCCGTTCGCGGTTTCGCTGCATGCGGTGACGCGCCACGCGCCGCCACCGGGCGGCAAAGTGATGGTGTACGGCGCCGGCGCACTCGGCACGTGCACGACCGCGATACTGCGCGCGCTGCATCCGGACGTCGACGTGCTCGTCGTGGCGCGCTTCGCCGCGCAAGCAGACCTCGCCCGACGACTCGGCGCGACGGTGATCGCGCATGAACCTGCGTTGCAGGTGATCGAGGAGGCGGCCGCGTGGTCGGGGGGCGTGCTGCAACCTGCGGACGGTCTGCCGATGGCCTATCCCGGCGCGATCGATGTCGTCTACGACACGGTCGGCAAGCGCGAGACCTTCGAGGTCGGCGCGCGCGTGTTGCGCGCTCGCGGCACGATCGTGAAGGCGGGTGTGCACGGTCCCACCTACTGGGAGGACACGCCGCTCTACTTCAAGGAGCTGTCCTACGTCGGCTCCAACGCGTTCGGGTTCGAAGAAGTGGAGGGTGTTCGCCAGCACGGCATCGCCCACTACCTCGATCTCGCGGAGGCCGGACGCGTCGACATCGGCCCGATGCTCACGCACACGTTCGGTCTCGACGAATGGCGTGACGCGTTCACGGCACTCGCCACGCAGGATCGCAGCGGCGCGATCAAGGTGGCCTTCGACTTCCGCTGACCGAACCATCGCGCATCGCCGCGGCCGCTGGGGGGAGGCGATGCACGATCGTCGCGTTCAGAGCAGTGCCTTCAGGTCCTCGGTCGGGCGGCCGAGGGCGGCGCGACCGTCGCTCGTGACGAGGATCGGCCGCTCGATGAGGATCGGGTTGTCCACCATCACCTTGATCCACTGGGCACGATCATGGGGCAGGTTGGCGAGATCGAGCTCCTTGGCCACGTCCTCACCCATGCGCGCGATGTCCCACGGCTCCTTGCCCAGCGCGGTGAGCACCTGGTCGAGCTCGGTGGCGGTCGGCGCGTCGTCGACGTAGCGGCGCTCCGTGTACTCCGCACCGGCGGCGTCGAGCAGCTCCTTGCCCGCCCGGCTCTTCGAACAACGGGGGTTGTGCCAGTACTCCAGCGTCATGGAGAAGCAACCTACCCTGGACCCCTGCGATGACCGACCCGCGCCCGATCGGGATGTTCGACTCCGGCTTCGGGGGATTGACGGTCGCCCGCGCCGTGATCGACCTGCTGCCCCACGAAGACGTCGTCTACGTCGGTGACACCGGGCGGTACCCGTACGGCCCGCGGCCGCTCGACGAGGTGCGCCTCTTCGCCCACGAGA
>DASUCS010000192.1:0-4440 GCA_036275935.1 Acidimicrobiales bacterium
CCCGCTGATGGTGTCGGCGGTGCTCGCTGCCGATGCGTTCGCCGGTGAGAAGGAACGCAAGACGCTGGAGTCGTTGCTGCACATGCCGTTGGCCGACCGCGACCTGTTCGTCGCCAAGCTCCTCACGGCATTCGTTCCGGCGGTCGTCGTGTCGTGGGTCGGCTTCCTGTGCTTCGCGGTCGTGTCCAACACGGTCGCGTGGCCGGTGCTGCACCGCATCTTCATTCCCACGAAGCTCTGGCTCATCATGATCTTCTGGGTCGCGCCGGGGGTCGCCGCACTGGGACTGTCGATCATGGTGCGGGTCTCGGCGCGGGCACGCACGTCGCAGGAGGCCAATCAGCTCGGCGGTGCGGTGATCCTTCCGCTCATCTTCCTGGCTGTCGGTCAGGCCGCGGGACTGCTGTTGGTCGACGTCCCGATCGCGCTGATGATCGGCGCGCTCGTGTGGTCGATTGCGGTGTGGTTGTGCGTACGCGGGGCGCAACGGTTCACGCGCGACCAACTCGCGACCCGGATGTAGCTCGGCCGCGACTCAGAGCAGGATCACGAACTGCAGGATCGCCGCGCCGAAGATCAAGATGAGCAGCACGGCGAGGGTGATCGTCGTCGCCTTCCTCACTGTCGTCGGCCCAGCTGCACCGGCACGCTCTGATCCTCCTCGTCGACGAGAGGATCCAACGTGATCGGGTCGCCCGGACGCAAACCGATCTCCGCGGACGCCGAGCCGCGATCGACCGAGACCGACAGCAGCCCGTACGAATCGACGACGAGGCCGACCTCACCTGTCTTCAACGCGGCGTAGCTCTCGACGCGCCGAGCGGTGCGGGTTGTGTCGCCGAAGCGCAGGCGGATCCGCTCGCCCCACGTCGCAACCTCGTCCGGGTCGACGTTGAGCTGCGCGTTGCCGAAGCGATCCACCCACAACACGTCGCCGACGATGGCGCCGGCCTCTTCGCGCGCCACAGGCATGAGTCCTGGCATCAGCGTGTTCGGGTCGACGAGCTCCCCGAGCTCTTCGAGGTCCACGCCGTTGCAGAGGTACGCGGCCGCGGGAGCGAAGACGTCGCGCCCCGCGAACGTCGGGCCCGGCGCCGGAAGCTGGTAGTCCTCGTTGGTCAGCGCGACAGCACGCGTCGCGCCGCCGACCATCGCGACGGCGGGCGCGAGCAATCCGTTGTCCGGGCCCACGAGCACCGACTGCCCACCGCCGACCTCGACGGCGATGGCGCGTCGTTCGGTGGCGACTCCTGGGTCGACCACCGCCAGGACGACGCCCGGCACGAGGTACTGCGCGCTCCGCGCCAGGGTGAGCCCGCCGCCGCGCACGTCGTGCGGCTCGACGTCGTGCGTGAGGTCGACGACCGTGACCGCCGGCGCGATCGAGCGGATCACGGATTTCACGACGCCGACGAACTCGTCGACGTGTCCGTAATCGGAGAGGAAGGTGACGGTGTCGTACTTGAGTGCGGTCAACCGGCCTGCGTGTACTGCTTGGACAGGTAGGCGTCGATGTCTTCCTCGCGCAACCGGTACGACTTGCCGACCCGGACCGCACGGAGCTCGCCGCTCTTGATGAGGCGGTACACCGTCATCGTGGAGACCCGCAGCTGATCCGCTACCTCGAGCACCGTCAGGAACCGTGGACGCGACTGGCTCTGCGCCATTGGAAGACCCCTTCCTCCGCTGGGGCCACTGTACGCCGGTGTTGCTGGTGTTGTCAGCGGGGCTCTGCGCCGAGCTCTCTCGAACGTTCCGTGGCCGCCATGACCGCGTCGAGGAACGCAGCACGGACACCAGCTGACTCAAGGGCGCGCAGTCCTGCCGCAGTCGTGCCGCCGGGTGACGTCACGGCGGCCCGCAGCGCCTCGGGCCCGTCGCCGGTCTCGGTCAACAATCGGGCGGCCCCGAGCAACGTCTGCGTCGCGAGCGCCATGCTCGTCTCGCGGGGCAAGCCCGCGAGCACACCCGCATCGATGAGGGCCTCGGTCACCAAGAACACATAGGCGGGCCCCGACCCGGAAAGTCCCGTCACCGCATCGAGCAGCTTCTCGGGCACGACGACCACGGTGCCGACGGCACGGAGGATGGACGCGGCCCATTCGAGGTCGTCGTCGGTCGCGTGGCTGCCCGCCGCGATCGCCGCCGCACCTGCGCCGACCAGGGCCGGCGTGTTCGGCATCGCCCGCACCACGGGAACGCCGCCGCCCAGCGCTCGCTCGAGCCGAGCGATCGTCACGCCCGCAGCGATCGACAGCACGCGTTCGCAACCGGCGACAACCGCCGCGGCGCACACGGACTCGACGTCGTCGGGCTTCACCGCCACCACCGCGCCGTCCGTCTTCTCGGGGGCCTCGAGGATCGTGACGCCCGGGAACCGGCTGGCGAGCATCGACCGGCGGTCGGCGAGCTTCTCGACCACGGCGACATCCGCGGCGTCGGCCCAGCCCGACGCGAGCAGCCCGGTCAACAGGGCCTCGCCCATCCGTCCCCCGCCGACCAACTGCAGCTTCATCGGCGACACGGTAGGACCTTCGAAGGCCGCGCGATTTGTGTGGAGAAGGGGCGCCCGGGGCTCGAGTTCGTGCCTCCCCTTCCCCGATGGGCGGTCGAGTCCGTCACCCCGGGCGCAGCAGCACCGTAGTCATCAGACAACATGAAAGTCAATGAAGTTATTCGAAATGACTGGCAAACCCGATGCGCAGCGCCGGTCGGAAGAACTGCTCGACCCACGCGTAGAGCGAGCCCAGGATGCGATCGAGCTCGTCGTCCGTGACCGCCTCGTTCGCGAGCTGGCCGACGAGGAACACCGCGTCCTCCTCGCCGATCGCGAATGCCGCGCCGTAGAGCTTGAGGTTGCGGCGCAGCAGGTGCTCGTAGAACTCCTGGAAGTTCTCCTCGGGCGCCGGCATCACGTACGTCTCGTAGTGCAGCGTGCGCTGGCGCAACGTGAGCCAGATCGTGAACGTGTCCTTCTGCTCGCCCTTCATGCGAATGAACCAACGCCGCTCGTCGCCTTCACCGCGGTCGACTGCGGCAACCGTCGGGTTGTCGAGGCGCTGTTGCTCGGCCCACGCGTCGATGCGCGCTGACAGCGCGTCGAGCTGTTCTGCGCTGAACGGTTCAGGCACAGTCGACGAGCGCGCGCGTGGTGAGGTCTGCGTACAAGCGTCGCAACCGCGCCGCCGTCGTCGACCACGTGAACCCGCGCGCGTGCGCTGCAGCCGCTTCGCCCATCACCGAGGCCCGCGCCGGATCGCGCAGCAGCCGATCGATCGACTGAGCGAACGTCGTTGGATCGCGATCCTCGACGAGATACCCCGTGCGCCCGTGCTCCACGAGCGTGCGTAGCCCTCCGACCGCGGCGGCGACCACTGGCACGCCGCAGGCCGCGGCCTCGAGCGCAACCAAACCGAACGACTCGGATCGGCTCGGCACGACACACACATCCGCGGCGCGGTAGTAGCTGCCAAGCCGGTAATGCGGCTGCGGATCGACCCACGTGATGCGGTCGGCGACACCGAGCTCTTCCGCAAGCGCATGCGCTTTCGCCGCTTCGGTGTGACCATCCGGACCGCTCGGTCCGCCGACGATCAACAGCTCGGCGTCGTCGTGCGTGACCTCGGCCAGGGCGGCGATCGCGACGTCGACACCTTTGAGCGGTTGGATCCGCCCGACGAACAGCAACACCGGATGACCGTCGTCGCGCAAGCCCAAGGCGCGCTGCGCACCCCTGCGGTCGCCAGGCGAGAAGAACGCGTGGATCACACCAGGTGGCACGAGCTGGATGCGCTCGGGCGGCACGTCGTAGAGCCGCTCCAGCTGTTGCGCCTCTGCTGGACAGGACGCGGTGATGGCGTCGGAGCAACGCATCACTGCGAACTCCGCATCGATGCGCCGCTGCGGTTCGGCGTCACCCGTCTCGGCCTTGACGCGCGCGAGCGTGTGGAATGTCGACACCAACGGGATGTCGAGCGCGTGCTTCAACGTGTGACCGGCAACGCCGGACAGCCAGTAGTTGGCATGGATCGCATCGACGTCGTCATGGGACCGGAGGTGCGCGAGCACACCGTCGGTGAACGCGTCGACGACCTCCGGGAGGCGCTCCTTCGGGACGTCCGCCGGGCCGGCGTCGATGTGCACGACGCGAAAGCCAGGCTCGACGTCGACCACGTCAGGGACATCGAGGCCGTCGCGGCGGGTGAAGACCGTGGAACGCACACCGGCCTGGGCGAGCGAAGACACCAGCTCGCGCACGTACACGTTCATGCCACCGCTGTCGCCGACCCCGGGCTGGACCAGCGGCGATGTGTGCAACGAGAGGACGGCCAACGTGCGCACGAGGAGCACAAGCTACCGGGCGAGCTGGGATTCCTCCTCAGCGCTGGCGTCGATTGCGAGCTCGGATTCGTCACCGTTCTCGTGCCGGAAGGACTCGTA
>DASUCS010000193.1:0-3766 GCA_036275935.1 Acidimicrobiales bacterium
CAGGAACGCCGGCTGATCACGCGATTGCCGAACGTCGGGGGGCCGCTGCGGCCGCTCGTCCTGGGGGTCGCCTTCGGTGCGGCGTGGAGCCCGTGCGTCGGACCGTTGCTCGGTGCCGCCCTGTTCATCGCCGCCCGCAGCGCGGATCCGGCGCGCGGTGCCTTGTTGCTCGGCGCGTACGCCGCCGGAATCGGCGTGCCGTTCTTGCTCGCGTCACTGGGGCTCGCGTCGTGGCCCGGTCTTGCGACACGGCTGCAACGGATCGGACCGTCACTCGAACGTGTCGCAGGCGTCTTGCTGGTCACCCTCGGCGTGCTCCTCGCCACGGGCACCTACGCCCACCTCACGAGCTACCTGGCGCGCTTCACTCCGACTGTCGGCGGCCTGTAACAAGACGCCCGCGGAGGGGAGGGCTACTCCGCCAGCGAGCGCGAGAAGGCTTCGTGGTCGCGGTCGTAGAACGCGACGTTCACCCGCAACCGCTCGAGATGCTGCTCCATCGTCTTCGGCGCTTGCTCGACCGGATGCTCGGCGAAGAACGCCTGCACATCGGCTGCCACCGGGATCAACCAACGCACACCTTCGACCATCCGCACGATCGTGCTCGCCGGGAACTTCTCGACGATCGTCGACCAGTTCTGGCGGATGTACTTCCAGGCTTCGGGTCCGTGCGTGCGGTTGCCGAGCGCGCGTGCGAGCAGGAACGGCGCGTTCTGCGTGCGCACCTCGGAGGTGCTCAGGTCGAGCATCTCCTGGAAACAGGCGTCGTCGTGGAACCGTCCGAGCGCATACAGGTACCGCATCTGCTCCTGCGGGTCGATCGGTGCCCGCCAGCGGTCGACGAACGCGTGGAACTCGTCGGCGCCTCCGCTGTCGGCGATCACCGTGATCGCGGCCGCGACGAGCTCGGGCGCGACCAGCTCGGCGTCCTTCAGGTAGGCGTCGTGCAGCGTCCGGGCTCGGGCGCGCACCTCGTCGTCGGCACCGATCGTGCCGAGGAGCTCGAACAGCGTGGCTCGACGTTGACCGTCGACGGACGGTTCGTCGGCCGAAGGTGTCCAACCCATGCGGTGCAACGCGGGCGCGGCGAGCCCGCGCACCGTCGCCTCGAATCGTGGCCGAGCGTCGTCGTCCACGATTCGGTCGAGCGCGTTGAACGCTCCGGCGAGCCGCTGCCACACGGCGAGCTCGGTGTCGTCCCCGAAGCTGCGTGCGAATTCACTGAACTCCGCAGCCGTGCGCCGACCCGCCACCGTGAACGCGAACTCGTGATCGACGAGGTTGTAGCGCTCGATCGGCGAGAGGTCGCCCACGTGACCGGCGACTGCACTGCGCAGCGCACCCACGTACCGCGAGCGGTAGAAGCCCGAGCCGCCGGAGTCGAGATGCACCCAGTCAGCGTCCGCGGGAAGCTCGACGTCCTGCTCGCGCTCGGTCAACAGCACCCGCTGTCCGGTGCGTTCGCCGCCGTCCTTGGCCACGGTGAAACGAACCGGCACTCTCCAGAGCGTGTCGTCGACGACCCCGTCGAAACGGAACCGCTCCTGGCGCAGCCGCAGCGTGCGCGGGCCGACCAGCTCCGCTTCGACCACCGGATAGCCGCCTTGGAAGATCCAGCTGTCCATGATCTGGCGAACCGGCTCACCGGTCGACGACTCGATCGCGTCCCACAGGTCCGTGGTCTCTGTGTTCCCGAACTGGTGGATCGCCAGGTAGTGGCGGATGCCGTCACGGAACTCGTCCTCGCCGAGGTACTGCTCGAGCATCCGTAGAACCGACGCACCCTTCTCGTAGGTGAGGACGTCGAACATGCCCTCCGCGTCGCGCGGCGACACGACCTCGAACTCGATCGGCCGCGTGCTGGCGAGTGCGTCGATGTCGAAGGCCGCCGTTCGGGACAGTCCGAAATTCACCCACACGTTCCACTCCGGTCGGAACGCGTCCGTGCACTTCGTCTCCATGAACGTCGCGAACGCCTCGTTCAGCCAGATGCCGTTCCACCACTTCATGGTCACGAGATCGCCGAACCACATGTGCGCGACTTCGTGATGGATGACCACGGCGACGTTCTGCAGCTCGGGCAACGACGCACGTGCGGGATCGACGAGCAAGAGGACTTCGCGGAACGTGATGCAGCCGAGGTTCTCCATCGCGCCGAACGCGAAGTCGGGCACGGCGACGAGGTCGACCTTGTCGCCGGGATAGACGATGGCGTAGTAGTCCGTGAAGTAACGGAGGGCGAACGTGCCGCTCTCGAGCGGGAACGACGTGAGTCGGTCCTTGCCGGCGACGTGCGCGACCCGAAGTGGTGTGTTGTTGACGTCGACCGGTGGTGTGAGCTCGAGCGGGCCCACGACGAAGGCCACCAGGTAGGTCGACATCTTCATCGTGTCGGCGAACACAACGCGCCGACGACCGTCACCGAGCAGCTCTTCGGAGATCACGCCTGCATTCGACAGAGCGGTGAGCTCCGCCGGCACGGTCAGCGTGACGGAGAAGACCGCCTTCAGCTCGGGTTCGTCCCAGCACGGAAATGCTTCACGCGCGTGCGTCGCTTCGAACTGGGTGGTCGCGATCGTCTGGTCGGCGCCGCTCTCGTCGGTGAACGTCGAGCGGTAGAAGCCGACGAGCCGGTCGTTGAGCACGCCGCGAAACCGTGCCCGCAAGATCCACGCACCCGGATTCGCGACCGCGTCCAGTTGCAGGTGAGCCCGTTCGGTGGCTTCGTCGAACGACACGGTTGCCGCTCGACGGTCGCCGCCTTCCGCGCGCTCGAGCCACGCCTCGTCGATCTCGAGTCCCAGTGCATTGAGCACGACCTCGGATACTGGCTCGACGACCTCGACCGACACGGACTCCTCACCGGTGAAGGTGGCGGCCTCGATGTCGGGCTCGAGTGAAAGGACGTACCGGGACGGGATGACCGAGCGCGGGAGACGGTAGGCATCGGTTCCGGGCACGGGACTGCAGAGTACCGAAGCCCCGTGCGTCGCTGTTCTGGCAACCCGTTCGCAAACCGCCGTTGCCGCCTGTGCCAGACGCTGGGGCCCCAGGCGGGCGGATCCGGCCCGTCTCGATCGGCGCTGAACTTCGGAAATTAGGGTGGGCGGCCGTGCCCAACTACGACGTGCTGGCAATCGGCAACGCGATCGTCGATGTCATCAGCCACGCATCGGATGAGTTCCTCATCCGCCACGACCTGAAGAAGGACTCGATGCAGCTGGTCGAGCCCGCTCGGGCCGACGAGCTCTACGCCGCGATGGGTCCCACGATCGAGACCTCTGGCGGCTCCGCGGCGAACACTGCCGTCGGCGTCGCCGCGCTCGGCGGAAGAGCGGCGTTCATCGGCAAGGTGCGCGACGACCAGTTGGGGAGCGTGTTCGCGCACGACATCCGCGCTGCGGGCGTCGACTTCGACGTTCCGCCGGCCACGCACGGACCGCCGACCGCGCGTTCGCTCATCCTGGTCACGCCGGATGCGCACCGCACGATGAACACGTCACTCGGCATCGCCGGCTCGATCACGAGCAACGACATCGACCCCGCCCGAGTGGCCGACGCGAGCATCACGTACTGCGAGGGCTACCTGTGGGACATGGAGCCGACGAAGGCGGCGATCCGCAAGGCGATGAAGATCACGCGTGACGCCGGCAACAAGGTCGCGCTCACGTTGAGCGATGGCTTCTGTGTCGAGCGCCACCGCGACGAGTTCCGCGAGTTGGTGATCGACTCGGTCGACATCCTGTTCGCCAACGAGGCCGAGATC